>DASUMX010000279.1:0-2033 GCA_036277455.1 Thermoleophilia bacterium
CGGCCGACGCTCCCCGATAGGTGACGGGGGGTTGGCTCGGCGGGGCCGGGCGGCGGGGCGCGTGCACAAATTCGCAGCCCCATCTCCACTCGCGGTACGAAGAGGTGCGGCGGGCGATCCGTGAGGGGTCGCCCGCCGCGGTTCGGCTTGTCGTCGGGTAGGAGCCCGGCGGATGCCAACGACCCCTTGATCGTACTGGAGGAGATCCGTGAGGGAAAGGGCTGTGAGGAGGATGGCGGGGGTCCTGGCGGGGAGGCTGCCGGAGCTGGGACTCGGGGAGGTGCCCGACCCGCGGGCGCGGGCGGGACGCTGGAAGCTCCCCCAGATCCTGGGGGCGACGCTGCTGGGGCTGATGGCGGGATGCAAGAGCCTCGCGGAGAGCGAGGCGCTCACCGAGACCCTGGCGCCGGCGATGCGGCGGCGGCTGGGCATCCCCCGGCGGCTGGCGGACACGACGGCGCGGGACGCGCTCTGCCGGGTCCCGCTCGACGGGCTGCGGGCGGTGCTTCGGCGTGCCGTCCGCGCGGCCTGGCGGCGAAAGGCGCTCGGGCCGGTGAGGCTGCCGATGAGCGTCGTCGCGATGGACGGGAAGGCGACGTCGCTGCCGACGCTCAACCACCCGCTGGTGCAGAACCACATCGAGGGGCAGGAGGTGCCGTTCGGCATGGTGCGCACCGTCACGTGCACGCTCGTCTCGGCGGCGGGGCGGCCGTGCCTCGACGCCGTGCCGATCCCGGGAGGGACGAACGAGGTGGGCCACTTCCAGGTGGCGTTCCGGCGGCTCGTGAAGCACTTCGGGAAGCTCTTCGACTTCGTCACCTACGACGCCGGAGGCTTCTCCCGGGCGAACGCCGACGCGGTGATCGCCGCGGGCAAGGACTACCTCTTCGCGCTGAAGGACGAGCACCGGACGATGTGCCGGCTCGCCGACGAGCATCTCCAGGCTGAGGCCGTCATCGACACGACCGAGGACGTGCTCGACAACGGGACCACCGTCGTCCGCTCGCTCAAGCTGCTCCGGGCCGACCCGAGCTGGGCCTACGGCGACGGGAAGTCGCCGGGGGAGTCGGTCTGGCAGCATGCCAAGGCCTTCCTCTCGGTCGAGTACGTGAGGGTGAAGGGCAGGGTCATCGTCGAGCGGGACGAGCGGATGTTCGTCTCGAGCTACGACCCGAAGCGGCTGACGCCGCAGCAGTGGCTGCTCCTCGTGAGGAGCCACTGGGGCGTCGAGAGCAACCACCACACGCTCGACACCGCCTTCGCCGAGGACGACCGGCCGTGGATCGAAGCCGACCCGAACGGCATGCTCGCCGTGCTGCTGCTCCGGCGCGTCGCGTACACCCTGCTCGCGCTCTACCGCGCCGTGACGCTCCGCTCGGACGAGGGCCGCACCCTCAGCTGGAAGGCGCTGCTCCAGTCGCTGCGCGACGTGCTCATCGCCGCCACCGAGGACCAGCTCGCAGGCCTGCGCCTGCACGAGGTTGCCGCCGCGACACGCTGAAATCGCCGGGCTCCTACCCGCGGCGGGTGACATTGAAGGGACCTGAGGGAGCGGCCGACGCGACGGGCGCCGGCTCGCCGTGGCTGCCGCTTCCCTCGACGCCCGGCCGACCGACCTCCGTCGCCCCCCGGCGGAGGGGGCGAAGCCTGCCCCCGTGCCGGCCGATCACACGTGGTGGCGCGCGGCGGGTCGCGGGCGGATGTCAGAGGGGGGGGCTAGCCTCAGGCTGCCGGGCATCCTTTCCGTCGTGCCCAGGCGAGGTTGCTCCGCAAAGCAGGAGGTAGAAGCGATGGCCGTCAAGGTCATGGTCGCCCCCGCGATCGTGAAAGGGCAGGTCGCCCGCGCGCCGGTGAGCGCGTCGGCGTTGCATCCGCACGTGAAGGAGGCCCCGAAGCCGAAGCGTCGGAAGTCGGCCGTCTACGACGCCGACGGGAGCGAGGTCTTCATCACGCTGATGTGCCTCAAGTGCCACAAGATGAAGCCCCTCTCCCAGTTCGGCCTGCGGAAGATGGCCGACGGCGCGATCCGGAAC
>DASUMX010000280.1:0-3532 GCA_036277455.1 Thermoleophilia bacterium
GCGCACAGGCCGGCGATGCCGCCGCCGACGATCGCCAGGGACTTGCCCGTGGTAGCTGCTCCGTTGACTGGCATGAGGACCTCCGGCGGTCGGCGGGTCGAGGCCGCGAGCGCGTGGCCGGCTCGCTGCGGCGACTCTGCTTTGTGTCACAGGGCGCCGTCAAGCCATTTCGCGCCCGTCACGCTCGCAGGCGACGGCACCGCGCGGTGGGTTCGTGGGACGCAGGACCGGGAACGCTAAGATATCCCCGAATATAGTAGGAGTTGATCCTCCATGTCTTCTGCACGACAGTCCGTCGACGTCCGCGTCGACGTGAAGACCGCCTACGCCCAGTGGGCCCGGTTCGAGAGCTATCCCCAGTGGATGGAGGGAGTCGCCTCGATCGACGAGCTCGGCGACGGCCGTCTCCACTGGGTCGCCAAGGTCAAGGACGAGGTCGCTACCGCTGAGAACGAAGTCCGTGAGTGGGACGCCCGGATCACCGAGCAGGTCCCCGATGAGTGCATCTCCTGGGAGAGCGTCCCCGGGCGCCCGGAGGAGAAGCCGAACGCCGGGCGCGTCACCTTCGAACCGCTCGGCACGTCGGCGTGCCGCGTCACGTTCGGCATCGACTGGGAGCCCGAGGCGGGCCTCGAGGCCAGCGAGGCCTACGTGCTCGACGCGGTGAACCAGATGCTGGCGGCGGATCTCGCGCGATTCAAGAACCTCATCGAGGCGCGCGCGGCGGCGCCACGACGCTCAGGCGGCGAGCTCGCCGCATAAGGCGTCGTCCGCGCGTCTCAGGCGACGGGTTCCGGCTCTCTGACCGCCGCGAGTGCCGCCGGTGCGTCGGCCCGGGCGCCTTCGAGCACGCCCTCCAGGAGGCTCTCGGCCTCCTCCGCGGTGAGGCCGCGCGCGTACATCAGCTCGCTGGCGAGGATGTGCTGGGCGCGCGAGAACAGCTGCTTCTCGCCGGTGGGCAGAGCCTTGCCCTCCTGCCGCACGGCCAGGCTGCGGACCACCTGGGCGACCTCGAGGATGTCCCCCGTGCCGAGCTTCTCCTGGATGCGTTTGGAGCGTGCGTGCCACTTCTCGGGCATCGCCGTAGGAGCGTCGCGCAGCACCTGGAGCACCTCGTCGACGGCGTCGGCCGCGACGACCTTGCGCAGACCCGCGCGCTCCGCGTTCTCCACGGGGATCAGCGCGGTCATGCGGTTGTGATGCAACTCGATGGTGAGGTACTCGCGCCGCCTGCCGAGCACCGCCCGCTGCTCGATCTTGACGATCTTGCCGGCGCCGTGACACGGGTACACGACGTTGTCTCCGACTGCATACATCTCAGCTCTCCCTGCCTCTGTGCTGGGCGCCCTTGCGGCCGGCTCGCGTGGCACGCCCTCGGCATGGAGGGAGGCGACAACCCGCTCACCCGAAGGTGCGGCGGTCTGACTTCTGCCTGCTATTGTACAGGAAACGACCCCGTCTTTCACTTTGGCGCCGCCGGCGATAGCCTTGTGCCGACCGGTTCTCAGACCAGAAGACGAGGCTGACGGGTGAAGGCCTGCGGGACAGAGCAGAGGGGCGCGGGCTTCATGCGAAGCTTCCGCGCGGGCCTGCGGCAGCGCAGCCCGCTGGTGCTCGTCGTCGCCGCCGGCCTGGCGGCGCTCACGCTGCTGGGGCTCCAGCAGGCCTTCGCGACCGGCGCCTGGTCGGAGGTGCCGCTCGAGTACTGGATGCGCTCGGACAACGTGGACACGGGCAAGGCGCGCGTGGCCTGGTTGCTGGCGCGGCTGGACCGGGAGCCGGCCGCCGAGAGGACGCTCTACCTGCTCGGCGGCTCCACCCTGCGCGAGGCGACCGTCCGCGACGGCGCCTCACTCGCCGCCAAGGTCGAAGACCTCGGCGGGCCGCACCTCGAGGGCTGGAACCTGGCGACCTCCCTCCAGACCTTCGCCCAGAGCCTCGCCATCGTCGACAACCTGCCCGCGTCCGGGTCGGCGACGGTCGTCATCGGCGTCAGCCCCGGCCGCTTCATCGGCGACCGCGCCGGCGCCGAGGAGCAACTGGAGGGGCGCGGCTTCCCCCTCGGAAGCGAGACGCTCGGCGGCTGCCTGGACGCGGAGCCCTCCGCCGGGGATCCACGCGGGACGCTCCTCCCCGGCATCCTCAGCATGCTGGTCGAGAAGGGCCGCTCCGACGTCGTCCGGCTGGCGCAGGGCGAGGTCCCGTCCTGGGACTACGTGCAGCACGACTTCGACGACGAGCCGCTGATGGACGAGGCCGAGAAGCGCGGCGTGTTCGAGGCGTGGTGGCGCGTGCGCCTGCCGCAGTTCGAGCGCAACGTGGACTTCAACCTCACCCTGCTCGAGGCGCTCGTCGAGCGCAGCCGGCGGCGCGGCTTCGGCGTCGTCGTCGTGGAACTGCCCCGCAACGAGGAGCTGATCGGCGCACGGTGGGAGGCCGTCGACTCTCGCTACCAGCCGCGGGCGCGGAGCATCGCCGCGGAGCACGGCGTGCCCTACCTCGACTTCAACGGCAGCCTCGGGCTGCACACCGCCGACTTCTCCGACCACGCCCACCTGCGCCACTCGGGCCGCATCGTGTGGGAGACCCAGTTGGCACAGGAACTGGCGTTGCTCTACCAGCGGGGCGCGCTGCCCGACCGGAGCGTGGCGGGGAACTGACGGAGCATCCTGGTCGCGTACGCGGCTGGGGCCGGGGCGCTCTCACGCCCCGGCCCCAGCCGCTTGGCTCTCGAACGGCCCTCTCAGCCGGGCCGGATCACTCTTACTTGCTCTTGCCGATCTTGAACATCTTGGTGCCGCATTCCGGGCACACGCCCTGCGTCGCCGGCTTGCCGTTCTTCATCGTGACGGCCTTCTCATCCTTCATGGTGCGCTTGGTGCGGCATTTGACGCAGTAAGCCTCGGTCGCCATGCGGTCTCCTTTCGGGACACGTCGCGGGCCCCACGCCCGCCCCCCTGATTTCGCCGGGAGCATACTCCCTCGCCTGAACGTATGCAACGAGCGTGCGTTGAGCCTGCGTCACGCTCGCGCCACGCTCGCCGTGCCCGAGGGCCGCGGCGGTCCCGCGAGGCGGGCCGGAGCGCGCGCCGGACGGACGCGGACGAAACGGCCGGCGAGGGTCTCCGGGTCGGCCAGCAGCGAGGCGGCGACCTCGCTGCCGGTGCGGGCCGCGTGCGCCTCGAGAAGCGCGGTGAGCTCGGCCACGGAGGCCTCGTCCATGTCCGCGGCGGCGACCGTCGGGTGGCCGGCGAGCCACGCGGGCGCGGCGTCGGCGAGGAAGTACGCGGCGCCCCCGGTCATCCCGGCGCAGGCGTTACGGCCCACGCCGCCGAGCACCGCGACCACGCCGCCAGTCATGTACTCGCAGCAGTGGTCGCCGGCGCCCTCCACCACGGCCGTGGCCGCCGAGTTGCGCACCGCGAAGCGCTCGCCGGCGCGGCCGGCCGCGAAGAAGCGGCCGCCCGTCGCGCCGTACAGGCAGGTGTTGCCGGCGATGACGTTGTCCGGGCCGCCGAGGCGCGGCTCCGCG
>DASUMX010000281.1:0-7710 GCA_036277455.1 Thermoleophilia bacterium
CTCCCGCCGCCCGGTGCTGTTCCCCACACACGACCAGTACATCTGGCCGATATCCAGGAACGCCGCGCGCCTCGAGAAGTGGTATCTCGTCCCCTTCTCGCGCTGGGAGACGATGCAGCGGCTGCACGACAAGCGCGCCCAGATGGAGGCGGCCTGGCGCGCGGGCGTCGACACGCCGAAGACGGTGTTCGTCGACTCCGCCGACGACCTCGAGCGCGGCGTGGAGGAGGTCGGGTTCCCCTGCATCTTCAAGCCGGTGGAGTCCCTCGCCTTCAAGACGCGCTTTCGCCGCCACGTGCTGGAGATCGGCTCGAAAGACGAGCTGCTGCGCACGTACGACGCGGTCCGCGATTGCGGCACGCTGATGCTGCAGGACATCGTGCCCGGCGGCGACGAGGAGCTCTACACGCTCGGCTCGTACCTCGACGCGCAGAGCCGACCGCTGGCGCAGTTCACGGGACACAAACTGCGCCAGCACCCCCCGCGGTTCGGCCACGTGAGCATGGCCGTGAGCACGTGGGTCCCCGAGCTCGCGGAGGCGGGACTCCGCCTGCTCCACGAGCTCGGATACCACGGCGTCAGCCAGGTCGAGTTCAAGCGCGATCCGCGCGACGGCCGCTTCCGCCTCATGGAGGTCAACGCGCGCCACTGGATGTGGCACTCGCTCGCCACCGCCTGCGGCGTCAATCTCTCTCTCTCCGCCTACCGCGACGCCATCGGCGAGCCGTACATCTCGCCTCGTCAGGTCGACGGCCTCAAGTGGGTCGTCTCGCTCACCGACGCGCGCGACGCGTTCGCCCGCTGGCGCAGGGGCGAGGAGAAGCTCTGGCCGTGGCTCAGGAGCTACCGCGGCGTGCGCGTGGACGGGCTGTACTCGCTGCGCGACCCGCTCCCCGGCGCGCTGCTCACCGCGCGTCAGGCGAAGACCATCGTGACGCGTGGCGGCAGGCCGGCGGAGGGGGAATCGCCGTGAGGATGGGGCGGTTCCAGGCGGCGGCCGCAGTCCGCCCGCCGGCCGCCGTCTTCCAGGTCGGCTACGCCTGCGGCCTCGACATCCTCCGCGACCTCGGCCGCCACGGCGTCCCCCTCCTCGCCTTCGACCCCGACCCGGGCGCGATCGGCCTGCGCTCGCGCTACGCCGCCGCTCGCGTCTGCCCCGACCCGCTCGCCGACGAGGAGGCCTTCGTCACCTGGCTCGAGACCGTCGGGCCCAGCCTGCCACAGCGCGCCGTCGCCTTCCCCAGTCACGACGAGTTCATCTGGCCGCTCTCGCGTCACGCCGCACGGCTCGAGCCGTGGTTCATCGTGCCCTTCTCGCGCTGGGAGGTGATGTCGCGGGTCCACGACAAGCGCGCCCAGATGGAGGCCGCCTGGCGCGCCGGCGTCGACACGCCGAAGACGGTGTTCGTCGGCTCCGGCGCGGAGCTCGAGGCGGCCGCCGGCGAGGTCCGTTTCCCGGCCGTGCTCAAGCCGGTCGAATCGCTGGCGTTCAAGCTCCGCTTCCACCGCCACATCCTCGACGTCGAGACCCCGGCCGAGCTGCGGCGCATCTACGACAAGGTCGACGACCTCGGCGTGCTCATGCTTCAGGAGCGCATCCCCGGCGGCGAGGAAGAGCTCTGGACCGTGGGCTCCTACCTGGACGCAGAGTCGCGGCCGCTGGCCGTCTTCACCGGGCACAAGCTGCGGCAGTACCCGCACGCCGGGGGCAGCGCGCTCGCCGGCGTGAGCCGCTGGGACGGGGAGCTCGCCGACGCAGGCTTGCGCCTGCTGCGGGAGCTGCGCTTCCACGGCGTCAGCCAGGTCGAGTTCAAGCGCGACCCGCGTGACGGCCGCTTCCGCCTCATGGAGGTCAACGCGCGGCACTGGAAGTGGCACGGGCTGGCCGCGCGCTGCGGCGTCAACCTCTCCTACGTCGCGTACCGCGACGCGATCGGCGACCCGTACCTCGCCCGCCGCCAGCAGGACGGGGTGAAGTGGATCGTGGTCAACAAGGACGTGCCGCTGGCGCTCATGGAGATCGCCCGGCGCCGGCGGAGCGCTCCCGCGTACGTGCGCTCGCTGCGCGGCACGCGCATGGACGGCCTGCACGCACTCGACGACCCGCTGCCGGGCCTGCTCAACGCCGGCAGCGCGGTCAAGCAGGTGCTGACGCGCGCGCCGAGCTCGAGGGAGGACGTGTGAATAGTCGGCGTAGCGAAGCTATCGACCGGCGCGACGTAGTGGTGCCGGTCCGCGGCCGCGCGCCGCGGCACGGGCGGCCCCGCGGGGGAGCGCGCCCGTGACCCTCCCCGAGCTGCAGGTGTACGTCGGTGCGCCCGATGCGTTCGCGCCCCGCGCCGAGTGGATCCTCCGCACCCTGCTGGCGCCGCTGGGCCGCGGTGCGACGTTCACCCGCGACCCGGCGCGGGCGGGCGGCTCCGTGCTGGCGTACGCGGCCGGCCCGGTGGCCGGCGTCCCGACGATCCCCTGCGACGCCGAGGCGATGGCGCTGATCGCGGCGGAGCGCCCGCTGCCGGCCGGCGCCTTCGCGGCGCGAGCGAGCGGCGACGGCGCCGCCGTCGCCGCCTGGCCCGCCGGCCCCGAGGCCGGCTTCGCCGTCCCCTTCGACCTCGTGGCCTCCGCGTTCGTCCTGCTCGCCTGCTGGGACGAGCGTACGACCGGCGAGCGCGACAAGTACGGCCGGTTGCCGTTCGCGGCGAGCGTCTTCGCCGCCAATCCGGCCCTGACGATCGAGGAGCCGGCGGTGGACCGCTACGCCGAGCTGGTGCGCGCCGCCCTGGCGCCGCGCCTCGCCGAGCTCGGCCTCGAGCCGCTCCAGGCGGCAGGGAGCGTCTGGGGAGCGCGCGGCCGCTGCGCGATCGCGCTCACCCACGACCTCGACAACCTGTGGCGGTGGACGCGGCGCGGCTTCGCCGCCGCCGGCTACCGCACCGCCCGCGCGGCCCGACGCCTCCAGGGCCGCGCCGTCGCCCGCGAGCTGGGCGACGGCGCCGACTGGCTGGTCCGTCACCTGCCCCGCCGTACCGACCCCTTCTGGACCTTCCCGCAGATCCTCTCCGGCGAGGACGCGCGCGGCGTCTCTTCGACCTTCTACGTGATCGCCCGTCACACGCACAAGCAGGACGGCAACCAGCCCGCAACGTACGCCAAGCGGATCCCCGAGGCGCTGCGCCTGGTCACGGAGGCCGGGCGCGAGGTGGGCCTCCACGGCAACGACGCCGACCGGCTGGCGCTCGCCGAGATCGTGCGCGACCGGGACGATCTGTCCGCGCGCGCGGGTCGCGCCGTCAGCGGCATCCGCTACCACTACCTCAGGGCCCTCTACCACGAGACGCTGCCGCTGCTGGAGCAGGCGGGACTCACCTACGACACCACCCTGGCGTTCGCCGAGCGCGAGGGCTTCCGTTGCGGCTGCTCGTTCCCGTTCCAGCCGTATTCACTCGACGACGAGCGGCCCCTCGACCTCGTCGAGCTGCCGCTCGCGGTGATGGACGGCACCCTGCAGGAGCCGCACTACCGCGGGCTGGCGGCGGCCGACGCCGAGCGCGCCGCCGCCTCCGTGCTCGCCCGCGCCCTGCGCAGCGGCGGCGCGGTCAGCCTGCTGTGGCACAACAACCGCTTCGACAAGCGCGTCTCGCGCGGCTACGACAGGGTCTACTGGGACCTCGTCGACCAGGCGCTGGCGCGCGGCGCCTGGTGCACGAGCGCGGCCGACGTCGTGGCCCGCTGGAAGGAGGCGACGGCGTGACCCGGGTCCTCCACCTGAGCGTCGTCCACAAGCCCGACGACCCGCGCATCCACGAGCGCGAGTGCCGCACGCTGGCCCAGGCCGGCTACGAGGTGATGTACATGGTCCCCGGAGCGGTGCCGGGCCGCGACGACGCCGGCGTCATCCTGGCGCCGCTGCCGGAGCGCGGCCGCAGCACACGGTTCCTGAGCTCCGTGGAGATCACCCGGGCGCTGCGCCTGCTCAAGCCGGACGTGCTGCACGTGCACGACCCGGAACTGCTCACGCTGTTCCCCGCGGCCAGGGCGTTCGTGCCGCGGCTCGTCTACGACATGCACGAGTACGTGCCCGAGGCCGTCGCCGGCAAGCCGTATCTGCCGGCGAGGATCCGTCCGGCCGCCTCGCAGACCACCGCGGTCGCCCAGAGGAGCCTGGCGGCGCTGGGCTCCGGCGTCGTGGTCGTCACCGACGACCAGCTGGCCGCGCTGGGCGGCACGCCGAAGCTCCGGCTCGTCCTGCCCAACTACCCGAGGGTCGAGCGCTTCGAGGGGGCCGCGCCGGTGGCCGAGCTCGCCGCCGACCCGCGCCTCAAGCTCATCTACGTCGGCAGCCTCTCGCGCGCGCGAGGCTGCACGATGATGCTCGACGTCATGGAGCAGGTCGAGCCGGACGAGGCCGTCCTGTACCTCGGCGGCACCTTCAACGACCCGGCGCTGGAGCTGGAGGTCGGCGAGCGGCTGGCCCTGGGCCTCGCCGACCGCGTCAAGCTGCTCGGCCGCGTCCCGCCGCCGGAGCTGCCGCGCTACCTGGCGGCGGCCGACGTCGTCTGGGTGCCGTCGCAGCCCGACCGCCAGTACAGCCACCCCACCATCCCCACCAAGCTGCTCGAAGGCATGACGATGGGGCTCGCCGCGCTGGTCAGCGACATGCCGGGTCGCGGCGAACTCGTGCGCCTCGAGAAGTGCGGGCTCGCCGTCGAGCCGGGCGCCGAGGGCCACCTGCGGGGGCTTCGGCGCCTCCTCATGGACCGCCGGGCGCTGCCGGAGATGGGCGCTCGCGGCCGCCGCGCGGTCGAGCGCCGCTACAGCTGGGAGGCGGTGCAGGGCGACCTGGTCGACTTCTACGGCTCGCTCTGCGCCGGGCTCCCCTGACGGCCGCCCGGCGCCGAGACCCTACCTCGGCTCGCCGAACAGGCACCTCTCGGCGTTCTTGGCGAAGAACAGCTCCCTCACCGCCGGCTTGACCGCCTCGGTCCACGCCTCCACGGCGCGTCCGAACTCCACCAGCGGGTAGTCGGTGCCGAACAGGCAGCGGTCCTTGAGGTAGGAGTTGACCGCCTGGATGGTCGCCTCGGGCAGGTACTTCGGCCAGAGAGCGCTGAACTCGAGGAAGATGTTCGGGTGCTTCTGCGCCACGGCCAGGGCGAGGACCCCGAAGCCGTTGCCGGCGTGCGAGATCACGAGCTTGAGGCTCGGGAAGTTCATGGCGATCTCGTCCATGTACTGGGGGTCGCCCAGCCACATGCTCTGGAAGCGGTTGTAGTGCAGGCTGCCGTGGACGATCGCCACCAGGTTGTTGCTCTCGCAGTACGCGTAGATGGGGTAGAGCACGCTGGCGTTGGCCGGGATGCCCCAGATGAACGGGCTCACGTTGACCCCGAGGAAGCCGGCCTGGCGGCACCGCTCCAGCTCCTCCAGGTTGCGGCGCACGCCGTTGGATGGATGGACGCCGGCGATGTAGTGGAAGGGGTCGTCGTCGCCCAAGGAGTCGCGGACCTCCATGATGTGGTCGTTGTCCGCGATGGACCCGCCGCACACGACGCCGCGCGACACGCCCTCACTGCGCATCATGGCCACGAACTCCGCCATCCCGAGCGGCGTGAGCCTGGGCCGCATGTTGTACAGCTCGATGTACTGGGAGAAGTGCGGCGCCGGATCGTCGGGGTTCCAGGGACCGAGCATGTGCGGTGTGCGCAGGCGCACGCGGAAGTCGACGACGTCCATAGTGGATCCTTTCGTCTCTCGGGCGGCTAGTTCGATCGTGGCAGTCCTTCCAGGACGAGCGAGGTGATGTACCAGTCAGCGTTGCCCGTGACCGCGGGCTCTCCCCGCAGCTCCTCCGGGATGTAGAGGTAGAACTGGCGCGGGGCCGGCCTCTTGAACAGCCCGCCCCGCGTGAACAGCGAGGAGTCGACGAACCCGGCGCGGCTCAGGCGGCGCGGCAGGAGGGCGGAGCGCCGCAGCGCCAGACACTTGACGCGAGACAGCCGGAGCTCCTTGCCCCATCGGGTCAGCGCCCCGAAGAGGTGGTCGAACAGGTCGGCGCGGGCGCCGTCCACGAGGACGTCGACCACGTGCAGGTCGCCCTCCTGGACGAAGGCGATGGCGTACCCGAGGAGCCCGTCGTCACCGTGCATGGTCAGGTACTTGTGCTCCACGTGGGGATCGTCGTTCACCCGCCACCGCAGGTACGCGGCGCTGCGGTCGACGGTGATGCCGTACCGGCGGCGGTTCCGCTCCCAGAGGTCCGCGATCGCCTCCAGCGGGGCATCCGCCGCGTCGTGCACGGCCACCCCGAACCGGCACGAGCGCACGCGACGCGCGTGGCTGTACACCTGGAGGGCACCGGCCAGCAGGGAGCTGAGCACGGGCGCCAGCCGCTTCGCGCCCTTGGCCCTCAGGATGGAACCGATGTCCTCGCGGAGCACGCTCGTCTTCAGCCAGAGCGTGTAGTTGGCCCAGTCGTCGAACGCGACGTAGCCGAGCTTGCTGCGGACCCGGCCGACGGCGCCCGCCGACACCGTGCCCGCGGTGGTGAAGAAGAAGCTGTAGCGCTCCTTCTCCCGCTCGAAGCACTCTCGCTCGTGCGCGGAGTACAGGCCCGTGCCCCGGTGGTCGGGGTGGCTCATGCAGTTCTCGGTCTTGCCCGCGAGCGCCGGACGGCCCCAGACGCTGAGCGGCGTGGGGATGAGGCTGTACTGGGCGACGAGTTGGTCGCCTTCCTCACGGTCGAGGTCGAAGACCAGGTTCATGCTCCCCTGGCCGTCCCAGGTCTCGAGCCACTCCCAGGCGAACTCCTCGGGCGTCCGGTCCCTGCCCGTGAGTGACAGGTAGAGCCGGTTGATCTGAGCCTCGTCGCCCGGCTGATAGGTACGGCTGACTGTACGCACTCGGGGAGCCCTGCCTCGCCCGGACTGCTCGTCGAGCAGGCCGTCGCCACGGGCAGTATCCTCCAGCATCGCCCGAGCGCACAACCGTCGACGGGCCGGCCTCCCGAGCGTGTAGTATGTGGCGCATGGACGGAGCTCAGGATCGCGCCGACGCGCGCGCCGGCATGGTCGAGGGACGGCTCCTCAAGGTCCTCGTCGTGTCGCACCTCTATCCGTGGCCCGAGGCCGAACGCCACCTCTTCGTCCACCAGCAGGTCCTGGCGCTCAAGGAGATCGGCGTCGAGTCGCGCGTGCTGTCCCCGACGCCGTGGGCCCCGCGTGCCCTCTGGCGCAGCGAGCGCCAGCGGCGGCGCGGCCGCAAGCCGCGCGAAGCGGTCCGCGACGGCGTCGTCGCCGAGTACCCACGCGTCCTGCAGCCGCCGCGGCACCTCCTCTTCGATCGCCTCGGCGACCTCGCCTACCGCACCGTCCGCCGCCTGCCCTCGGTGCGGTCGGCCGGCTACGATCTCGTCCACGCGCACCAGGCGCTGCCGGACGGCGCGCTCGCGCAGCGCCTTGCCGCCGACCTCGGCGTGCCGGTGGCGATCACCGTGCACGGCGCGGACGTCTACCAGCACCTGCGCATGGGCGGCGCCGTCGAGCGGCGCGTGCGGCAGGTGCTCGGCGGCGCCGACGCGGTGATGGCGAACTCCAGCGTCGTCGCCCGCCTGCTCCGCGACGTGGTCGCACCGGAGAGGCTGTCGGTCGTGCTCAACGGCACCACCGGTCTCGAAGAGCAGGTCGAGCCGGCGTCCGACTACCTCCCCGGCGA
>DASUMX010000282.1:0-26944 GCA_036277455.1 Thermoleophilia bacterium
AGGTCGGTGACCTCAAGGTGGCCGGCATCGTGCTGGTCGGCGCGCTCAGCATGCACCTGCCGTTCGACGTCGAGACGTGGCAGGCGAGCATCACGCGCAACGTTCCGCCGAAGTGGAGGGACCTGAACTACGCGGCGTTCGCGGCCGGACGGGAGGCGGGGGCCGGATGAACAGCCGCCGTAGGCATGCTGTCGAGCGGGGCGCCGCAGGCACACCGCTCTGCGCCACGTGCCCGGGCGGCGCGGCCGCAGGCTCGCACGCCGCCCACGACGAGGACCGCGTGTATTTCGACCCGTGCGCCGAGACGATGGAGTCGGAGGACCTGCAGGAGCTACAGCTCGGCCGGCTCAAGACCGTGGTCACGCACGCATACTCCTGCAGCCCGGCCTACAGGGCGCTCTGCGAGGAGGCCGGGGTCGAGCCGGCGGACATCCGGTCCCTCGACGACATCCGCCGGCTCCCCTTCATCGACAAGCACACCCTGCGAGACAACTACCCGGACAAACTCCGCACCTGCGGCCTCGGCGGCATCATCGAGGTCCACAGCACCTCCGGCACCACCGGCAAGCCCACGCCCATCTGGGCCTCCCGCAAGGACATGGACCTCTGGTTCGAGCGCAACGCGCGGACCATGTGGATGATCGGCCTGCGCCCCGGCGACCTTCTGCAGAACATGTTCGGCTACGGCCTGCCGACCAGCATCGGCCTGCAGTACGGCGCCCAGCACGCCGGCATCGGGGTCGTGCCCGCCGGCATCGGTCGTCAGGAGTTGCTCATCGACCTGATGGTCGACCTCGGCGTGACCGCCATCTGCACCACGCCGTCCTACGGCCTGTACCTCGCCGAGAAGGCGCTCGAGCGCGGCATCGACCTGAGCAAAGACAGCAGGCTGCGTATCGGCCTCTTCGGCGCCGAGCCGTGGCCGGAGAGCGGCCGCGACCGCCTCGCCGCTGCCTTGGGCGTCGACGTCTTCAACGAGTACGGCATGGGCGAGTTCCTGGGACCGGGCATGGCGGCGGAGTGCCCGGTCAAGCAGGGCATGCACGTGTGGTCGGACCACATCTACGTGGAGTGCATCGACCCGGTCACGCTTGAGCCGGTCGCCGACGGCGAGCCCGGCGAGCTCGTCTGGACGTCGCTCACCAGCGACTCGACGGCCATGATCCGCTACCGCAGCCACGACATCAGCTCGCTCACGTACGAGCCGTGCGCGTGCGGCCGCAGCCACCCGCGCATCGGCCGCATCACCGGGCGGAGCGACGACGCCATCTCCGTCGGAGGCCTCGTCGTCTTCCCCAGCCAGATAGAGGAGGTACTGCTGCGGTTCGACGAGTTCGGCAGCAACTTCTGCATGGTCATCGACAACGTGAGCAACCTGGACCGGCTGACGGTGCAGGTCGAGGTCTGCGGCCTGGAGCAGATGAGCGACGAGGCCCAGGCCGGTCTCGCCAAGGGCATCGTGACGGGCGTCAAGACGAGCGTGGGCGTGACCCCCAAGGTCGAATTGCACGCCCCCTACGCGCTGCCTCGCGACACGACCGGCCAGGGCAAGACCGCCTGCCACCGCGTCGACGACCGGCGTACCTGCTGAGGTCGCCGCCGGCCAGACGCCTTCAACACCTCTCCTCGATTCCAGCATCGCGGCCCATTCCCGTATTCGGGAACGAAATCGCGTCCATGTTTCTGGACAAGACGCGCGACTGCTTGAAGCGATCCCTGCTTCGGCGCAGGGTGGAGCCAGAACGCGCGGGAGACGGCGCGCCCTGACAACCACCCACGTAGCGAGGCGGCATCGTGAACACACAGACCACGGCGGGACCGCGGCCGGTACGCGCTCCGCGCGGCACCGAGATCAGCTGCAGAGGCTGGCAGCAGGAGGCCGCCCTCCGCATGCTGATGAACAACCTCGATCCGGAGGTCGCCGAGGACCCGGATCAGCTCATCGTGTACGGCGGGGCCGGCAAGGCGGCGCGCAACTGGGAGAGCTTCGACGCCATCGTCCGCACCCTGCGCCGCCTCAAGGACGACGAGACCCTGCTCGTGCAGAGCGGCAAGCCTGTCGGCGTGTTCGAGACCCACGACATGGCGCCGCGCGTGCTCATCGCCAACGCCAACCTGGTCGGCGACTGGGCCAACTGGGACGAGTTCCGCCGGCTGGACGCGCTGGGGCTCACCATGTACGGGCAGATGACCGCCGGCTCGTGGATCTACATCGGGACGCAGGGCATCCTGCAGGGCACCTACCAGACCTTCGCTGCCGCGGGGCAGAAGCACTACGGCGCCGACCTGGCCGGCAGGCTGGTGCTGACGGCCGGCCTCGGCGGCATGGGCGGGGCGCAGCCGCTCGCCGTCACCATGGCCGGTGGCGTCGCGCTGTGCGTGGAGGTCGATCCGCACCGCATCGCGCGGCGCCTCGAGACCGCCTACGTGGACGTGTCGACGGACTCGCTGGACGAGGCGCTCAGGCTGGCGGACGAGGCGATGACGGCGCGCAAGCCGCTCTCCATCGCCCTTCGCGGCAATGCCGCCGACGTCTACCCCGAGCTCGTCCGCCGCGGCGTCACCCCCGATCTGGTCACCGACCAGACCTCGGCGCACGACACGCTCAACGGCTACGTGCCCAACGGCATGACGTTCGAGGAGGCCTTGCGCCTCCGCGACGACGACCCGCACGAGTACGTGCGCCGCGCCGTCGCGAGCATCGTCGTCCACGTCGAGGCGATGGTCGCTCTGCAGAGGGCCGGCGCCCACACCTTCGACTACGGCAACAACATCCGCGGCGAGGCGAAGGCGGCCGGCTACGCCGACGCCTTCGCCTTCCCCGGCTTCGTGCCCGCCTACATACGGCCGCTCTTCGCCCGCGGCAACGGGCCGTTCCGCTGGGCGGCGCTCAGCGGCGACCCGCAGGACATCGCCGTCACCGACGCCGCCCTGCTCGAGGCCTTCCCGGACAACGAGATGGTCACGAGGTGGATCCGCATGGCAGGCGAGAAGGTGCACTTCCAGGGGTTGCCTTGCCGCATCTGCTGGCTCGAGTACGGCGAGCGCGCCAAGGCCGGCGAGATCTTCAACGAGCTGGTGCGCACCGGCAAGGTCAAGGCGCCCATCGTCATCGGCCGCGACCACCTCGACTCCGGCTCGGTCGCCAGCCCGTACCGCGAGACCGAGAGCATGATGGACGGCAGCGACGCCATCGCCGACTGGCCCATCCTCAACGCGCTGCTCAACACCGCGGCCGGCGCCAGCTGGGTGAGCTTCCACCACGGCGGCGGCGTCGGCATCGGCAAGAGCCTGCACGCCGGCATGGTCGTGGTCGCCGACGGCACCGAGATGATGGGCGAGCGCCTGCGCCGCGTGCTGACCACCGACCCCGGCACCGGCGTGATGCGTCACGCCGACGCAGGGTATCCCGAGGCCATCGAGAAGGCCGAGGAATCTGGCATCGACCTTCCGATGCTGGGGACGGACTGAGGGGCTGGCGGAAGTCATGAACGGTTCACCGGTCCAGCTGGATCTCGAGCTCTGCAAGGCCTGCGGCGTCTGCATCGAGCTCTGCCCGGACAAGGTCTTCGACCGCGACAAGCTCGGCTACCCAATGATCGCGCGGCCGGAAGAGTGCAGCCAGTGCCTGCTCTGCGAGCTCCACTGCCCCGACTTCGCCATCGAGGTCCGGCGGCGCGAGCGCAAGGACACCGCGAGCGCCGCCGCGCCGACGCGCGACGACCTCATCGCGGCCTCGAGCGGCGCGCATGCGGCCGGCGACGGGTGCACCCACGACGGCGAGGAGGCCTGAGATGACCACCACTGCGGCGGCAGCTCCCGCCTCGGACGCGGCGCTTGCGGGCCGCGCCGTCCTGCTGCAGGGCAACGAGGCGGTCGCCGAGGGCGCTATCGCCGCCGGCGCCCGCTTCTTCGCCGGCTACCCGATCACCCCGTCCACGGAGATCGCCGAGGTGCTCTCCCGCCGGCTCCCGGAGGTGGGCGGCACGTTCATCCAGATGGAGGACGAGATTGCCAGCATCGCCGCCGTCTGCGGCGCGTCGCTGGCCGGCGCCAAGGCGCTCACCGCCACCTCCGGACCCGGCTTCAGCCTGATGCAGGAGATGATCGGCTTCGCCACCATGGCGCAGATCCCCTGCGTGGTGGTGGACGTCATGCGCGGCGGGCCGAGCACCGGCCTGCCGACCGAGCCGGCGCAGGGCGATGTGATGCAGGCCCGTTGGGGCACGCACGGCGAGCACTCTGTGATCGCGCTGGTCCCCAACAGCGTCGAGGAGTGCTACACGCTCACCGTCCAGGCGTTCAACCTCGCCGAGCAGTACCGCACCCCGGTCATCATCCTCAGCGACGCGCTGATCGGCCACATGCGTGAGGCCGTCGTCTTGCCGGAGCCCGGCAGCCTGCGCATCGCAGAGCGCGGCATGCCGGACTGCGAGCCGGACGAGTACGACACGATCGCCAGCACGCTGGACAACATCCTGCCGCGACCGCCTCTCGGCTCGCCATTCAAGGTCCATGTCACCGGCCTCGTCTACAACCGCCGCAGCGGCACGCCGGACACGAGCGACCCTGCCGCCGCCGCCGACCTCGGGCGGTACCTGCGCGAGAAGATCTACCACCACCGCGACGCGATCGTCCGTGTGGAGGAGGTCGAGATGGACGGCGCCGAGGTCGCGATCTTCGCCTACGGCTCCGTCGCCCGCTCGGCCCTGGCGGTGGTCCGCGAGGCCCGCGCCCAGGGCGCTCGCGTCGGCATGGTGCGGCCCATCACCCTGTGGCCGTTCCCGACGCAGGCAGTGGAGCGCATGGCCGAGCAGGTGCGCACGGTCATCGTCCCGGAGATGAACATCAAGCAGATGAGCTGGGAGGTCCAGGCCGCGGTCAACGGGCGCGCCAAGGTGGTGGACCACGGGCGTGTGGACGGCAAGCTCATCACGCCCGAGGAGATCCTCGAGCTCGTCCGACCCGAGTTCCCCTACCACCGCTGGGAGGACGCATGAGCGCCCTGGTCGACGAGCAACGGCTCGAGGCGTCTCCGACCCGCGACCCCAAACTGCCGCGGATCAAGCCGCACACCACGTCGGAGATCAAGGCCCACCTGCGCTCGGCCAAGACGCTGTGGTGCCCGGGCTGCTCCAACGGCACCATCACCCGGGCGCTCGTCGACGCCATCCTCGGCCTCCAGCTGGACCCGGAGAAGGTCGTCGTGGTCGCCGGCATCGGCTGCAGCGGCCGCGTCAGCGCCTACCTCGACTACTCGACGGTGCATACGGCACACGGCCGGGCGCTCGCCGTGGCGACGGGCGTCAAGGCCGCGGACCCGTCGCTGCATGTGATCGTCGCCATGGGCGACGGCGACAGCTCCGCCATCGGCGGCAACCACTTCATCCACGCGGCGCGGCGCAACATCGACCTCACGGCGCTGGTCTTCAACAACTCCATCTACGGCATGACCGGCGGGCAGATGAGCCCCACCACGCACCTCGGCGACAAGTCGACGACGAGCGTGTACGGCAACGTCGAGCCGGCGTTCGACCTCTGCGAGCTCGCCCATGCCGCGGGAGCCACCTACGTCGCCCGCGGCACCTCTTGGGGCTACCAGCAGCTGGCGAGCGTCATCGCCGGCGGCATCGCCCACAAGGGCTTCGCCATGGTCGAGGCCATGGCGATCTGCCCGGTCTACTACGGCCGCTTCAATCTCACCGCCGACCCCGCTCAGTTTCTCAAGAGCCAGAAGGAGCACGCAGTGCCGGCCGACAAGTTCGCCGAGGGCGAGACGCGCAGCCACGAGCACTACCCGGTCGGGCTGCTCCACCACAGCGAGCGCGAGGAGTTCATCACCGCGCTGGGTCGCATCAAGGAGCTGGCTCGGGAGCACGGCGATGGCTGACGCAGCACGCGTCGACAGCGCCGGCGGGGGCCGCGTCGAGATCCGCTGCTCGGGGTCCGGTGGCCAGGGCATCCTGCTGGCCGCGGCCATCATCGCGGAGGCGGCCGCGGCCCTCGGCAAGCGGGTCGTGCAGACACAGAGCTACGGACCCGAGGCCCGCGGCGGAGCCTCCAAGGCAGAGGTCATCGTCTCCGACGAGCCGATCGACTACCCCGAGGTGCGGCGTCCGGATGTCAGCCTCGTCCTCTCGCAGGCAGCGTACGAGAAGTATGCGGTCGACACCCGGCCCGGAGGTCTGCTGATCTACGACTCCGGGCTCGTCGAAGTGGACCCCGACGATCTGTCCCTGGTCCGCTGCGGCCTGCCGTTCACGCAGGTCGCCACCGACGAGCTGGGCAAGACCGTCGTCACCAACATCATCGCGGTCGGCGCGCTGGCACGGATCAGCGAGGTGCTGCCGGCGGTAGCGGTGCGCAACGCCGTCCTGAACCGCGTCCCGGCGAAGTTCAAGGAGCTGAACGGGCGGGCGTACGATCTCGGGCTGCGGCTGGGCGAAGGGGCGGTCGCGATGCTGGCGGACTCGTCCGCGACCGGGAACGACTAGACTGACTCGCGGCGAGCTCGCCCGCCTGCCCGGAGAGGCCATCACGAGGAGAAGGACCACATGACGCAGCTCGTCATCGGCGACGCGCCGCTGACCATCGACGAGGTCATCGCCGTCGCGCGCGGCGGGGCTGGGGTGAGCCTCGGCGCGGCTGCGCGCGGGCGCATCCAGGCGGCATACGACGTCGTGGCCGACGTCATCGCGAACGAACAGGTCGCGTACGGCGTCACCACCGGCTTCGGCTTGCTCGCGACCACGCACATCCCCGTGGACAAGGTCCGCGAGCTGCAGGAGAACCTCGTGCGCAGCCACGCGGTCGGCCTCGGCGCGCCGCTCTCGCGCGAGGTCGTGCGCGCGGCCATGACCATCCGCCTCAACACGATGGCGCGCGGTCACTCCGGCGTCAGGCTCTCAGTGGCCGAGCACCTGGCCGCGTGCATCAACGCCGACATCGTCCCGTGGGTGCCGTCGCGGGGGTCACTCGGCGCCTCCGGCGACCTCGCCCCGTCCGCGCACCTCGTCCTGGCGATGATGGGCGAGGGCGAGTTGCTCACGGAGGACGGGAGGCGCGAGCCGAGCGGGCCCGCCCTGCGGGCCGCCGGGCTCGCGCCCGTCTCTCTCGAAGCAAAGGAGGGCCTCAGCCTCCTCAACGGCACTCAGTTCATGGCCGCCATCGGCTGCATGCTGGTCGCCGACGGGGAGGCGCTCCTTGATTCGGGCGATCTGATCGGTGCGATGAGCCTCGAGGGCCTGCGCGCCTCCGTCGGCCCGTTCCAGGAGCGCATCCAGGCGCTGCGCCCCATCCCCGGCCAGCTGGTCACCGCGGAGAACGTCCGCCGCGCGACCGCCGGGAGCGCGATCATGCTCAGCCACCTGAACTGCGACAAGGTGCAGGACGCCTACTCACTGCGCTGCATCCCGCAGGTGCACGGCGCCTGCCGCGATGCGCTCGCCTGGTTGCGGCGCGTCGTCGGTGTCGAGGTCGACGCTGTCACGGACAACCCGCTCATCTTCCCGGACTCGGGCGAGATCATCTCGGCGGGCAACTTCCACGGCGAGCCGCTCGCGCTGGCTCTCGACCTCGCGGCGATGAGCCTCGCCGAGATCGCCTCCATCAGCGAGCGCCGGACCTTCCGCATGCTCACCAGCTCGCTCAGCGAGCTTCCGCCCTTCCTCACGACCGACAGCGGGCTCAACAACGGCTACATGATCGCCCAGTACACCGCGGCCGCGCTGGTGAGCGAGAACAAGGTGCTCTGCCACCCGGCCAGCGTGGACTCCATCCCCAGCTCGGGGGATCAGGAGGACCACGTGAGCATGGGGATGACGGCGGCACTCAAGGCGCTGGACGTGCTTGCCAACGCGCAGAGGGTGCTCGGCATCGAGGCCGTCTGCGCCGCGCAGGCGATCGACCTGCTGGCGCCTCTGGAGCCCGGCTCCGGTACTGGGGCCGGGCGGGCCGTGATCCGCGAGTTCGCGCCGACGCTGGCGCGCGACCGCTATCTGGCGCCGGAGCTCGAGGCGGCGGCCGAGGCGGTCGTGGCCGGACGGTTCGCGGCCATCGTTCGGGCGGCCCCGGCCTCCGATGTCGCAGCCGGGTTGAACGATACGTCCGCTTCGCACGGATCATCCGAACCGAGTGAAGGAGAACGCACGTGAGTGTGCGCTGTGATGTGCTCGTCCGCGGCGCGAGCGAGGTCGTGACCATGGGTCCGGCCGGCGTGATACGGCGCGGCGCCGTCGCCGCTCGCGACGGCCGCGTCGTCTGGACCGGCCCGGAGGCGGAGATCGCGAGCGCTCTCGAGGTGCCCGGCGATGCGGTCGTCGTGGACGTCGAGGGCGCCGCCGTCATCCCCGGCTTCGTCGACGCGCACGCGCACCTCACGTGGGCGGGCGACCGGGCGGCCGAGTACGGCGCCCGGCTCGGTGGCGCCACCTACCTGGAGATCCAGGCGGCCGGTGGCGGCATCAACAGCACGGTGCGCGCGACGCGGGCGGCGACGGAGGAGCAGCTCGCCGCTCTCGCCGCGCGCCGCCTCGACTCCTTCCTGCGGCACGGCACCACGACCCTCGAGGCCAAGACCGGCTACGGGCTCACCCTCGAGGACGAGCGCAAGCAGCTCGCCGCGGCCAAGGTGCCCCACCCGGTGCGCCGCGTGCACACCGTCCTCGCGGCGCACCTGACGCCTGAGGAGTACGCCGGCCGCGACGACGAGTACATCGCCCTGGTCTGCGACGAGATCCTGCCGGCGCTCGTGGGCCAGGCGGAGTTCGTCGACGTCTTCTGCGACGAAGGCGCGTTCACCGTCGCGCAGGCGCGATGCGTGCTCGAGGCGGGGCGCTCTCTCGGGTACCGGCTCAAGATCCACGCCGAGGAGCTGGCGCACACCGGTGGGACGGCGCTGGCCGCTTCGCTGGGCGCCGTCTCCGCGGACCACCTCATCCACATCACCGGCGAGGACATCGACGCGCTCAGGGAGGCAGGCACCGTGGCCGTCGTGCTTCCGGGCACGAGTTACACGCTGCGCACGGTGTACGCGCCGGCGCGGAAGCTGCTGGCCGCCGGTGTCACCGTGGCGCTCGCCACCGACTTCAACCCCGGCAGCTGCTACAGCGAGAACCTCCAGATGGCCATCTCGCTGGCCTGCCAGGAGGACCGGATCACCCCGGACGAGGCCCTCCGCGCCGCCACGCTCGGCGGCGCCGCTGCGCTCGGCCTGCAGCACGAGGTCGGCAGCCTCGAGCGGGGCAAGTACTGCGACCTTCTCGTCCTGGACGCAGCGACGCACCAGGAACTGCCCTACCACTGGGGCGTCAACCTCGTGACCGGCGTGATCGCCGGCGGCCGGGTCGTCGTTCGCGAACGGCAGGTGGTTCATACGGCAGACGGAGGTCCCGCGTGACCCTCATCGAATGCATCCCCAATTTCAGCGAGGGTCGCCGTCAGGACGTGATCGACGAGATCGCGGCGGCGGTGGTCGGCGTCGACGGCGTCCATCTGCTCGACGTGCAGAGCGACGCGACGCACAACCGCTGCGTCGTCACCTTCGTCGGCCACCAGGGCCCCATCGCGGAGGCGGCGTTCCGCGCCATCGAGACCGCCGCCGCCCTCATCGACCTCAACCGTCACGAGGGCGCCCATCCGCGTTTCGGAGCGGCCGACGTCGTGCCGTTCGTCCCGCTTCGCGCGGAGGACACCCCGGTCTGCATCGATACTGCGCAGCACCTTGCCCGAAGAGTCGCGACCGACCTCGAGATCCCCGCGTTCCTCTACGAGGACGCGGCTCGCATCCCCGAGCACAAGAACCTCGCCGTCATCCGCGGCAAGGGCTTCGAGGAGATGCGCGAGGTGATCGGCAGTGAGCCCGCCAAGACGCCGGACGAGGGAGAGGCGCGCGTGCACGCGACCGCCGGGGCGGTCGCGATCGGCGCGCGCTTCCCGCTCATCGCCTTCAACGTGAACCTCGACTCCGGCGATCTGGATCTTGCGAGGCGCATCGCCGTCGAGATCCGCGAGCGCGACGGCGGCATGAAGTGCGTCAAGGCCATGGGGCTGCAGCTCGACAGCGGCACCGTGCAGGTCTCGATGAACCTCACCGACTACCGGGTGACGTCGATGGCCGACGTGGTCGCCGCCATCGGCGAGCGCGCCTCCGCCGCCGGCGTCGCGATCCGCGAGAGCGAAGTCGTCGGACTTCTGCCGCAGGACGCGCTCGTGAGGCTGGCGCAGGCGGCGCTCTCCGCCCACGGCTTCACGCGCGCCCAGGTGCTCGAGGCCCAGATCCTGGACACGCTGCTGTGAGTCCACGCAGACAAGGTACCGAGCCGGGCGCTGAAGGGGGACCGCTCTCCACCGTGACCGCCGCGGACACCGCCGGCGCAGGTCGCGCCGGGCGCATCCTCATCACGGGCCTCCGCCTCACGCCGCTCTTCCTGACGTTCAAGGAGCCGTACCACTGGGCCGGCCGCGTGGACCACGGCTCCCCCGTGGTGCTCATCGAGGTGGAGACCGACGCCGGTATCGTCGGGATCGGGGAGTCCGTCTCGTCGCTCGCCGCCGAGGGGACCGTCGCGGCGCTCCGTTGCGTCGAGCCGCTGTTCGTGGGTCAGCCGATCCACGACGTGGCGCGGCTGGCGCACGAGGCGCGGCACCTCGGCAGTTTCAATCACCTGCCCTGGTACGCCGACTTCGTCCTGGCCGGAGTCGAGATGGCGCTGTGGGACGCGATCGGCAAGGCCGCCGGCCAGCCGGTGTACCGGCTTCTCGGCGGCGCCGTGCGCGAGGAGGTCGACTACTTCGGCTTCGTGCAGGGCGACACGACGGACGAGCTGGTGGAGCACGCCCGTGCACTTGCGGCCGCGGGCTACGGCGTCATCTACCTCAAGGTAGGCCGCGGCGACCAGGCCGACCTCGCGAACACGGCGGCAGTGCGCGAGGTCATCGGCGGCCGCCGTCTGCGCGTGGACCCCAACTGTGCCTGGAGCGTCCCCGACGCCATCCGCATGATCCATGCGCTGGAGCCCTTCGGCATCGACTGGGTCGAGCAGCCGACGACGCTGCTCAGCGTGACTGCCATGCGCCAGGTCCGCGAGGCCGTGCACGTTCCCATCGCCGCCGACCAGGCCGTGCTCACCCCGGCGGACGTCTACGAGTTCGTGCGCCAGCGTGCGGCGGACGCGATCGTCCTCTCGCCGCACGAGGCCGGCGGCCTGCTCGCTTTCAAGAAGGCCGCCGCGATCGCCGAGGCCGGCGGCGTCCCCGTCTGCCTGCACGGCCAGAGCGTCTCCGGCATCACCGACGCCGCCCAGCACCACCTCGGCCTCAGCACACCCAACCTCACCGAGGGCAACCAGATCATGCACCAGCTGCTCGTCGAGGACCTTGTGGCGTCACCTGATCTCACCCCGAAGCAGGGCAAGATCGGCCTCATCGACGCGCCGGGACTCGGCGTCGATCTGGACCGCGACGCGGTCGCCCGCGCCGCCGAGTGCTACCAGAAGGGAGACCTCTCGTGACGGTCGCACCGTATCCCGAGTTCTTCAACGACGTCTTCGGGCCGGTCATGCAGCCCGGCTCCAGTTCGCACACCGCCGGGCCGTGCCGGCTCGGGTACATGGCAGGCTGCCTGCTCGGCGAGCCGGTCGCGAGGATGCGCATCGAGCTCGACAGGGGTGGCTCGTTCGCCGGGACCTTCGGGATCATGGCCGAGGACCGGGCGATGGTCGCCGGCGTCCTCGGCTACCTGCCCGACGACGCCCGGCTGTTCCGCAGCTTCGAGCTCGCCGAAGAGGCGGGCGTCGACATCGAGTTCGCCTTCACGGAGATCACCGAGAGCAGGCATCCCAACGCCGTCAAGTTCGTCCTGACGGGCCAGAGCGGCCTCATGGTGACGCTGGTCGGCGACTCGACGGGCGGCGGCATGGTCGAGACGGTCACAGTCGACGGCTTCCCGTACCGGACGCTCGGCGACGCCTTCGTGCTGTTCGTGCAGGACCCGCAGGAGGCCCTGAGCGGCGAGAAGCTCGCACGGCTCAAGGCCGAGGTCCCCGTCGTGATCGATGCGCAGACCGTGCGCGTCGACGGCCGCGGAGTCCTTTACGCCTTCGCGCTTCCCTCCGAGCCGGACCTCGCGCCGTTGCGCGCAGCGCTCGGCGACGTGCCCGTCCTCCGGCTGGCGCTGCTGCGGCCGATCCTGTCCGTCGTCAGCCGGCCGGACCGCAAGCCGCAGCTCTTCGACACCATGACGCGCTGGCGCGAGCTGGCGGCCGACCGCGAGGCGCCGCTCTGGGAGGTCGCCGTCCACTACGAGATGGACGCGTCCGGCTGGACTCGCACCCAGGTCGTGGACCGCATGCGCGAGCTCTCCCTTGTGATGCGTCGCCAGACGCGGGCCGTGTACGAGGAGGACGTCGTCGCGCCGGACACCGAGTTCAAGCCGGACTTCGCCGGCCGCTGGATCAGGCACGCGGAGACGCCGGCGCGTGTGAGCGACGGCGTCACGGCGCTGACGATCAAGTACGCGTACGGCGCCGGCGCCGGCATCCCCGGGGTCGAGAACGTGCCGGGGCCGATGGGCGGCGGGGCGGGCTACATCTACGCCGCCCTCAGCGCCGTCCAGGAGGCCCGCGGCCTGAGCGAGGACGATCTGCTGCGCGGGCTGTTCGTGGCTGCCGGCATCGGCGCCATCGCCTACACCCGCACAGAGCCCACCGGCGAAGTGCTAGGCTGTACGGGCGAGTGCGGTGTCTGCGGCGCGATGGCCGCCGCGGCGATCGCGGAGATGGTCGGCGGGTCCCCCGAGGCTGTTGAGGCGGCGGCGTCGCTCGCCCTGCAGGCGTTCATGGGCCTGCCGTGCGACCCGATGCCCGGTGGCCTCAGCCAGCCTTGCCGTAGCCGAATCATGGCGGCCACGTGCACGGCACACGTGTTCGCCGACCTGGCGCTGGCCGGCCACGAGGCCGTGCTGCCGCTGCACGAGGCGATCGACGTGGCCGACCGCATCGGCCGCGCGCTGCCGCCCGAGTTGCTGTGCACCTCGGAGGGCGGGTGCTGCCTGGCGCCGGCGGCACAGGCCCGCAGGGCCGCGTACCGGCGCTGGTTCGACGAGAGCCGCCCCGAGGACAGGCCTCCCGGCAATCTGATCTGACCGGAGCCGACGACCGAGAGGAGAACGACAGCTTGACCGAGGATCTGCAGTACGTCGGGGGCAACTACCCCGTCCACGATGTGGCCCAGAAGGTGACCGGGGAGCTCGTCTACGGCAGCGACTTCAGCGTGCCGGGCATGCTCCACGCCAAGCTGATCCTCAGCCGGATACCGCACGGCATGGTCAAACGCATCGACGCCTCTCGCGCGGAGGCGCTGCCGGGCGTCGTCAAGGTCTTCTCGCACGAGAACTCGCCGATGGACCGCTTCTGCCGCGCGCGGATCCACCCCGGTCAGGATCTGGCGCAGCACGACGAGACGCTGTTCAGTGAGCACGTGCGCTTCGTCGGCGACCGCGTCGCGGCGGTCGTGGCGACGAGCCGGGCGGCCGCCGAGGCGGCCGCGGCGCTCGTCGACATCGAGTACGAGGAGCTGCCGGCGCTGCTCACCGTCGACGAGGCGCTGGCCAGCACGGACGTCCTCGTCCATTCCACCGGTAACGTGGCCTACGAGCACGAGATCGACAGGGGCGAACGCCCGGACCTCGAGGGCGCGGTGATCGTCTCGACGTCGGCCACCACGCCGCGCGTCCACCACGCGGCCATCGAGCCCCACGTCTGCATCGCGCAGGGCCACAGCACCGGCGGCATGACCGTCTGGACCACGAGCCAGGGCGTCTACGCCGCGCGCACCGTGATCGCGGAGCTCCTTCGCATGGAGTACCACCGCGTGCGCGTCATCAAGGTCCCGATGGGCGGCTCGTTCGGCGGAAAGACCGAGTACATCATCGAGCCGGTGGCCGCGTACCTGGCGCGGGAGACGCGCCGTCCGGTCAAGCTCCTCCTCGACCGCGAGGAATGCATGGCCGCGACCATGGTCCGGCCGGCCACGCAGACCACCATCCGCACGGCCTGCACCCCGGACGGCACGCTGCTCGACTTCGAGGCGGCGTCCACGCTGGACTCCGGAGCGTACGCCTCGAGCACGCCCGACTACTCCATCCACATGTGCAAGAAGGTCACCAAGGTCTACCGCGTGCCGCACTACCGGCACCAGGGTCGCGCCGTGCTCACCAACACGCCGGTGGGCGGCGCTTGCCGCGGATGGGGCGCCCCGGAGATGGCGGCGGCGACGGAGATCCACATGGACCGGGTGGCGGCCGTGCTGCGGCTCGACCCGGTCGACCTGCGCCTGAAGAACATGGTCGAGCCCTTCGACACCGACCTCGTGACCGGCCTGCCGCTCGGCGACGCGCGCGTACGCGAGTGCCTCGAGCGCGGCGCCGTCGCCTTTGACTGGACGGCACGCCGCGCCCGCCCCGCCGGGCGTGGCCGCCTGCGGCGCGGCGTGGGCGTGGCCGCCGGGGCGCACAAGAACGGCATGTTCGGCGCCTTTCCCGAGGCCAGCAACATGTCGCTCAAGATGAACGAGGACGGCACCTTCGAGCTCAACGCCAGCCTGCACGAGGTCGGCTGCGGCATCGTGACGACGATGAGGGTGATCGTCGCCGAGGTGCTCGGCGTCCACCCCGACCTGATCGCCGCGGGCGAAGCCGACACGGCGACCACTCCGTTCGACTACGGCACCTACGGCAGTCGCGTCACCTACGTGGTCGGAGCGTGCGCCCGCGAGGTCGCGGAGAAGGTCAAGCAGCGCCTCCTCGCCGCCGCCGCCGAGCTGCTCAAGGAGCCCGTCGTGCACCTGTTCACGCGCGAGGGCGCAGTGCACGTACGCCATGACGCGGACCGCGCGATCGCCTACCGCGACATCGCGCGCCTCAGCCACATGCGCCACGTCCCGTCCATCGCCGCGTCGACGTCGTACTTCGCGGTCTCCAACCCCGCCTCGTATTCGGTCCAGTTCGCGGAGGTCGAGGTGGACTGCGCCACGGGCCTCGTCGCCGTCACCGACTTCCTGGCCGTCGCCGACGTCGGCCGCGCCATCAACCGCGGCATGGTCGAGGCGCAGTACCAGGGCGCGGTGCAGATGGGCATCGGCTACGCGCTGTACGAGCACCTCGACGTCGACGAGAAGGGGCGGAGCGGCGTCGACGGCTTCAAGAACTACCACATCGTCAACGCGCCCGACATGCCCGACGTCCAGGTGCTGCTGGTAGAGCACGAGGGTGATGACGGCCCCTTCGGCGCCAAGAGCGTCGGCGAGATCGCGACGGTGCCCACGGCGCCCGCCATCGTGAACGCCGTCAACAACGCCCTCGGCACCGAGCTCTCCGACCTGCCGCTCATCCCGGAACGCATCATCGCGGCGCTCCGCGGGGAGGAGGTGGCGGCATGCAGCTCCTGCTGACCGTCAACGGCATGGTCCACGAAGTCGAGGCCCGGCCCACGGCGCGGCTGCTCGACGTCCTCCGCGACCAGCTCGGTCTCACCGGCACCAAGGAGGGCTGCGCCGAGGGAGAGTGCGGAGCGTGCACGGTCATCGTCGACGGCAAGGCCGTCAACTCGTGCGTGATGCTCGCCGTGCAGGCCCGCGGCAAGAACATCCTCACGGTCGAGGGCCTCGCCCCCGACGGCGAGCTCGACCTCCTGCAGCAGAAGTTCGTCGAGTACGGCGCCGTGCAGTGCGGCTACTGCACGCCGGGTATGCTGATGTCGGCCAAGGCGCTGCTCATGGGCAACCCGGTCCCGTCCGAACAGGACATCCGCATCGCGCTGGCCGGGAACCTCTGTCGCTGCACCGGCTACTCCGCGATCGTTGCAGCCGTCAAGGCGGCGAGCGGCCAGGAGGCGGTGCCTCTGATGGAGCTGCCCGGCGACGCCGAGGAGCTCGCCGCTGAGGTGACCACCGACCCCGAGACGCTCGCTGCGGCCTGCGAGGTCGCGCAGGCGGACGCCGGCGGGCCGCTCGGGGCCCCGTGCGACTCGGACGGTCCCCCTCCGGCGTCCGAGCCGGAAGGGGGCGAGTGACATGGCGAGCACGCAGGTGCTCACCCCCACAAGCGTCGAGGAGCTGGTGACGGCGCTGGGGCAGGCCACACCGCGGACGCGGCTGCTCGCCGGCGGCACCGACCTGGTGCGCGCCATCCGCCGCCCCGGAGGCGAGCCGGATCTGCTCGTCGATCTCACCGGGGTCACCGAGCTCGCTTCCGTCCGGCTCCAGGGCGGCTCGCTCCGCGTCGGCGCCCTGGCTACGTTCACGAAGTTGCAGTGGGACCCGCTGGTCCGCGAGCACGCGCTGTGTCTCAGCCTCGCGGCGGCGCAGGTCGGCTCGGCGCAGATCCGCAACGCCGGCACCATCGGCGGCAACATCGCCAACGCGTCGCCGTGCGCCGACGGGGCCACGGCGCTCACGGCGCTGGGCGCCGAGGTGACCACGGTCGACGGCGCCGGCGCGACGCAGACTCGCCCCATCGGCGACGTGCTGCTCGGCCCGAACCGCACGGGTCTGCGACACGACGAGGCGATCATCGAGTTCACGTTCCCTGCTCTCGGGGCCGCGCATCGCTCGGCGTTCGCCAAGATCGGCTCGCGGACGGCGGTGAGCGTCGCCAGGCTGAGTGCGGCGCTCGTGGTGCGCTTCGACGCGCCCTCGGGAGCCATCACGGACGTGCGTGCGGCGCTGGGCGCGGTCGGCGCAGTGGCGTTCCGCGCCCCCGAGCTCGAGCGGGCGCTGGAGGGACGTCTGGCGGACGAGAAGTCAGCGCGCATCTTCGCGGAAGGCTGCGTGGCGGCCGTGCGGAAGTCCATTCCCGGCCGCTACTCCCTGCCCTACAAGCAGCACGCCGCCGTGGGGATCGCCTATGACGCCTGGAACATGCTGGCGCTCAGTGCGCCCTTCGAGCCTGCCTGGGACTGATGCACGGAAGCGCTATTGAGCGGCCGTCGACCCGAAGGGCCACACGGCCGGACTAGGCGGAATCCGCCAAGCGAGAAGATCGGCCCAGGCCCGGCCAAGAACGTCGGCTGGGCCCGGGCCGATCCCCGGATCGCGAGTCAGGGCTTCTCGCCCACTGGCCCAGCCGGCAGTGCCCGTCAGGCGGTGACGTAGGCGTTCGTCAGATCGAGGTACGCTTCGAGGCCCTGCACGTTGTGCACCCTCTTCGTCGTGGCTCGCAGGCTATCCATCCAGAAGGCGAGGATGACCGGCGTCTCGTCCTGCTGGATCGTGCCCATCTTCGTGGCGATCTCGCTCCTGCTGGCCTCGTCTACAGTCGCCGAGTGCTGCTTGAACAGCGTATCGAACTCGGAATTGGCCCAGTGGGACGAGTTCCACACGGACGCCTTCGTCAGCATGGCCTGGATGTACTGCGCTGCCACGGGGCGCGGCGACCACTCCACGATGGTCATGTCGGCGTTGAGCCAGGGGGTGGTGCTGGAGTCCCCACCGTAGAACTCGGTGGCGGACACGGTGTTCAGCTTCACCTCGATGCCCGCAGGCTTGCACTGCTCCGCGATGATCTGGGCGTACTGCGCGAGGTCGAGGTAGGAGGAGGCGGTGGTGAGAGTGAGCTTGACGCCGCCGGCGTAGCCGGCATCGCTCAGGAGCTGCTTGGCCTTGTCGTAGTCCTGCGCACGATCCGCGAACGATGGCGACGTCGGGTACAGAGGCGAGAAGATCTGGTCGTTGCCTTGGGTGCCCTTGCCATCGTAGAGGCTCGCCATGATCGCCTGCCGGTCGAGGCAGTACGCCACGGCCTGGCGGACGTTCTTGTCGCTGTACGGCTCCTTGTCCACCCGCATCGCCACTTCACGGATGGCGGTCGAGTGCGTCGTGATCACGTTCAGGTCGGGGTTGGCGAACAGCGCCTGCGACCCCTGGAAGGCGGTTTGGGCCTGAAGATCGACGGCGCCCGACTGGAGTTGCAGCGCTTGGGCCTGTGCGTCATCGATGTAGACGAAACCGACCTCATCGAGGTAGGGCAGTCCCTTCTGCCAGTAATTCGGATTGCGCTTGAGCGTCGCGCTCTGCTTGTCCTGGTAATCGGTCAGCATGAATGGGCCGGTGCCGACGGGCTTCTTGGTGAAGTCGCCGGCGAAGGACCGGTGGAGGATGACGGAGTTGTAGTTGCCCGACGAGACCAGGTAGGGGAAGTCGGCGAATGCAGCGTCGAGGTTGAACTGCACCGTGTAGTCGTCGATCTTCTGCGTGCCGCCCTGTGAGAGGATCCCCTTGAGAGCCGACAGGGCGCCGGATCCGCTGTCGGGGTCCACAAGGCGATCGAACGTGGCCACCACATCATCGGCGGCCAGGGGCGACCCGTCGTTGAAGCTGACGCCCTGGCGCAGCTTGAACGTCCAGACCGCGCCGGTGGGATCCGGTGACCAGCTCTCGGCAAGGACCGGACGCAGGGTGAGGTCGTTGTTGATCCAGATCAGGTACTCGCAGACCTGCTCCACCGTCGAGATGTCGCCGGTCTGGTACATGGTGACCGGATCGAGCGCGCTGAGGGGAGTGAGGGCGGTCACCTTGATGGACCCGCCCTTCTGTGGCGCCGCCGAAGCGGAAGGCGACCCTTCGGACGTCGTCGTGGAGTCGCCGCCGCATGCCGCGAGAAGGCTCCCGGCGGCGGTCAGCGAGAAGCCGAAGACTGACGCCCGGACGAGCAGCTGGCGACGCGTCATCCGCCCCGTCCGGACCTCCTGGATCAGGTGGTCTGCGTACTCCTTGGCATGCCGGTCGTCTTGCATGGAGCAACCTCCCCCGTACGGTCAGCGCCTCAAGGCCGCCGAAGGCGAGCCTCCCCTGTGGACGCTATTTGGGCGCACTATAGGCCCAAATCCAGCGGTGCGCAAGAATCGGCAAGGCTGAGCGTGCTGGCGCCGGTTCACCCAGCGGCGCGTCGCAGCAGGCGTTCGATCTCCCCGAGGGCCTGATCGTCGAGCGCGAAGCGTGGCGGCTCCGCCCGCAGCTCGGCGACGCGCTGCTGGACGCGCTGTTTCAGCGAAGTCGCGCCGTTGTTCTGCCAGCGATCGTGCGGGGCCTTGTCGAGCAGCGTGGGCGTCCAGAATTCGCGATAGTGCGTGCGGGTGTACCGACGAGGCAGATGGTTGCCGCCGGGACCGACTGAGATGATCTCGTCGACGGCGAGAGCCTCGTCGTCGACGGCGATGTCGCGCAGGCACGCCTTGGCGAAGCCGGCGAGCTCGTCGCCGAGCACGATGGACTCGAAGGACGTCTGCATGCCCATCTCGAGATAGCCGACGTCGTGCAGGAGCGTACCTCGGGAGAGGGCGCCCATGACGGCGGTCATCGCGGTCTCGGCCGACCACTGTTCGTCCAGCATCTTGGCATCCGAATACCCGCCGTAGGAGAAGCTCGGTAGCGAGTAGAAGCGGGCCAGGTCGCACCCCGCCTGGCAGCCCATGGACCATTCCGGCGAGACGTAGGGATTGACCATCGTGCGCATGTCCAGCGTGTCGCACCCGGCTCCGTAGACGAACGGAGCTCCGGGGTTGACGAGCTGATGAAGGACGAGACCGCTCAGGACCTCCGCGTTCCCGGTGACCACCACGGCGGCGATGGAGGCAGGGGCGGTGGAGCCGGCTGTCGGCGCCGGCGCGTAGACGAGCGGGATCATCAGTTCGGCGCACGTCTCGATCTTGGAGAGGGCGAACTCGTCGTGCATCAGGGGCGGCGACGGCATGCCGTAGACGATGAGGCTGTCGCCACCGCCGCAGGCCTCGGCCATCGCCTTCATCGTCGCCAGGGTGTGGCCGTCCCGGGGCACGATGAGAAGCGGTTTGCGCGTGCCTTTGAGCAGGGCGACCTGCTGGTGAAGCACCTCGGTCTCGGGCGGCACGTTCTCGGGGAATCCCATCGACATGACGAAGTCGATGTTGTCGAGCTTCTCGCACAAGCCCGCCAGGGCCTCGATGTCGTCCACGACGGCTCTGCGCCGTTGGCCTGTGTCCGGGTCGGTCACGTACAGACAGTCGGATCCCGAGCCGAAGTAGGTGGGGCCGTCCTTGAGCTCGAGCACTTCGTCGCGGCCCCTCGATCTTACGGACCACGTGCGAGGGGCCGACGCAAGGGCCCGGCTCACGAGCTCCGAGCTCAGCCTGACCCGGCTGCCGTCGACTTTAGCGCCCGCCTCTGCGAAGCGTCGGAGCGCCGGTTCCCACATGACCTCGACCCCGCACTCCGAGAGGACACGCAAGGTGGCCTCGTGGACGAGCTCGCACTCCTCCGTGTCCCACACCCGGATGGCCGGCTTACCCACCGTCTACCTCCACCTGTCGTCATCGTCGCAGGAAAGGTGCGCCCGCGAGGGGGTTCAGAGGACTGCTCTCGGGTCACGTCGCGCACCCTGTGCTAAATGGACCTAGACCGAGTCCTATCAGGAGTCTCGCATAGGGGACAAAGACCGTCAAGACTTTGCGCACGGCGGTTGTCCGGGAGGCACAGGTGTTTACTCCGGGCCAGAAGACTGCGAAGCTGGCGCGGATGGCTGCACCGAAAGCTCGAGGACCAGGAGTGCGGATGAGGGGTGAAGATGAGAGCGTCCCCGGCGTGAAGCCGGTACTCGATCTTGGGCCGCTGCGGCCTCGCTCCTCGTCGATGCTCGTGGCGGACTCGCTGCGCAGGCTCATCGCACTGGGGGCCCTCTCGCCCGGGGAGCGTCTTCCCTCAGAGCGGGAGCTGGCCGAGACGTTGCGTGTTGGCCGCGACTCGATCCGTCAGGCGATACGGACCCTGAACGATGAAGGGCTCGTGGAGACGCGACTCGGGCGCAGCGGCGGGACCGTCGTCCTGGACAGGCCGGTCCAGCCGAAGCGCCTGTCGGAGGAGATCCTGGCAAGCCATCGCGAAATCAGGGCAAGTTATGAGTTCCGCCTTGCGATCGAGCCCGCCGCGGCATCCATGGCCGCCCGGCGGGCGACCACCGAGGATGTCGCGAGGATCACCGCCATCGCGGACGAGCAGGCTTGGAGCTTCCGCTCCTGGCGCAGCATCGATTCGCGGTTTCACGCCGCGGTGGCCGAAGCGTCGGGCAACGGGCTCCTGCTCGACGCCGTCCAGCGCACCCGGACGGCCTTCTTCTCCTGGTACGACGCGATCTACTCTCGCTTGCCGTGGGACTCCCTGCCGATCCAGGACCGGGATTTCGCGTACTTGCATCGGCCCATAGCCGAGGCGATCGCAGACGGCGATCCCGAGCGGGCCGGCCTGCTCATGAAAGAAGCGCTCGAGTGGTCGGAGCAGGATCTCGAGGATCTGCTGGACGGCGTCGTCGCTCACGCGAGCGCACGCCGGGAGAACGTGCCGCGGAGCATGGAGCCCGACCCCGCGGGACAGACGGCACCGGGAGCTGCAGACGCTCGACGCGCTGCAGACCGGGACGGCTGAGGCCACGCCTGTGGCGCGAGGACGGTCGCGACGCTGCCGCAATCACCCCGCCCCGAAGTGCCTGCCCCCGATCTCGACCCACTGGCCGAGGCCCCGGGCCTTGGCCGCCTCGTACACGTAGTGGGCGGCCGCGAGGTCCTCGATGGCGATACCGAGCGACTTGAACAGGGTGATCTCCTGCGGTGACGTGCGCACGGGGGCCTTGCCGGTGAGGACCTCGCCGATCTCGCCGACGATGTGCTCGTCGCCGAAGAGCCCCTCGCCCTTGGGGATGAGGAATTCACCGGCTTCGTTGAGCAGCGACTCGCGCCGGTCGGCGTAAAGGCGCGACTTCGCCACGAGTGCCGAATCCAGCTCGCGCGTCGCCGGGTTGTAGGCGCCGACGGCGTTGATGTGAGCGCCCGGGCTGACCCAGTCGCCGTGGACGACGGGTTCGTGGGAGGTCGTGACCGTGCAGATGAGGTCAGCGCCCTCGACTGCCTGCTCGGCACTGGCCGCGACCTCGATCTCGATTCCCGTGCGCCGGGACTCGCGGTCCGCGAACATCGCCGCGCTCTCCGCCGGCACGGAGTACACGCGCACCCTGTGGACGGGACGCACCGCCGCCATGGCCTGCAGATGCGTGTGCGCCTGCGTGCCTGCGCCGATGATCGCCAGATCCCCGGCGTCGGGATTCGCGAGCAGATCGGTGACCAGACCGCTCACGGCCGCCGTGCGGATGGCGGTGACGGCCGTCGCGTCCACCATGGCACGCAGCAATCCCCTCTGGGTATCGAAAAAGAGCACGACGCCCTGGTGGGTGTCGTACTCGCTGCCGAAGTTGGCCGGGAACTCGGCGATGACCTTGACGCCGACGGCTTCCAAGCCGCCGAGGTACGACGGCATCAAGCCCATGACGGCGCCGCCCTTCGGCAGGTGGAGCATCGAACGCAGAGGCATCATCACCTCGCCCTCTGCGAGCAGGGTCAAGGCGCGCCTCATCACGCCGATGGCGTCTTCCATGGGCAGAAGTTCGGTGACGAGGTCCTGGTCAGCGATGAGCACACTCATAGCCACTTCTCCTTCGCATGTCTTTCAGCGGCCCGGGCGATAGCGTCGCGGTCCAGCTCCACGCCCAAGCCGGGAGTCTCAAGCGGGCCTATCTTCCCGCAGATCGGAGTCAGATCGGGGGAGACCACCAGGTCCTCGGCGATGAGCTGGTGCATGATCTGGTTTCCTTCGCTGAGGTTTGAGGTGCTCAGGCCGAGGTGGTGCTGGGCCGCATCGCTGATGCTCGAGACGTTCTGACCGTGCAGGCAGACCGGCAAGCCTGCGGCCTCCGCGATAGCCGCAGCTTTGGCGAAGGCGTGCAGACCGCCCGCCTCGTGCGCCGAGAGCACGATAGCGTCGGCGGCGCGCTGGCGGCAGATCTCGTAGACGTCGGCAGGAGTGAACGCTGCCTGGTCGGCGGCGATGGGGACGGTCACGCCATCCTTCACCTGACGCATCGCGGCGACGCTGGTGGGCGGCGTCGGCTGCTCGATCCATTCGGGCTCGAATGGCGCGAGGCGCCCGATCATGTGGATCGCCTCCGTCACGCCCCATGCCCCGTTGGCGTCCAGACGGAGGCGGCGAGCGCCGATGGCCTCGCGCACCGCGGCCGTGTTGCGCAGGTCGGCCTCCGCGCCGCGGCCGACCTTGAGGTAGATCACGGAGTATCCCGCCGCCGCCAAGTCACGGGCGTCTTCCACCAATTCCTCTGTGGTGTCGCCCTGGACGAAACCGAAGTAGTCGACGTCGTCGCGTACCGAGCCGCCCAGTAGCCGGAACACCGGCCAGCCGGCAGCCTTGCCGAGTACGTCCCAGAGCGCCATCTCGAATCCGGCAAGGGCAAGGTTGGCCGCTCGAGGCGTGTGGTTGAAGCTCCCCAGGTAGCGCGCCTTGGTCACCAGCCGCTCGACGTCAAAAGCGGGCTCACCGACCAGCAGATGGGCCACGCTCTTCAGCGCGGCTACCGTGCTGTGCGCGGGGATGCCGGCTGTCGACTCCCCGACTCCGACCACGCCCTCGTCGGTGAAGACTTCGACGAGTACGACCGCAGCGCCGTAGTCGATCCGTCCGGCCCAGTGGTACGGCTCCTTGAACGGTAGCCACAGAGGAGTCGTGGAGATGTCGGTGATCTTCAAGGTCGTCCTCCTCGATCCCGGGTGTGAGCCGGGCGTTGCTGGCCTCGCGCCGGTACGAACCGGAATCCATCGCTGCGCCGGCCGCCCGGTCAATCGCCGTCGCTTGGGTGCGTAAATGGACCTCCAAGAAGGCCGTTTAAGAGATATCACGGGCACCGAATCGCGGTCAATGGCCTGCGGCGCGGTGGAAGAAGGTGAACCCCGATGCTCGCTGGCGCGCGCGGCCGCAGCAGCAGCTCGCGCCTCATTCAGGCCGTCTCGCGCGGCGCTCCGCGCGCGTCAGTCGGCCGGCGCCGGCTCGGGCTGAGGCGCCGGCCGGTCGTGCATCTGCAGCGCGCGTAACTCGTCCGGCGGGATGTGGCACTTGTACGTGTGCCCGTTGCCCGCGTCCATCGCCGCTGGCTCCTGCTCCACGCAGATCTCGCCGAGGAACCGGTGACAACGCGTGTGGAAGCGGCAGCCTGACGGCGGGTCGGTGAGGCTCGGCATGCTGCCGCGCAGCGGGATGCGGTCCTGCTGCTTCTCGAAGTCGAGGCGCGGGATGGAGCTGAGGAGGGCCTCGGTGTACGGGTGGTGCGGTGCGCTGAACACATCCGCCGCCGCCCCCACTTCGATGAGGTCGGCGAGGTACATCACGCCGATGCGGTCCGAGATGTAGCGCACCACGGCGAGATCGTGGCTGATGAACACGTAGGACGTCCGCTCCTTGGTCTGCAGCTCGACGAGCAGGTTGAGGATGCTCGCCTGCACGGAGACGTCGAGCGCCGAAGCCGGCTCGTCGCAGATGACCAGGTGGGGGTCGCCGGCGAACGCACGGGCGATCGCGACGCGCTGCTTCTGGCCGCCGGAGAGCTCGGTGGGCCGCTGGAACAGGAACCGCGGCTCGACGCGCACGTCTGCGGAGAGCTTGTCGACCTTGGCGCGCACGGAGCCTTCCTTGGCGCCACCCAGCTTGCGTACGGCGCGCGTGAGGATCTGCCGCGTGCTCCAGGCCGGGTTCAGCGTGGAGTCCGGGTTCTGGAAGACCATCTGGATGGCGCGCAGGGCGTCCTGGGAGCGGCGTCCGGCCTTGGCCTTGAGCACGCCGCCCTCGAACGTGATCGTGCCGGAGTCGGGAGGAAGCAGACCCGTGACGCACTTGGCCAGCGTCGTCTTGCCGCTGCCCGACTCGCCGACCAGGCCGAAGGTCTCGCCTTTCTTGAGGCTGAGAGAGACGTCGGCAACGGCGGTGAGTTGGTTGCGCCCGTCCTTGAACGTGCGCACGACCCTGTCGATGGCGAGGACGTCGCTCTCGCCGCCGCGCTCCTCCAGGCTGGTGGCCAGGACGGGGGTCGTGTGCGGCATGCCCGGCGTGTCCGCGCAGAAGTAGCAGCGCGCGTGCCGGTCGGAGTCGCCCAGCGGCTCGGAGTGGTGTGGCGAGTAGGCCGCCGGGTCGGGAGGCATGGCCTCGGCCTCCGAGCGACCCCTCTCGGGTGCATCACTGGGCCAGGCGAAGAAGTCGGGTTCGCGGCGCGTGCAGACGGGCTTGGCCATGGGACAGCGCGCCGAGTACACGCAGCCCTCGAGAGGATCGCCGAGCGCCGGCAGGGTCCCGGGGATGGTCTGCAGGGCGGCGTCCGTCTTGTTCATCCCGAACCGCGGCACGCAGCGCAGCAGGCCCATGGTGTACGGGTGCCGCGGGTCGGTGAAGACCTCCTTGGCCGGCCCCTCTTCGACGAGCCGGCCGGCGTACAGGACGCCGACACGCTCGCAGAGACGCACGACCAGTCCGAGGTTGTGCGTGATCAGCAGGATGGCGGCGTTGATGCGCCCGCGCAGCTCCTCGATGAGGTCGAGGATCTCCGCCTCCACGGTGGCGTCGAGGCCGGTGGTCGGCTCGTCGAGGATGAGCAGCTGCGGGTTCACCGCGAGCGCCATGGCGATGACCACACGCTGCTGCTGTCCGCCGGAGAGTTCGAAGGGATAGCGCTTGAGCGTCCCGTCCGGGTCGGGGATGGCGACGCGGCGGAGGCTCTCTCGCGCCTTCTCGAGCGCCGCCTTCTTGTCCAGGCCCTCGTGATAGTGGAAGACCTCGGCGAGCTGATCGCCGATGCGCATCGCGGGACTCAGCGCCTGGGTCGGGTCCTGGTAGACCATGGAGACCTTGCCGCCGCGCCACTTGCGCAGCGCCTCTTCGCTGAGCTCGCTCACGTCCTGCCCGTCGACCAGCACCCGTCCGTTGTCGAGCGTACCGTTGGCGGCGAGGTAGCGCATCGCGGCCATGGCCAGCGTGGTCTTGCCGCAGCCCGACTCGCCGACCAGCCCGTAGGCCTCGCCACGCTCGATCTTGAGCGTGACGCCCTTGAGCACCGGCAGCCTGCGGCCGCGGCGATGGAACGTGACCTCGAGGTCGCTCACGTCGAGGGCGGCGGCGTCGGTCATGGCCGGCTGCTGATTCTCCACGCTGCTCATTTGGAGAACGTCCTCCCCAGTCCGTCGGTGATGAGGTTCACGGCCACGACGAGAGAAGCCAGTGCGGCCGCGGGGAACATCACGGTCCACGGGGCGATCTGCAGGAAGATGCGTTCGTTGGCGATGGTGAGCCCCCAGTCCGGCGACGGAGGCACCAAGCCGAATCCCAGGAACGACAGCGTGGCGGCGGTGAACACAGCGTAGCCGAGCCGGATGGTGCCCTCGACGATGATCGGCTGCGTGATGTTGGGCAGGATCTCGCGGCTCATGACGAAGACCGAGCGCTCGCCGCGCAGACGCGCCGCCATGACGTACTCGCGCTCGCGCTCGCCGATGACCGCCGCCCTGACGGTGCGGGAGACCACGGGCGTGAAGAGCGCGCCGATGGCGATGATGATGATCGCCGTCCCCTTGCCGAACAGCGAGAGGATGAGGATCGAGGTGATGATGATCGGCAGCGCGAGCAGCACGTCGATGGCGCGCATGATGATCTCGTCCGTGATGCCCCGGTAGAAGCCGGAGATGAGGCCGATGATGCCGCCCCAGAGCAGGGCGAGCAGCGTGGCCAGCGGCGCGATGATGAGCACCGACCGCGCGCCGGCCATCGTGCGCGCGAACACGTCGCGTCCGAGGTCGTCGGTGCCGAACCAGTGGGCCGCGCTCGGCGCCTGAAGGGAGCTCGCGGCGTCCTGTGCGGTGAAGCTCTGCGTGATGGACGTGGAGAACAGCGCCATGAACACCCAGAACAGCACGATGACGAGGCCGATCATGAACGTCGGGCTGCGCAGGAGCGCCTTGACCAGATAGCGGCGCTGCCGCTTCTGCTCCGCCGCGGCCGCGGCGTCGGCCTGGAGCTCGCCGTCCTTGGACGGTCCGTCCTC
>DASUMX010000283.1:0-4233 GCA_036277455.1 Thermoleophilia bacterium
CACGAAGAGCAGGGCGACCGCGATGATGCCGGCGGCCGCGTACAGCGCAGCGATCGCCAGTCCAAGCAGAAGCAGCACGCCGAGGGAGCGAAGGAACGGCGGCATCTCCTGCCGCCAGAATGCGCGGAACGCGCGACGGTATTTCACACGCATACCGAGACTGAGGAGCGCCAAGTTGGTGGCTTCAAAGCACACCGCAGCCACGGCTCCTGCGGCCAGCAGCCCAACCGTGACGTCACTGAGGCTGACTTCAAGAGGGCCGAGCAGCGCGTCAAAGGCAAGAGACGCCAAGAACACGGCGACGACGAAGTTGGCTGTGTTGTAGATGACCACCGAGCGCGAGTTCTCTCGCCAGGCACCCCAGAGGCCAACGGCTATGGCGACTCCAATAGCCGGAAGTCTGCCAGTGAACATAATTGCGAGCAGAATTGGAAGGTTGAATGCCGCCAGGGTTACGCGTTCGGAGATCTCCACAGACATCTCGTCGGCAATAATGGCCAAGACGGCAAAGACAAGCGCGTCACGAATAACCGCAGATGAAACGGGAACGGGTCCAGGAAAGAGAGCAGCGTACGCCACAGCAAGCCCAGCGCAGAGTGCCAGGCCCACAGTTAGGACGCGGTAGTCACGCTCGGCTATCGACACGGTACCTTCTCGGGGTCTGCAGTGCCCCGTTTATCGGCACCGATGAAACGGAGCTTGAGGGCTCAGTGCATCTTGCTGCCGCCGCCGCTCGTCACGATGGCGAACAGCAGGGAGGCGAGCGTCTTCTCGATCTTCTTGCTCATGATGTTACCTCAGTCGATCGATCGCTCGCTGTCAGTGCATCTTCCCGCCGCAACGGATGTGCATCTTGCCGCCGAACCTGATGTGCATCTTGCCGCCGAGCCGCATTGTCCCCTCCGAGCTTCGCTAAAGGTTCCGCAACCACATGCCGATAGCTTGTGGTTGACGATCAGTGCGCTGACTCTATGGAGGCCAGTCTGGCCTCGCATACCCCACTGACTAGGACATAATGGGCAACGTTCGACCCCAGAGTTGCCAATGTGGACAACACATTGAGGAAGGGTCGCGGCGGGCGCAGGCGCACCGCGACATCGTCAACGTGTTGATGTACGCTTCGAGGACGCGGCCGCTCGCACACGGCCGCGTTCGCACGCGTCAGAGCCTCATCACAGGACACGACGTGCTTCAGGGGGAAGACCGATAGAAGCCAACGCCGTCGCCGCGGAGACTCAGTTCAGGCCGCTCTACCGCAACGCCAGCTTCCTGCTGCTGTGGGCGGGACAGTTCGTCTCCCAGATCGGCGACCGGCTGGCCGCACTCGCCTTCCCCTGGCTCGTCTACCAGAGGACGGGCTCCGCCTTGGGCACCGGCGCCGTCTTCGCCGTCTACACGCTCCCCTACGTCCTCTTCGGCGCGTTCGCCGGCGTGGCCGCCGACCGGTTCGACAAGCGCCGGCTCATGATCGCCGCGGACCTGGTGCGAGCCGCCCTGGTGCTCGCGGTGCCCTTCGTGGCCGCCCGCTCCCTGCCCGCCGTGTTCGTGCTGAGCTTCGCCATCGCCTCAGCCGGCGTCTTCTTCGACCCGGCCAAGCTGGCGATGCTGCCGGAGATCGTCCAGCCGGGCCGGCTGCTGCGCGCCAATTCGCTGCTGTCGACCGGCGAGAACCTGACCGAGATCCTCGGTTGGGCGTTCGCCGGCCTGCTGCTCGCGTCGGTCAGCACCTCGGTCGCGTTCGGGCTCGACGCCGTCACCTTCGCCGTGTCGGCGGCGGCGCTTGCGCTCATGCGCTACAAGCCGACGATGGGCGCGGCGGCGGAGCGGACCGCGCGCGCGTTCTGGGGAGAGCTGAAGGATGGTTTTCGCTTTCTGGGGCGCGACCGCGGCCTCCGCGCCAACACCGTGATGATCATCGTCTGCGTCGCGGGACTCGGCGCCACCTACCCCCTCACCTTCCTGTTCGCCGTCCAGGTGCTGGAGGGCGGAGCCGGAGCATTCGGAGCCCTCGAGGCGGCGGTAGGCGTCGGCTATCTCGCCGGCTCCTTGGCGCTGGTGGCCCTGGCGACGCGCGTGCACAAGGGCAGGGTCATGATCGCCGGGCTTGCCCTCATGGGCGCCTGTCTCGCCCTGGTGCCCACGACCGACTCGGTCTGGACGGCGGCCGTTCCGTTCGCCGTCTTCGGGCTCGCCAACGCGGCCGTGCTGATCGCCGTCGACACGTACCTCCAGGAGGTCGTGCCGCACGGGATGCGGGGCAGGGTGCTGGGGACGCGGTTCACCATCACCCAGGGCATGTACGCCCTCTCGGTGCTCATCGGCGGCGCGCTGGCCGCCGTCGTCGACGTGCGCGTGCTGTTCATCGTCGCCGGCGCCATCGTCGCGACCTCCGCGCTCGTCGGCCTCCTCACCCGCGAGGTCCGGGACTCGTAGCACACGGAGGCTGCGCCGTCACCTGACCCGGTGATAGCCTTGCGGCGGATCCCGCAGCCCGACGGACCGGGGCAGGCCTGCCGTCAGACCTTGCGGGAACGCAGCCGATCCATGACCTCCCCCAACGACACGCAGAAGACCGGCGACGCCGGCGCACCGCGTACGAGCTGGATGCAGCTCGGCGTGGTCAGCGCCGCCGAGTTCGTGGTGTGGACGGGATTCGGGGCGATCATGCCCTACCTGCCGATCTTCCTGAAGGACGAGGCGCACAGTTCCCTGTTCATGATCGGGCTGATCGCCGCCGCCTTCTACCTGGGCACGCTGCTCTTCTCTTCACCGTTCGGCTGGCTCAGCGACACGATCGGGCGCAAGCCGGTGATGCTGTTCGGCGTCGTGCTCTACGCGCTGGCGATGTTCCTCTTCACACGGACGTCCGACCCCTGGTGGTTCGTCCTCTTCCGGCTGCTCGAGGGCATCGGTACCGCCGCGGTCGCCCCGGCGGCCATGGCTTTCGTCGCCGACATCACCACGGAGCGGAACCGCAGCAAGGCCTACGGCATCCTCACCTCGGCGCAGTTCGGCGGGCTCATCGCGGGGCCGGCGCTGGCGCCGCCGCTCTACCACTACTTCGGCGGCGGGCGTGACGGCTTCTACGCCATCTTCTACTTCGGCGCGATCCTCACGGCGTTCACCGCCGTCGCCGTCCTCGCCTTCATCCGCGAGCCGACGCACGTGACTGCGCGGCGGGAGGCCAGACGCGGCCGCCAGGCCGAGCGGCCGCCGTACCGCGCCATCCTCTCGCCGGCGATCATCGCCTTCCTCGTCGTCGGCTTCACGAGCCACCTCTCCATGGGAGCCTTCGAGGTCGTCTGGAGCATCTGGCTCGACCATCTGGGCGCCTCGATGACGTACATCTCGCTGACCTGGATCGCCTTCAGCGTACCGATGCTGCTCGCGTTCGCGGGGGGGATGCTCGCCGACCGCTACAGCCGCTTCGCGCTCATGTTCGCCGGATACGCCATCTCGGGCGTCGCCTGGATCCTCTACGGGACGACGACGAACCTCGTCCTCTTCCTCGCCGTGAACGTGGTCGAGGGGCTTGCGATCGCATTCTCGTACCCGGCCAAGCAGGCCTTCCTCGTCCAGGTGAGTCCGTCGAAGTGGCTGGGCACGGTGACGGGGTTGGAGACGACGTCGATGCAGCTCGCCGGCATGATCGGCACGTTCCTGGCGCCCGTGGTCTACGGCTGGATCTCCGGGTATGTGATGGCGGTCGGAGGCGTCCTCAGCCTCGCCGGGCTCGCCGCCGCCGCCCCCGTGCTGCGCCGGGAGTGGCGGCGCGTCAGCGCCGCGGGGCCGGCGCCGCCCGGCGACGAGCTCGCCGGGCGCGACGGAGCGCAGCCGACGGCGGCCGCACAGCCGCCCTCCGGCATCGAGTGAGACCGAGGTCGACGAGGGCCGCATTCGCGGCGGAGCCGGCGCGGCGTCAGTAGCGGCGCACCTCGCGGTAGAGCGTGTCGCGCTGCACCGGCGTGCGGCCGGCAGCGCGGATGAGCCGCACCATCTCGTCGACGTCGCACTGGTTGCGCACGCCGGCGGCGGCGACTACGTTCTCCTCGATCATCGTCGAGCCCATGTCGTTGGCGCCGAAGGCGAGCGCGACCTGCCCCATGCGCAGGCCCTGCGTGACCCAGGAGGCCTGGACGTTGGGCACGTTGTCGAGGTAGAGGCGGCTGACGGCGAGCAGACGCCGGTAGTCGCTGCCGGTGGCCGGTACGTGGCCCTCGGAGAGGGCCGTGT
>DASUMX010000284.1:0-19733 GCA_036277455.1 Thermoleophilia bacterium
CAGACAACGGACGGGCTTGTCGGGAGGTCGCGCTCCGGGTAACATATGAACACCTGTTCATATGTTCAGAGGAGAGACGATGGCCGATCGTCAGCTCGAAGCGCGGGTGATCTGCGGTAAGGACGACGAGGACCTGCTCGACCACTGCGACGTGCACGTCGTCGACCCGGAGCGGGTCACCGCGGTGCGCGAGCGGCTGGTCTCGCCCGCGGTGGGCGAACAGATGGCCAACGTCTTCAAGGTACTCGCCGACCAGAGCCGCTGCCGGCTCATGGCCGCCATCATCGAAGCCGGCGAGCTCTGCGTCTGCGACCTCGCCGCCACCGTGGACATGAGCGAGAGCAACGTGAGCCACCACCTCCGCGTCTTGCGTGCCAACGGGCTCGTCCGCGCGCGCCGCGCCGGCAAGATGGTCTTCTACTCCCCGGACGACGCGCACATCCGCCTGCTTCTCGACATCACGCGCGAGCACGTGGAACACGGCCCCGAGGACCTCTCCGGCGAGGCGGTCGTCAGCGGGCGGCGCGAGCCCGCTACGGCGCCGGGACGGTGACGCGATGACCGCGCGCACCATCGAGCTCTCGCTGCTGCTGCCGCGGGCGGCGGAGTGCGGCGGTTGCGTGACCGAGGTCGGCCGCGAGCTGCTGCGGCTCGACGGCATCCACGCCGTCGAGCCGGACGTCCCTCGCGGCCTCCTGCGCCTCACCTATGACGAAGCGGCCGTGACCGGCGACGACGTGGAGACCTTCGCCCGCCGCGCCGGAGCGCAGGCCCACTGTGCGGACCACTGCCCGCTCGCCGTGCACGAGCACGGCCCCCTCGACCTCTCGCAGGCGCTGGCCGTGGAGGATCACGGCGAACGCCGCATCCTCCACGTCACCGGCATGGACTGCGCCGACTGCGCGGTGAAGCTGCAGGGCGCGCTGCGCCGGGAGCGCGGCGTGAGCAGCGCGGACGTCAACTTCGGCGCGGCCACCCTGGCGATCGCCATCGACCCCTCGCAGACGGCCCTGCCGGACGTCTTCCGCGCCGTCCGCCGGCTCGGGTACGACACCGTGGAGCGGCGCGGCGCGGAAGAGGATCCAGGGGCGCGCCGGGGCGCAGCCGCGACGGCCGGGCGCGGCTTCTGGCTCTCGGAGCCGCGCGCCATCGCCACGCTCATGTCCGGCGCGCTCACCGTCGCCGGCTTCGTCGCCACGGCGGCCGCGCCGGAGGCGGCGCCGTGGCTCTTCGGCGCCGCCATGCTCAGCGGTGGCCTGTACGTCGCCCGCGCCGCCGTGTTCAGCCTGCGCGGCCGGCAGGTCGACATGAACGTGCTCATGACGCTGGCCATGATCGGAGCCGCGGCCATCGGCGAGTGGTCCGAGGCGGCCCTGGTCGCCTTCCTCTTCAGCCTCGGCACGGTGCTGCAGGTGGCCACGCTGGAGCGCACCCGCCGCGCCATCAGCGGCCTCATGAAGCTGGCGCCTCCGACCGCCGCCGTCCTGCGGCCGGCGGAGACGGGCGCCGCCCTGCGGGAGGCGAAGGTCGACGTCGCCGACATCGTCGTCGGCGACGTCGTCCTGATCCGCCCCGGTGAGCGTGCCGCCGTCGACGGCGTCGTCGTCGAGGGCGCGGCCGCCGCGGACCAGGCGCCGGTGACCGGCGAGTCGGCCCCCGTCGCCAAGGGACCCGGCGACCAGGTCTTCGCAGGCTCGATCGTCGAGGGCGGAACGCTGCGCGTGCGCGCCACGGCGGCGGCCTCCGACACGACCATCGCCAAGATCGTCCACATGGTGGAGGAGGCCCAGGCGCAGCGGGCGCCGGCGGAGAGCATCGTCGACCGCTTCGCCGGCCGGTACACGCCGGTCGTCGTGGCGCTGGCGGCGGCGGTCGCCTTCGTGCCGCCGCTCTTCGGCGCCTCGTTCGACACCTGGTTCTACCGCGGCCTCGCGCTGCTCATCATCAGCTGCCCCTGCGCGCTTGTCATCTCCACCCCGGTCAGCATCCTGGCGGCGCTGGCGCGTGCGACGAAGAACGGTGTGCTGATCAAGGGCGGCGCCTACCTGGAGCAGATGGCGGGCCTCAAGGCGGTGGCGTTCGACAAGACCGGGACGCTCACGCTCGGGCGCCCGCAGGTCACGGACGTGGTGCCGCTCCACGGCACGTCGCCGGACCGGCTGCTGACGGTTGCCGCCGCGCTGGAGCGGTACAGCGAGCACCCCCTGGCGCGGGCGATCACAGAGCGGGCCGCGCAGGACGGATCCGCCCAGGCGGTCGCCGCGGCGGCGCCCCCGGCGGAAGTCGCCGCGGCTGCCTGCTCCTGCTCCGAGCCCGGCTGCTGCACGGCGGGCGCGGATGCCGCCCAGGTCGCGGACGGCGACGCCGCTCGCGGCCACGCACCGCATGACGCGGCGGACGCGCACCTCCACCGGGGACCAGACGTGGAGCGGTTCCGCGCGATCCCCGGGCGCGGGGTGCGCGCCGAGCTGGACGGCCGGCTGCACTTCGCCGGCCGGCCGGACCTCCTCGGCGCGCACGCCTTCGACCCGGCGTTGACGGCCGCGGTCTCGCGACTCGAGCGTGAGGGCAAGACCGCGGTCGTCGTCGGCGACGAGGAGGGCCCGCTCGGCGTCGTCGCCGTCAGCGACCCGCTGCGTCCCGGGGCCCACGAGGCGGTCGCAGCGCTTCGCGACCTGGGGGTCGCCGAGATCGCGATGCTCACGGGAGACAACCCGGAGACGGCTCGTGCGGTGGCCGCGCAGGCCGGCGTCACGGACGTGCGCGCCGGCCTGCTGCCGGCGCAGAAGGTCGACGCCGTCGTGGAGCTCCGCGACCGCGCCGGCGCGGTCGCGATGATCGGCGACGGCGTCAACGACGCGCCGGCACTGGCGGCGGCGTCCCTCGGCGTCGCCATGGGCGCCGCCGGCACCGACGCCGCCCTGGAGACCGCCGACATCGCCCTGATGGGCGACGACCTCTCGGCGGTCCCGGAGACCATCCGCCTGGCGCGCCGGACCACCCGCGTCATCTGGCAGAACATCGTCTTCTCCATCGCCGTCAAGGCGGTCTTCCTGGTCCTCGCGCCACTGGGCCTGGTCAGCCTGTGGCTGGCCGTCTTCGCCGACATGGGCACGTCGCTTCTCGTCACCGCCAACGGGCTGCGCCTCTACCGCCGCTGACGGGGCAGACACGCCGCCGGCGGAGGGCTAGAATCAGCGGCAGGAGCCGACCGCCGGAGCCCGGCTCGAGGAGGCGCGATGACCACCATCATCTACACCAAGCCCGGCTGCCCGTACTGCGCCGCGGCCAAGCAGGACCTCGATGCCCGGGGCATCACCTACGACGAGATCGACGTCTACACGACCCCGGGCGCCCGCGACCAGCTCGCCGAGCTCACGGGCGGCATGAACGTCGTGCCGGTCGTGATCGAGGAGGACGGCGAGGTGCGCGTCGCCGCCGGAGGTGGCTGAGGCATCTGACGGGCGCGCGTGACGCGCCCCTCGCCGCCTACTTCTTGACCGGCAGGCCGGCCTTCTTCCAGGCCATCAGGCCGCCGTGCACGTTGGTCACCCTGGTGAAGCCCATCTCGGCGAGCTTCCTCGCCTGCCGCGGACTGCGGTGCCCGCTCAGGCAGATGACGAGGACGTCGTCGTCACGCCCCAGCCCCGTCCTGTCCTTGCTGATGAGCTGGGGCGGGACGCTGATCGCGCCCTTGGGGTGACCGGAGTGCGCGTACTCACGCGCGGAGCGGACGTCGATCAGTCTGGCGCCACGCTTGGAGCGCGCGAACGCCTGCCTCACGTCGATCGTCGGCACCGCCACGGGCGCCGTCGCGGCGCCCTCGGGCCTCTTCTTGAACGGCCACATCCTCGGGCGGCGTTCAGACCGCGGCGCCGTCGTGCTGGGGCTCCTCCACGACGGCGTCGTAGAGGACCTCGAACGGCCCGCTGGTCAGGATCGACTGCAGCGTGCCGTACACGAGCTGCACCTGCGCGCCCTGGTAGAAGTCGTCGTGAGCCTGCAGAGAGTCCCACTCCGTCTCGAAGACGAAGTGGACGTCGCCGAGGGTCGCCTCGCGACCTTCATCGCGCAGCGCGCTGCCGAGCGGCGACATGCCGAACGACCGCAGGACCCGATGGCTGGTGTGTCCCGCCGTCCCCTGGAGGAGTCCGGCGAGCTCCTGAAGCGCGCGCTCGGCACGGTGCTCGGTGCCGTGGCGGACGCTGAACATGGTCTGACCGATCAACATCGCACTCACTCCCTGTCGGGGACTTGCATAGCTTGTGTACCCGTCTGGGCGGCGATGGAACGATGCAGGTCAGCGCACCACCTGGCGGAAGGCCGCGAGCAGGGCCGCCGTGGTGAGCGCCGCGGCGCCGTCGCCGGTCCAGACGATCTTGCCGGCGCGGTCGATGATGAATGCCATGGGGCGCGCCGTGCCGTCCGCGCGCAGCGCGCCGTACTGCCGGGCGACGCTGCCGTCGTCGGGCAGCAGCGGGAACGCCAGGCCGGGGACGCCGGCGGCGAGAGTCTTGCACTCGTCGCGGCCGGCGTCGCAGATGCCGACGATCTGGCCGCGGAGCCCCCACACCGCATCCGCCGTCTCGCTCAGCTGCTCGAGCAGCCCGGAGGCGCCGGGCGACCGCGTCGGGATGAACACCAGCACCGGGAACCAGTCGCCGCGGTACTGGTTGAGCTTGATCTCGCTTCCGTCGACGGCGCTGAGAGTGAACGTCGGCGCTTCACGGCCGACACCGAAGTCGTACCCCACGTGCGGACCTCCTGACGGTGCCGCGGGCGGCGCCCGCGCGGGTCAAGTCGCGAGTGTAGCAAAGATGCCGGCGTGAGGCCCCTGCACGACAGGGGCCTCACGCCGTCCAGAACTGCGCGACCGCTCGCCCGGCGGCCGGTGGAGCCCGGGCGCCGGGCAAGGTGATCGCAGCCTCGCGGGGGCCGCCGGGCGCGGCGGCGAGGGGCAGGCCCGCGGACATCGCCGGCGCCGTCTCCGGGGACGGCGGCGTGGCGGCGTCGTGCGCCCGCAGCCTCGTGCCGCGGTGCGACGTCGCGACTGCGCCGGCGACCTCCTTCCTGGTCGCGCTCGCCTGGACGGCGGCGAGCGGCGCGACCCGGGCGCCGGGGGGAGGCGGCCCTACGCGCGGGCCGTCGGCGGCGGCGGCCGTCACGACGAGCAGGGTGACCGGGGCGGCGACGGCGAAGACGACGGCTGCTCCGCGCACCTCTCGCACCTCCTCTGCTTGCCGACGGGATCTTCGCCGTGAGTCTGCCACCCGCTCCTTGGTCCCGGCTGAGGGTGGTCTGAGCCCGGACTGTGAGTTCGGGCGCGGTGCGGGCGGCGCTCAGGTTGCTCTCAGACGGACCTCAGGCCACACTCAGGGGGTCCGGCTACTCTGATGCGCGCGGTCCCGTGCGCTCGTCGCCGGCTCCGCACCCGAGCGCACGACGAGAGAGGATCACGAATGAGACGCGTCACCACCGTCCTGATCGCCGCCCTGGCGCTGCTCGGCGTCGCCGCCGCCAGCCTGACCGTCGCGGCGTGCGGCGGCGAAAGCGTCCCAAGCAACGCCGTCGCCACCGTCGGCGATGTCACCGTGACCAAGGCCGACTTCCAGGACCTGCTCACCCAGGCACAGGTACAGATGAAGGCGCAAGGCATGAACGTGCCCAAGGAGGGCAGCGCCGCCTACGACCACTACGTCGCTCAGGTCGTCAACTACCTGGTGCAGGAGCAGGTCGTCGAGCAGAGCGCCGAGGAACTCGGCGTCTCGATCACCGACAAGGAGGTCGGCGAGCAGGTCGCGGAGCTCGTGCAGGCCTACGGCGGCGAGCAGAAGGTCGTGGACCTCCTCGCGGAGCAGGGCATGACCATGGAACTGCTCAAGCGCTCCATCCGCAGCCAGACCCTGTCCGACAGGGCTGCCGAGATCGTCACCGAGGAGGCGTCGGTGAGCGACGCCGAGATCCAGATGTACTGGGAGGCGCACAAGGCCGAGCTCAGCAAGAAGAAGAAGACGGCGACGCTGGCCAAGGCCAGGACCACCATCGAGCAGATCCTGGTCTCGGCCAAGAAGCTGCAGCTCTGGAACGCATGGGTCGCCGAGCGCGCCGAGGCACTGGGGGTCGAGTACGCGTCCGGGTACGACCCCACTCTGCTGACGCCGTCGGCGTCCGCCTCGCCGGCGGACTGAACGCCGCGCCGCGCCTCAGCGCGGCGGGCGGCGGGCGGCGGCTGCAGCTACCGTACGCGGACGGGGCCGGCCCGCCGTAGCGGCGGCCGGCCCCGTCCGGGTCCTGCGGATCTCGCGTCCGGCTCAGAAGCTCTTGTAGAGCTCCTTGCCGGCGGCGCAGTAGGGGCACTTTTCCGGCACGTCGCCGATCACTGTGTGACCGCAGACGAGGCAGACGCTCACCGGCTGGTCGGAGATGTCCTTGCCCGCGAGCACCTGCTCCCGGGCGTCGGTGTACTGACCCTTGTGGTCCACCTCGGACTTGAGCGCGTAGTTGATGCTGCGCACGGCCTGGTTGTTGCCCTGCAGCTTGGCGATCCCGTGATAGGCGGGGTACATCTCGTCGACCTCGAAGCTCTCGCCTCCGAACGCCGCCGCCAGGTTGTCGGCGGTGCTCCCGATGCCGCCCATCACCCGCAGGTGGTTGCGCGCGTGGCGCGTCTCGGCGAAGGAGATGGCGCGGAACAGCTTGGCGACGTTCGGATAGCCCTCTTCATCGGCCTGGTCGGCCCACACGAGGTACTTCTCGGCCGCCTGGCTCTCGCCGGCAAAGGCGGCCGCGAGGCTCTCCTTCGTCATCGCGCTGAGCTCTTCGGCTTTGGGAAGGCGCTTCTCCATGGCTTCGTCCATCAGAACTCCTTGAAGAACTCGCTGGTGGTGCCGCACTGCGTGCAGTAGGCCGGGGCCTTGTCACCGACCACCGTGTGCCCACAGACCGGACAGACGAACACGGGTGTCGTGTCGAGGTCCTTCTCGCCCTCGACACCCTTGAGCGTGGTGTCGTAGATGCCCTGGTGGTCCATCTCGGCCTTCAGGGCGTAGCGGATCGAGACCTGGGCGCTCTCGTTCTCCTGCAGCTTCGCCACCGCGTCGTACGCCGGGTACATCTCGTCGATCTCGAAGGTCTCGCCACCCCAGGCCGCCTTGAGGTTCTCGGCGGTGGTGCCGATGCCGCCGAGTACGCTCAGGTGGTTGCGGGCATGCGTGCTCTCCGCGTACGCCACGGCGCGGAACAGGCGTGCGACGTTCGGGTAGCCCTCGGCGTCGGCGACGTCGGCGAAGGCGAGGTACTTCTGCGAGGCCTGGCTCTCACCGGCCAGCGCGGCGGCGATGTTGGCCGCCGTCATGTCGCCCTTGGCTTCCGGGGCGGGCGGGGTGTTCTTGAAGGGTTCGGCCATCGTGTCGTGCTCCTCCTTGTCGGCGTAGGGCGCAGAACGGCGAGAGGCCGCGCGCCCGGTTCCATGGGTCGGTAGCGGACCCCTATGCTAACAGCGTCGTCGGCGGTCGCCGTTTGGTGGCGGGAAGGCTCGGACCGGCAGTGCGCGAGGCGCGTGACGGCCGCGCGCCCGCTCTCGCGGGGCGCGGCCGCCGGGCTGCCGGAAGGCAGGTCGTGGACTGTAGCGTCGAATCGCGGCGCACTGTGAATGGCTCGCCGCTCAGGCGGCGGCCGCGTGCGGCTCCAGGGCGGGGACGAGCCGGTGCAGTGCTGTATGGACGCGGCTCGGGCTCGCGCGGTCGAACAACGTGTAGTAGACGTCCGGGCGTGACTGGCTGCGCGTGAACTGGGACAGATCCACGGTGAGGCCTGCAGCCCGCGCCTCACGGGCCTGCTCGCTGTCGATCGCGAGGAGCGCGGCCGTCGCCGGCACGCTCGCGTCGCTGCAGAGTTCGGCGATGTCCTGCGGCAGGCTCCAGAGCGAGAAGGCGAGCGGTGTGCCGCCGGCCTCGCTGAGCACGAGTCGCACCCCGAGCTCCACCTCTCCGGTGAAGTCGAAGTGACGGCGGTCGGCGCCGCGCGCGACCGTGACCGCCTTCTGCACGCGCCGGTATTTCTCGCCGAACGCGGCGGGGATTGGACGTGCCATGGTGACCCTCCTGGTGCACTCCCCGTAAGCCTTCCGGAGCCCTGGGGGATGTCGCTCTCTTTCGCGCAGCATCTTCCCGGCAGAAGTCGCCGATAAACACCCTGCAGAGAGTGAAAACGGTGCCGCGCCGAGCAGCCAGCGCGCAGGGGCCGGCGGGTCAGCCGGCGCCGAAGCCGCCGCCCCCGCCGCCGCCCCCGCCGCCGCCGGAGAACCCGCCGCCGCCGCCGGAGCCGGACGAGGACGACGACGTCGCCACCGACACCGCCTGGCTGAAGCTCTGGTGCATCTCGCTGAACGCCGAGAGCCCGCCGCCTTCACCCGGCATCCCCCACCAGAGGATGTACGGCGTGCGGAAGGCCGGGTCACTCACGACCTCGGGCACCTTGATGGTCATTGCCTTCGCCACCTCGTCGGCGATGCCGAAGATCACGGCGAAGACGAGGAACTGCTCCCAGAGAACGATCGCATCCGGCGGCTTCTCGTCGAGCCTTCCGAAGTCCTTGAGGTACCGCTCGAGGGCCGCGTACTGCGCGTGCAGCTCCGCGGCCTCCTGCGAGCGGCGCTTGACCGCCCTCGCCACCCAGATCAGGACGATGCCCACGGGGATGCCTGCCAGGAACCACCAGAACCCGCTGAAGACGGCCGCCACACCCGCGGCGACGATGGCCACGATGGCAACGGCCGACGCGATGAAGGCCATGCGGTCGGCATGCGGGTCGAGGTAGCCGCGTCTCTCGCCCTCCTCCTGCACCGTCGCCTTCCAGGTCTGGAAGCCCTGGGCGAACGCCGTGCGCTGCGTCTTGGCGAGGTCCTTGAGCTCGCTCAGCACCAGTTCGTCGCCGCCGGCGATCTCGTGGAAGAGGAAGGTGCAGAGCTGCCGCTCGTGCTCGAGCAGGTCCGAGAGGCGCTCGTCGCGCAACGTCAGCTTGTACGTGGACGTCTCGTCGGGGCCGAAGAGCCTGTCCTCATGAATCGTCACCCGCTCGAGGTCGATCACCTTGCGGTTCACCAGGTCGAGAAGAGTCGCGGTGACGTCGTCGCTGCCCACGCTGCCCATGCGCCAGATGAACGCCGCGAGGGCAGGCGGGAGCTGCGGCTGGGGCACGTCGCGCAGGTACTGCGCGTCGAACTGCGTCCTGGGCTCGCGTCCGTAGCGGAAGTACAGGACCATGACGAGGCCGAGCGCGACCAACGGCACGCCCACGCCCAGGACGCCCCAGAGCCCTGCCTGGAGGCGTGCCCAGAGGCGCGAGCGGTTGGCTTCGTCGGCCAGCCGCTGCTCCTCGGCGAGCACCGCGGCCAGCCTTGGGCCACTGCTCGCGGAGGCTGCGCTGAGGGCCGCGGCCGGGAACAGGATGCGGCCCTCGACGAACGTGTTGGCCGGGAGCGGGTCGACCTTCATGACCACGCTCGCGTCCGGCTGGATCGTGACGGTGCCCCACAGCGGCCCGTGTGCCCAGGCGCGAACCTGTTCGTCGGTCACACCCTGCGGCAGGCGGACGGTGACGCTGACGTCCCGCGACTCCACGGCCACGTCCTGGCCGATGAACTGCCAGTAGAGCTCCGCGGTGTCGCTCCAGCGCCTGGCCGCCCCCCGGGCCACGTACTCGATCGTGAACGCGGCGGTCGCGTCAGTGACGTTGAAGTTGAGCTGGACCGTCACCACCCCGCCCGCGTCTCGGATGCCGTACGTGCCGGTCTCCCCCGTCCACGCGCCCACGGACGGGAACTGCGAGGGCTCGTAGGGGACCGTCGTCCCGGGGTCGCCCCATGCGGGCCCCGAGGCTCCGAGCACGTCGATGCCCTCGGAGCCTCTGGCGGAGAGGTCCCAGTACACGAAGTGGAAGTCGCCGGAGAAGTCCAGCGTCCGCGTGTCGGTGATGCGCACGTCGCCGTTGCGCTTGACGGTCGCGTCGACCGACACGCTGGTGATGGAGAAGTCCTTGGCCGCCGCGGGTCCGGCCGCCAGGCCGGCAGCTCCGGCGGCCACCAGCAGCAGCACGCCGAGCGCCGGCAGGACACGGCGGACGCGGGCGGCAAGCCGCCGGCGCTCCCCCCTGCCGAGGAATCCGTTCATGACGGCGACTTTACCATCCGTCGTCGCCGAGAGGCCGGGCCGGTCGCCCCCGCGGCGGGCCGGCGACGCCCTCATGGGCGGCGCAGACCGAGCCGCTCCAGCTCCGCGTCGGCCAGCGCGCGGCATGCGCCACGGCGGATGTCGCCCCAGGGATCCGGCGTGATGGCGCGCAGCTGGTCCCAAGGCAGCGCGTCGACGGCCCGGCGGGCCAGGTACTGTTCGAACGCCGGGTCGCCGGCGCCTCCCGCCAGCGCCGCCGCGATCGCGCCCACGTACCGCCTCCAGCGGATCCGCGCCGGCAGGTAGAGCAGGAGCACGAGCGCCGCCGGCATGATGCCGACGAACAGGCCGGCGACCGCCGCCGTGCGCTCGATGCCGCCGCGACTCTCCTGCCCGCTCGCCTCTACCTCGCCGCCCATGGTCTCGATGCGATCGGCGAAGTCCCCGATGCCGCCGCCCACCAGGGGCAGGCCGCCGACGACCCCGAGCGCCTCGCCGGTGGACCTGACCGCCGCGCCGATCTTGATCACGTCCGTGCTCAGCTGCGCCTGCGCGCCGATGTCGCTCCAGATGAGCACGCCGAGGATGACCCACACCACGACCCAGAGGGCGACGCCCGCGTCGAGCCACTTCACTGAGCGGGCGCTGAGGAGCTGCAATCCGGCGCGCATGGTCCCTCCCGGTCGACCCGCCTACTCTACCCCGCGGCGAGAGACCGGCTGCTCGCACGGCGGCGCGCCGGCGCTGCGGTATGCTCGCCGCGACCCGGAGGTGACCGTGGCGACCGAGCGCCCCAGATGACGACTCCAAAGGAAGCCGGCTTTCGCATGCCGCCCGAGTGGACGCCTCACGCCGGCTGCTGGATGGCGTGGCCGTGCCGGCCGGAGAACTGGGACGACATCGAGGCAGCGCGCGCGACGTACGTCGAGGTCGCGCGCGTGATCAGCCGGTTCGAGCCCGTCACGATGACCGCCAACACGGAGGACGCCGGGGCCGCGCGGCGCGCGCTCACCGGCGTCCTCGGCGCGGACGTCGTCGTCGTCCCCAGCGACGACTCGTGGGCCCGCGACACCGCGCCTACCTTCGTCACCGACGGCCGCGGCGCGCTCGGCGGCGTGGACTGGCGCTTCAACGCCTACGGCGGCATCTACGAGGACTACGGCCGCACCCAAAGGATGGCGCGGCGCATCCTCGACCTGGTGGGGGCGCGGCGCTTCGCCGCGCCCCTCGTCCTCGAGGGCGGCGCAGCACACGTCGACGGCGAGGGCACGGTGCTGACGACGACCGAGGTCGTGCTGGATCCACGCCGCAACCCCGGCCTGGAGCGCGCCGACGCCGAGCGGCTGCTCTGCGAGTACCTCGGCGCCGAGAAGGTGCTGTGGCTCACCGCGGCGCTCGACCACGACAACACCGGGGGCCACGTGGACAACCTCGCCTGCTTCGCCGCGCCCGGGGTCGTCCTGGCGCTCGGCTGCGCCGACCGCGACGACCCGCAGCACGCGGCGATCCAGGAGAACCTCGTGCGGCTGCGGGCGGCGACCGACGCCCGCGGCCGCCCGCTCGAGGTGGTGGAGTTGCCGCTCCCCGCGCGGCCGGAGTCCCGTGGGCGGCGGCTCTCGCCCAGCTACGTGAACTTCTACGTCGCCAACGGCGGCGTCGTCATGCCCGCCTTCGGCGACCCGGCGGACGCCGCGGCGAGCGCCGTCCTGGCCCGGCTCTTCCCCCGGCGCGCGGTGGTCCCGGTCTCGACGCTCGAACTGGCCAAGGCCGACGGCAACGTCCACTGCATCACGCAGCAGCAACCCGTCGCCTGACGCAGTCGAAGCCGCCGGTCCGCAGCCGTCTCGGGGTCAGCCTGCCGGTTTGGTCCAGACCGCGCGGTAGTACTCGCCGAGCAGGAAGATCCTGCCCTCGCGCGTCCGCGTCTCGATGAGGCCGGCGGCGGCGGACAGCTCGCGCGCCCGCGCCGCCGGCATCCCGTGCTTCTTGCCCGTAGGCTCGCGCAGGAACAGGCGCCCGCCCGGGCGCAGCAGTCGCGCGAGCTCGGCGACGATCGCCGGCCTGTCCCGCGGCGGGACGTCGTGCAGCATCCAGTGGACGAGCACGACGTCGAAGCGCGCGGCCGGCAGGCTCATCGCGCGCACGTCGCCGAGGAGGTACTCGACATCCGGGTACGCGCGCAGCACCTTGCGGAGGACCGCCTGCCAGCGCGCGGAGACGTCCATGCAGGTGAGGCGCCCGCCGCCCGTCTCGAGCAGCCTCGCGAGGTGCCGGGCGGCGGCCCCGCTCCCGCTCCCGTAGTCGAGCACGTGCTCGTCGCCGCGCAGGCCCATCTGCTCCACGTAATGACGATACAGCGGGCTCAGCAGCAGGTTGGTGAAGAACCGGGCCGCCTGCGCTTCGGCGCGGCCCGGCTCGGGGACGCTCGTCGCCGCCGGCGCGGCGCCACTCACCTCACGTCGTCCCTGGGCGCCTGCCGGCCCACTTGACGGCGCGCACCGCCCAGCCGACCGCGGTGCCGCCGCAGATGACGATCGGCAGTCCCCACATGACCCACGTCGGAGCGTTCAGCCAGTTGCACACGGCAACCACGATCGCCACTCAGACGACGAGGCCGACGATGTCCAGGATCGCCTTCTTCATCACTCTCCCCTCCGTGGTCGGACCACTCCTTCCCCTTTCGGCAGCGTACCCCAGGAGCCCGCGAGCGCATAGACTGGTCGCATGCTGATCGCCTTCCTCGGAGACAGCCTGACGGAGGGGTGGCCGGGCGCCGCCTACTTCCCGCTGCTCGACCGGCGCCTTTGGCAGCACCGGCTGCTCAACCGGGGGCGGGCGGGCGACACGGTCGCGGATCTTCTCACCCGGATGAGGTACCAGGGGCTCGAGCGCGTCGACTGCGCCTTCATCTGGGTCGGCGCCAACGACGCGGTCATGGCGGCGTGGGACTCGTCCGAGCTCGGGAGCGGCTGGAGCTGGCCCGAACGCCTCATGCGCCTCGCCGGCGACTACGAGGAGCTGCTCGAGTGGACGGAGGCGCGGGCGCCGTGCATCGTCGTGGTGCGCCCGCTCGTCCTCGAATCGGAGGGCTCCATCTGGGAGGAGCGCGCGGCCGAGGTCGCCGAGGCGATCGCACGCATCGCGGCAGCACGCGGCTCCTGCCGAGTCGTCGACCTGCGGCCGGCGTTCGCGGCGGCGGCCGGGAAGGACGACGGCCCCTTCACCACGGACGGCGTGCACTTCACGGACGCCGGAGCGAGGGTGGTGGCCGACGTGTTCGCCGCCGTCGTCACCGAGCTCGAGGCCGAGGGTGCGCCATCCGGCGCGAGGGACGACGGACCGCCGGAGTACGCAGCCGGCGATCCCGGCGATGGGGCCTGATGAAACGCCTGCACAAGGTCGCCTTGGCCGCCGTCGCCCTCGAGGCGCTCGGCGCGGCCTACTCCTTCATCCTGCTGCCGCGCCTGCGGCGCTGGGGCGCGACCGGCGACGAGGTGTCGCGCGAACTGCCCGGCGACGCGCTGGTCGCGGCGCCGCTGTACACGACCACCCACGCCATCACGGTCCGCGCCGCGGCGGAGAAGGTCTGGCCTTGGCTCGTGCAGATCGGCCAGAACCGCGGCGGCTTCTACACCTACGACGCCCTCGAGAACCTGGCCGGGCTCAAGGTGCGGAGCGCCGACCGCGTCCATCCCGAGTGGCAGGACCTCCGTGCCGGCGAGGACTATCTGACGCTCGACCCCGACGAGACCATGAAGATGACCATCGCCGTGCTCGAGCCGCCGCGGGCGTTCGTCGTGCGCAGTGGCGCCCCGGGAGAGCCACCGCAGGGCGCCGGCAGCCTGTTCCGCGGCGAGATGGCCTGGACCTGGGGCTTCTATCTGGAGCCGGCCGGCCCGGCGGAGAGCCGGCTCATCGTCCGCTCGCGCGCCTCCTGGAGGCGCACCGTGCCGGCGGCGTTCGCGCAGGCGTTCGGCCTCGAGCCGGCGCACTTCATCATGGAAGAGGGCATGCTCCGCGGCATCCGCGACCGCGCGCAGCGCGCCGCCGCGGGCGCCTGAGGGCGAGGACCGATGCCGGACTTCATCTGGGAGGGGCATCGCCTGCACTACCGCGAGGCGGGCGTCGCCGGCGCGCCGCTCCTCATCGTCCTCCCCGGCAGCACCGCTTCGTCGGCGAGTCACGCCGGTGAGCTCGCGTACTTCGGCCGCACCCATCGCGTCGCCGCCCTCGACTATCTCGGCACGGGCGCGTCCGAACGCCTCTCGCCGTGGCCGCTCGACTGGTGGGAGAACGGCGCCGCGCAGGCGACGGCGCTCGCCGCGCGACTCGGCGCCGAGCGCTTCTCCCTCCTCGGGTGCAGCGGCGGCGGCACGGCGGCGCTGCTGACCGCCGCGGACCATCCGCACCGGGTGACCGCCGTCGTCGCGGACAGCTGCCCGGAGAAGCTCACGCCGGAGGAACTGCGCGGCAGCGTCGCCGGGCGCACGGGTGTGCCGGCGGTGGGGCAGGAGCCCTCCGGCGACGCCGGCGCCTCCGGGCCGCCGGCCGGCGCCGGCATCAGCGAGCAGCCGTTCCCCGGCTCGATCGTCGAGATGCTCTGGAGGGAGGGGCCGCGGCTGCTGCGCAAGCTCGTCACCCCCTCCCAGCGCGCCTTCTGGAAGCTCGCCCACGGCGACGATTGGGCGGAGGTCGTCGCCGCCGACGCCGCCCTGCTCCTCGAGCTGGCCGACCGCGGCGGCTGGGACCCGCTCGCCGGCCGCCTCGGCGACGTGCGCTGCCCGGTGCTGCTCACCTCGAGTCTGGGCGACCAAGAGCTTCCCTCCGTCGTCGCCCAGCACCAGCACCTGGCCATGGAGCTCCCGGACTGCCGCCTGTGGGTGACGCCGCGCGGCGGCCACCCCGCGATGTGGACCGACAAGCGCGGCTTCCGCCGCGAGGCCGCGCGCTTCCTTGCCGGCGTCAAACTGTAGCTGGGAGCTACATCCAGCCGGCGCCCGCCGCCGATCGCGCGTCGGCGCTCGCCGCACGCCTCGCGCGGGCGCGCCCGGCTTTCGCGCCCGCGCCGCCGCGTTGTACACTCGGGCTCCCTCCCCGCGCCCGGGGAGGACCGTCCGTAAAGGCGGCGGCGCGCTCCCCTGACGCGCGCGGCGCCGCAGTGGAGGCTCGGGCCGCGATGGGAGCGGCCCACGTAGCTGCAGTGGAGCAAGCGAACGGAGGCGGCATGACCGGTCCTGCAGGCGCAGAGACGGCGACGATCCAGGCCACCATCGACGGCCGCGAGGTCACGGTGCCGGCCGGCACCACGATCCTCGCCGCCGCCCGGGACCTCGGCATCGACATCCCGACCCTGTGTCACCACGAGACGCTCAGCCCGGCGGCTTCCTGCCGGCTCTGCGTGGTCGAGGTGGAGGGCCGGGCCAACCTTCTGCCGGCGTGCGCCACCGAGCTCACCGACGGCATGGTGCTCCAGACCGAGTCCGCGGACGTGGTCGAGGCGCGCAAGCTGATCCTCGACCTCCTGCTCTCGGACCACCCCATGGGCTGCATCACCTGCGAGCAGTCGGGCTCCTGCACCCTGCAGGACTACTGCTACCGCTACGGTATCGAGCACAGCACGTTCGTGGGCGACAAGCGCGAGCTCCCCATCGAGAGCGACAACCCGATGATCGAGCGCGACATGAACAAGTGCATCCTCTGCGGCAAGTGCGTTGCCGTGTGCGGAGAGGTACAGGTCACCGGCGCGATCGACTTCACCGGCCGCGGCTTCGACTCGCAGATCGCGGCCTCGTTCGACAAGCCGCTGGACACCGACTTCTGCCGCTTCTGCGGCCAGTGCGCCGACATCTGCCCCGTCGGGGCGATCTCCAACAAGCAGCTCAAGGGCGTGCGCACCTGGGAGCGCGAGAAGGTGCGCACCACCTGCCCCTTCTGCGGCGTCGGCTGCAACTTCGATCTCAACGTCGCCGGCGGCAAGATCGTCGGCGTCACCGCCGCCTACGACGCGCCGGCCAACCAGGGCTCGCTGTGCGTCAAGGGCCGCTTCCACACCGACATGATCTACAGCCCTGACCGCATCACCACCCCGATGATCAAGAAGGACGGGGTGTGGGAGAACGCGACCTGGGACGAGGCACTCGACTTGGTCGCCGAGCGGCTGCTCGAGATCCGCGGCGAGCACGGCAGCCTCTCCGTCGGCGTGCTCAGCTCGGCGCGCTGCACCAACGAGGAGAACTACCTGCTGCAGCGCCTCACGCGGGCGGGCCTCAACACGAACTCCATAGACCACTGCGCCCGTACCTGACACGCTCCTACGGTCGCCGGTCTGGCGACCACGCTGGGTTCAGGCGCGATGACCAACTCGATCGGCGACATCGTCGGCAACGACGTGCTGTTCATCATCGGGTCCAACGCCACCGAGGCGCACCCGATCATCGGCAACAAGATGAAGCAGGCGCACCTGCGCGGCGCCAAGCTCATCGTCGTCGACCCGCGGCGCACCGAGCTCGCCGAGCACGCCCACCTCTGGCTGCGGCTCAAGCCGGGCACGGACAACGCGCTCGTCAACGGCATCCTGCACACCATCATCAGCAACGGCTGGCACGCCAAGGACTACATCGACGCCCGCACCGAGGGCTTCGACGACCTCTGGGCCACCGTCAAGGACTACCCGGCGGAGCGCGCCGCCGAGATCACCGGCGTGCCGGCCGGGACCATTTATGCGGCGGCGGAGCTCTACGCGAAGACTCCCAAGGCCGGCATCTTCTACACCCTCGGCATCACCGAGCACACGGTCGGCACCGCCAACGTCATGAACCTCGCCAACCTCGGCATGGTCACAGGCCACATCGGCTTCCCCAACGCCGGCGTGAACCCCATGCGCGGGCAGAACAACGTGCAGGGCTCGTGCGACATGGGCGCGCTGCCCAACTCCTTCCCGGGCTACCCCAGCGTCGGCGACGAGGCCGCCAAGGCCAGGTTCGCCGAGGCCTACGGCGTACCGATGCCGGACCAGATGGGTCTGCGCATCCCCGAGATGATCGAGCTCGCCGCGAACGGCACGCTCAAGGCGATGTTCATCATGGGCGAGGATCCGGCGCTCACCGACGCCGACGCCAACCACGTGCGCAAGGCGCTGGGCAACCTCGAGTTCCTCGTCGCACAGAACATCTTCATGACCGAGACGGCCAAGTACGCCGACGTGTTCCTCCCCGCAGCGCTCTACGCGGAGAAGGACGGCACCTTCACCAACACCGAGCGCCGCGTGCAGCGCGTGCGCAAGGCCGTGGAGCCACCGGGCGACACGCGGCCCGACTGGCAGATCATCCAGGACCTCGGCAGGCGCATGGGTCTCGACTGGCACTACGACTCTCCCGAGGACGTGTTCGAGGAGATCCGCACGCTGGTGCCGCAGTACGCAGGCATGACCTACGAGCGGCTGGGCACGCAGGGCCTGCAGTGGCCGTGCCCGACCGAGGACCACCCGGGCACGCCGGTCCTGCACGTGGGAACCTTCACCCGCGGCAAGGGGCTGCTGCAGGGCATCCCGTTCCAGCCTCCCGCCGAGCTCACCGACGACGAGTACCCGATGCTCCTCACCACCGGGCGCATGCTCTACCACTACAACATCATGACGCGCCTCTCGCAGAACCTGGAGTGGCTGCGGCCCTACGAGCTCGCCGAACTGAACCCGGCCGACGCCGAACGGCTGGGCGTCGTCGAGGACGAGCTGGTGCGCGTGAGCTCACGCCGCGGTTCGATCACCACGCGGGTCACGCTCACCGAGCGCGTGCCCCCGGGGACGATGTTCATGACGTTCCACTTCAAGGAGTCCCCGGTCAACGAGCTCACCAACGCCGCCGGCGACCCGGTGACGATGACGGCGGAGTTCAAGGTGTGCGCCGTCAGGATGGACAAGGAGCCCGCCGCGGCCGAGTCGCACGGGGCCGCGGCGCGGTAAGAAGATCGGCGCTGCGACGCGGCGCGATACGAGACACCCGAGAGGCCGGGGCGCGCCGCGCCCCGGCCTCTCGCACGTACGTCGCGCCCGTGTCCGAGCGGTCAGGCCGGGCGGCGCAGCCGGCCCCGGCCGTGGACGATCGCCGCCAGCGCGAGGGGGACGGTGAGGACGGCGCTTGTCAGCGTCGCCGCCGAGGCGAGGTCGCTCTCCAGCGCGTGCAGGCCGAACGCGGCCATGGAGAGCAGGCCGCTGGCGACGAGGGTCCAGCTCATCCAGTGCAGCGCGCCGGGCCTGCGCAGCAGCGGCCACGCGATGATGATCGCCCCAAGGCCCCAGATGGCGTACGCCAGCAGGTCGAACGTGTACGGCCCGCCATGCACGTTGTTGAAGTACCAGGGCGCGGCCGCCGCGAGGTCACGCCGCAGCAGCCAGTCGAAGACAGTGTACTGCGACGCGTACGCGGCCGCCGAGAGCGGCGCATACGCCGCCACCAGCGCGATGCCGGCCCAACTGCAGAGCCGCGCCTCCGTGATCCCCTCTCCCTCCGCCGGGGCGACGACGCCGAGTGCGACCACGGCCATGAAGGGGACCATGGCGGCCGGGAGCAGCGAGGCGAAGAAGAAGCCCCAGCGGTAGACGGTGTCGTCGCGCGAGAGGTCCGCCACCTGCGCGACGACGGTGTCTCCCTGCGGCGCGCCGAGCGCGGTCACCGCAGTCATCACGAGGACGACAAAGAGGTATGCCGCGGCGGTGGCGATGAGACAGCGCCCGAGGGCTCGTCCGGAGGTCGCGGCGTCTGGCGAGGCGGTCGTCATGGGAGCTCCTTGGAGTCCGGCTGCGAGCCGGCGAAGCGTCGCCGGCCGGTGGTCCGTCGGACGCTACCACAGGCGGGGTACGCGGGGGCGGCGGGCACCGAGGCCACAGCGCGCACCGCCGCCCCTACCCCGCCGACCGGCCTACCCCCCGCGGGAGACCGCCTCTCCGACGGGGTAGCCGCCGGCTCCCCCCGCGGTGGCCCTCGAGGCCTTTCCATATCCCTCCCCCACGCTCATGCATTCACCACCGTCGGGCGATTCGCCGCTCACGGCACGGCCGTAGCCTCTCTCCAGGCAAGTCACCCAGGAGGAGAGATCATGCGGACCACCACCATTTCGGAGCGCGAAGGACGGGACCAGGCGAGTGAGACGCTGGCCCGCCTCGAGCGCGAGTTCACCGGCGAGTCCCTGTTCACCGAGCGGGGTCCCGGCCGCGCCGTCGTGACGGCGCGCGGCCTCACCCGCGTCTACGGCAAGGGCGACGCCCAGGTGCGCGCCCTGGCCGGCGTCGACATCGACATCACCGAAGGCCGGCTCACGGCGATCATGGGCCCCTCGGGATCTGGCAAGAGCACGCTCATGCACATCCTGGCCGGCCTCGACCAGCCCACCGGCGGCCGGGTCAGCATCGACGGCGTCGAGATCACCCGGCTCAAGGAGAAGAAGCTCACGCAGCTGCGCCGCGACAAGATCGGCTTCATCTTCCAGAGCTTCAACCTGCTCGCGACCCTGACCGCGGACGAGAACATCGTCCTGCCGCTCTCGCTCGCCCGCCGCAGGGCGGACGAG
>DASUMX010000285.1:0-2688 GCA_036277455.1 Thermoleophilia bacterium
GCTCATCTCCGGCTGAAGATCGTAGGTCGCGACCTTCGGGCTTGGAACGAGAACGCGCTCCTCGCCCGTTTTCGGCGCCTCGGCACCCCCGTTGAAGAAGAACGTCACGTGCGCGTACTTCTCCGTCTCGGCGATGTGCAGCTGCTTCAGGCCGTGCTCGGCGAGCACGTCCGCCAGCACGTGCTCCGGGTGGTCCGGCGGGAACGCCGCAGGCAGCGGGAACTCCTTCTTGTACTGCGTCATCGTCACGAAGTCGGTGCTGGGCGGGCGGGCGCCCCGGTCGAACTCGGCGAAGCCGGGTTCGGTGAGGGCGCGCGTGAGCTCCCGCGCCCTGTCCGGGCGGAAGTTGAAGAAGATGCACACGTCGCCGTCGCGCACGCGCGCGTCGTGCTCCGGCGCGACGACCGTCGGGCGCACGAACTCGTCGTTCTCGCCGCGGGCGTACGCCGCGTCCACCGCGGCCTGCGCGCCGGCGGCGAAGAAGCCCTGAGCATGCACGAGGGCGTCGTAGGCGAGCTTGACGCGGTCCCAGCGCGTGTCGCGGTCCATGGCGTAGTAGCGGCCGCTGATGACGCCGAAGCGGCCGACGCCGAGCCGGTCCATGGCCTCCTGGATCGTCGCCAGGTAGCCCTTGGCGCTCCGTGGCGGCGTGTCGCGGCCGTCGAGGAACGCGTGGACGACCACGTCACGGACCTTCTCACGCCCTGCCAGGTCGAGGCAGGCGACGAGGTGCCCCATGTCGCTGTGGACGCCGCCCCCGGAGACGAGCCCCAGGAGGTGGAGGCGGCTCCGGCGCCCCGCCGCCTTGGCACAGGCCTGCCGGAGCACGCGGTTCTCGAAGAAGCTGCCGTCCTCGATGGCGAGGCTGATCCGCGTGAGGTCCTGGTAGACGACGCGGCCGGCGCCGATGTTGAGGTGGCCGACCTCGGAGTTGCCCATCTGGCCCGGCGGCAGCCCCACGGCCGGGCCGGACGCGTCGAGGACGCCGTGCGGGTACTCCGCCACGAGCCGGTCGAAGACCGGCGTGCGGGCGATGCTGATGGCGTTGTCCGGTCCCGGCGGGGCGACGCCCCAGCCGTCCATGACGACGAGGACGACCGGGCGGTACGTCACCCCACCGGCGCCGGGATGGGTCACACGGGCTCCGCGAATCGGACGATGCGGCTGAACCCCTGCGGGTCGAGGCTCGCCCCGCCGACCAGCACGCCGTCGATGTCCGGCTGCGCCATGAGCACGTCGATGTTGTCCGGCTTGACGCTGCCGCCGTAGAGGATGCGCACGCCGTCGGCGGCGTCGCTGAAGCGCTCGCGCATCTTGCGGCGGCAGAACGCCACCGTCTCCTGCGCCTGCTCGGGCGTGGCGGTGACGCCGGTGCCGATGGCCCAGATGGGCTCGTAGGCGATGGCTACCTTGGCCAGCTCGGCGGGCGTGACCTCGGCGAGGCCGGCGTCGAGCTGGCCGCCCACCTTGCTCTCCGTCCGGCCGCCCTCCCGCTCCTCGAGCGTCTCGCCACAGCAGAGGATCGGCAGCAGGCCGGCGTCGAGCGCCGCCCGGACCTTCTTCGCGAGGTCGGCGTCGTTCTCGTTGTAGTACTGCCGACGCTCCGAGTGGCCGAGGATGACGTAGGGCACGCCGAGCTCGGCGAGCATGCCCGGCGCCGTCTCGCCGGTGTAGGCGCCCTCCGCGGCGTAGTGCATGGTCTGGGCGCCGATGGCGATGCGCGTGTCGACCACGCAGGCGAGGGCCGTCGGCAGATCGACGGTCGGCGGGCAGATGAGGACGTCGCGGTCGTCGACGCCGGCGACGAGAGCACGGAAGGCGGTGAAGAACTCCTTCGTCTGCGCCGGCGTCTTGTACATCTTCCAGTTGCCCGCCATGAGCGGGCGGCGTCCCGCCGTCGTCGCGGCCGCGGTGCGGTCCATGAGCGCCTCCACGCCGGGCAGCGCCCGGCCCTCCAGGAATTCCATGGAGGCGCCGCCGCCGGTGGACACGTGGGTGAGGCGGCCCTCCAGGCCGAACGCGCGGACGGCCGACACGGTGTCGCCGCCGCCGGCCACCGTCACGGCGGCGGCGGCCACGATGGCCTCGCCGACGGCGCGCGTGCCGGCGGCGAACTCCGCGATCTCGAACAGGCCCATGGGGCCGTTCCAGTAGATGGTCCCGGCGCCGCGCAGCTGGCGTTCGAACTCCGCCGTGGTCTGCGGGCCGACGTCGAGCGCCATCTCGTCGGCGGCGATGCCGTCGGCGAGCGCGACGCGCGAGGGCGCGCCGGCGGCCGCCTCGCGCGCCACGACCACGTCGGTGGGGATCACGAGCCGGCCGTGCGTGCCTCCGGCCTCGGCCAGGATCTCCCCCGCCACCGTGACCTCGTCCCCGGCGCCCTTGGAGGCGCCGACCTCGTAGCCCTTGGCGGCGAGGAACGCGTTGGCCATGGCGCCGCCGATCAGCACCGTGTCGGCGATGGTGAGCATGTGGCGGATGAGGCTGATCTTGTCGGATACCTTGAGGCCGCCCAGGACCACCACGAACGGCCGCGACGGGTCGCGGAGCAGGCGCCCGAGGACCTCGATCTCCTTGGTCATGAGCAGGCCGGCGACCGACGGCAGGTAGTGCGTGACGCCCTCGGTGGAGGCGTGCGCCCGGTGCGCCGTGCCGAACGCGTCGTTGACGTAGACCTCACCGAGAGAC
>DASUMX010000286.1:0-5609 GCA_036277455.1 Thermoleophilia bacterium
AGGTGGCGAAGATGGTGACGTCGTCGCCCATGGCGGCGGCGCCGTTGGCGATGATCAGCGCCGCCATGACGCGGTCGAAGTCACCGCTGAACAGGATGATCGTCTTCTTGCTGGTGTCCATCAGGACTCCTCTCGCGGGACCAGGGCGTACGGGAAGTAGCCCTCGTCGTCGACTTCCTTGATCTCTGCGATCCAGCCGTACTTGCGCAGGCCCATGACCCAGAAGGTGACCTCGCGCGTGGGTCTTCCGACGGCCGCGGCGATCTGAGGGATCGTCAGCGGGCCGTCACCGAGCGCCTTGAGGATCGGGGCCTTCATGGAGTGCTCGTCCCGGATCACCTCGCGCACGGGGCGCAGGCGCGGCTCGAGCTGCTCGTTGCCCGGAGTGCTCCTCATTGGCACACCACCTCCAGCATGCCGTCGATCATCGCCTTGATCTGAGCGTCGGTGTAACCCTGCAGGTCGATGGCGTCGGACGGGCAGACGGGGACGCAGCCGCCGCAGCCCTTGCAGGCCGTCCTGGAGATCGCGGCGAGCTCCTTGCCGCCCTCCTCGACCTTGGCGATGGCGTCGTAGGGACAGGTGAACTCGCAGGCGCCGCACCAGGTGCAGGCGTCGGTGTCCACGGTGGCGACCAGCGGGTCGAGCTCGGCGTACCCGCGCTTGAGGATCGCCGCGCTTTGAGTGACGGCGGCGAGCCCCGAGGCCACCGCCTCGGACGAGGTCCTGGGGCTCTGGCAGGCGCCGCAGATGTAGGCGCCGTCCACCACCGTCTCGACCGGCCGCAGCTTGGGGTGGATCTCGTTGTAGAAGCCGCTCTGGCCCACGGGGAGCTTGAGCGTTTTGGTGAGACCCTCGTTCTCCCGGGCCACCATGCCCGTGACCAGGACGACGAGGTCGGCGGTGAGGGCGACCTCGTCGCCCGCGGACAGCAGGTCCTTGGACGTCACCGTGACGCCGCCGGACTTCGCATCCTTCTCCACGGCCGGCGCCTCATCGTCCGGGTACTTGACGAACGCCGAGCCCTGCTCCAGCGCCTCGGCGTAGAGCAGCTCGTACTTCCCGTAGGTGCGCATGTCGCGGTAGAAGTGGTACTGGTGCACGCGCTGCGGGCGCGCCGCGACCTGGGTCGCGGCGTGCACGGCGGCCGTGCAGCAGTAGCGCGAGCAGTAGGTGTTGGCGCCCTCGACGCTTTCGTCCTGGCGGCTGCCCACGCAGTAGATGTAGGCGATCGTCCTGACCGGTTTGCCGTTGTAGGTCAGCGGTCCGTCGGTCTCGTCGAGGAGCTTCTTGAAGTCGGCGATGGTGATGACGCCGTCGATGCCGTAGCCGAGCTCGCCCTCTTCGGGCTGGTAGGTGTCGAAACCGGTCGCGATCACGATCGAGCCGACGTCCACCTGGATCTGCTCCAGGCGATCGCCATTGCTGACGGCGACCGTAGCCTGGTAATTGCCGAAGCTGCCGCTCTTGGCGACGAGCTCCGCGCTGGTGAAGACCGTGATCTCCGGGTGGGAGCGGACCTTCTCCTCGAGCTTCCCGATGAGCTCCCGGCCGTTGCGGCCGTGGGGGAACATCTCGCGGAAGCCGGCCACCCAGCCGCCGAGCTTGGCCTCCCTCTCCACGAGGAACACGTGGAGGCCGATCTCGGCGAGGCCGAGGGCGGCGCGCAGTCCCGCGATCCCGCCGCCGACCACGAGGCTCTTGGGCGTCGTCTCGACGACGATCGGCTCCAGCGGGTCGGTGAGGCGCGTCCGGTTGATGCCGGCGCGGACGAGCCGCACCGCCTTCTCGGTCGCGCCCTCGTGGTCGTCGGTGTGCGTCCACGAGCACTGCTCGCGCACGTTCACCTGCGTGTACTGGAAGGGGTTCATGCCCGCGCGCTTGGCGACGTCGCGGAACGTGAACGTGTGCAGCTTGGGCGAGCAGGAGGCGATGACGAGCCCGTCGAGGCCCTGCTCCCGCGCGTCCTCGATGATCTCGCTCTGCGTCGCGTCAGAGCAGGTGAACATCGCCGTCTTGGCGACACTGACGCCCTGCTCCTTCTCGATGGCGGCGACGACCTCGTCGACGTCGACGTGATCGCCGATGTTGCCGCCGCACTGGCAGACATAGACGCCTATCTTGCCGGCGCTCATGCCGTCACCTCCGCCTTGACCGGCACGTTGACGGCCGCTTCCGGCACGTTGACCGCCGCTTCCACGCCCCGCGCCTTCTCGATGTGTGCGGCGGCCTGGGCGACCGCGGCGCCGGCGTGGAGGATGGAGTCCGGGATGTCCTTGACGCCCGAGGCCGAGCCCGCGACGAACACGCCCGGCAGATTGGTGCGGCCGGGGTCCATGTCGTCGTCGGCCTCGCCGACGTAGAAGTACTCGTCGAGGCCCAGGGCGCCGTCCTCGAAGAGCCCGGCGACCTGCGTGTTGGGCTGCACGCCGACGGCGAGGACGACCATGTCGTACTCGGCCTCGACGATGCCGCCGTCGCCCTCGATGTCCTCGTAGCGGACGATGAGGTCGCCGTTGTCCTTCTCGGTGATCTTGGCGACGCGGCCCTTGATGAACATGGAGCCCATGTCCACGGCCTGCTTGTAGAACTCGTCGTAGCCCTTGCCCACGGCGCGCACGTCCATGTAGTGGACCGTGACGTCGGCGAGCGGCAGGGCGCCCATGATCAGCTGGTTGTGCTTGATGGAGTACATGCAGCAGATGCGCGAGCAGAGGGGGTTGCCCACCTGCGCGTCGCGCGAGCCCGTGCACAGGATGAAGGCGATGCGGTCCGGCACCTTGCCGTCGCCGGGGCGCACCACCGCGTTGAACGGGCGCGTCGGTGCGAGCAGGCGGTCCATCTGCATGCCGGTGATGACGTTGGCGTACCTGCCGTAGCCGTACTCAGGCTTGGCGTCGGCAGGGAAGAGCTTGAAGCCGGTCGCGAGAACGACCGTGTCCACCTCGACCTCGATCTCCTCCTCGCGCATGCTGAAGTCGATGCAGTCGGCAGGGCAGACGTCGACGCAGGCGTGGCACTCGGAGCACACGCCGCAGTCCAGACAGCGGGCGGCGCCGAGGAAGGCTTCTGCTTCGGTCATCGGCGCCTCGGTCTCGCTGAAGTCGGTCGGCGCCGCGCTCATCGCGGCGTGCGACTCGAACGGCTCGCGCCGGTCGTAGACGTCCTGCCGCGCGAGCACGCTCTTCTTGTCGGCGACCGGGAGCGCTTCGTCGAACGCGTCCGGATCCAGGGCCTCGCCCTGCAGGAAGCGGTCGATCATGAAGGCCGCGCGCCGGCCCTGGCCGACGGCGGTGGTGATCATGCTGGGACCGGTGACGACGTCGCCGGCGGCGAAGACGTGCGGCAGCGACGTCTGCAGCGTGCCGGACTCCGCCTTGAGCGTCCGGCTGGGGTTGGTCTCGAGGCCGAACGCCTCGGTGTCCGCGCCCATGCCGGCGGCGACGATGACGACGTCGCACGCCACCGTCTGCTGCTGGGCCTCGTCGTACTCCGGCGCGAACTTGCCGGAGGGGTCGAAGACGCAGGTGCAGACCTTGAGCACGGCGCCTTCGACCTTGCCGTCACCGGTGAAGTGGTTGACGCCCCAGCCGTCGTGCAGCGTGATGCCCTCCGCCTTGGCCTCCTCGACCTCGAAGTCGTGGGCCGGCATGTCCTCGCAGCACTCGAGGCTGGCCTGGTGGACCTCCGCGGCGCCGAGGCGGCGCGCCGTGCGCGCCGCGTCGATGGCCACGTTGCCGCCGCCGACCACGAGGACCTTGCGGCCGTCGAGGTCGACGTTCTTGCCGAGCTTGACGTCGGCGAGGAAGGTGAGGGCGCTCATGACGCCGTCTTTCTCCTCGCCGGGCACGCGCAACTGGACCGCCTTATGCGTGCCCGTCGCCACGAGGACGGCGTCGAACCCGTCGTCCTTGAGCTTCGCGGGATCCTCGACCCGGACGCCGGTCTCGATCTCGACGCCGATGGCGGTGACGTTGCTGATGTCGTCGTCGACGACGTCGTTGGGGAGGCGATAGGCGGGGATGCCGAGCGCCAGGAAGCCGCCGGCGCGCTCGGCCGCCTCGTAGATCTTCACGCCGTAGCCCTTGCGCGCGAGCTGCCAGGCGGCGGTGAGGCCGGCCGGGCCGGAGCCCACGACGGCGACCTTCTTGCCGTTCTGCTCCGGCTTCTCGATCGCCTTCGGCTCCGCCTGGCCGTACCGCTCGTCGGCGATGAAGCGCTTGAGGCGGCGGATCGGCAGCGGGCCCTCGAGCTCGCCGCGTGTGCACTCGCCCTCGCACGGCGCGTAACAGGCGCGACCGAGCGAGCCGACGAGCGGGGTCGTCTCGAGGACCAGGTCGAACGCCTGGTCGTACTCACCGCTGCGCACGCGCGCGACGTAGCCGTGCGCCTTGATGCCCGCGGGGCACTCGTAGGTGCACGGCGAGACGCCCTCGCGGCTGATGACCGCCTTCTTCGGCACCGCCTGCGGGAAGGCGATGAACGCCGCCCGCCGCGACACCATGTCGGCGTTGTACTCGTCCGGCACGGCGACGTTGCAGGCCATCTCGCACTGACGACAGCCGGTGCAGGCGGCCTCGTCGACGAACTTGGCCTTCTGCTTGATCCTGGCGTGGTAGCGGGCGGGGCCGTTGCCGTTACCGTTGCCGCCGTTGCCGCGAATGGCCTCCACCTCGGCGTAGGTCATCACGTCGATGTTGGGGTGGTGGATGGTGGCGCCCATCTTGGGCGTCGAGATGCAGCTGGCGCAGTCGAGCGTAGGGAAGACCTTGCTGAGCAGGATCATCTTGCCGCCGACGCTCGGCTCCTTCTCGACGACCAGGACCTTGTAGCCCATGTCGCCGAGCTTGAGCGCCGACTCCATGCCGCCGATGCCGCTGCCGACGACGAGCGCGTCGTACTTTCTGGGATCACTCATGAGGCCGCCCTTCTGGCAGGGCCGAGGCCCGACAAGGCGGCCGCGTACTCGTGCATGTAGTTCGTGAAGGGCTCCGCGCAGACGGAGCAGACCGCGGCCATGCGTACGCGCTGGGGCTCCAGGCCCTTCTCGACCAGCATGTCCTGTGCGGTCTGCATGATGCCGGAGGTGCGCTCCGCGCAGTCCGGCAGGTACGCGCACTCCTCCCCGTCCGCGGCGATGAAGACGCCGTCGAAGCCCTGCTCCATCGCGTACACGATCCAGCTCGGCTTGACCGCGCTGGTGCACGGCAGGTTGATGACCATGACCTTGGGCGAGTAGTGCATGTGCGAGCTGCCCGCCAGGTCGATGCCCGGGTCGGAGATGTTGTTCGTGCTGAAGACCAGGATGCGCGGGTCGTACGCCTGGCCCTCGGATGCCTCTACGTCCGCCATCGTCACTTCATCTTCTTGACGAAGAGGCGCATGTAGCCGGGCTCCTCGACGACGCCGAGGTAGTCGTGACCCATCTTCTTGCACCACGCGGGGAGGTCCTTGGTGGTGCCGCTGTCGGTCGCCTGGACTTCCATGACCCCGCCGACCGAAACGCCGGGGATGCCCTTCTTGGCGGCGAGGATCGGGCCGGGGCAGCTGGTGCCGCGCGCGTCGACGATCTTCTCGGCCTGGATGGTGGTGAGGTCCTCTGACATGGT
>DASUMX010000287.1:0-3482 GCA_036277455.1 Thermoleophilia bacterium
AGGACGCCCGCGCCGGCAAGGGCGAGACCTACGGCGGCATCGACTACTACGGTCACACCAAGAAGGAGTTCGAGCAGCGCGCCAAGCGGCTCGGCATCACCGGCTACAGTCGCATGCGCAAGGCGGAACTGGTGAAGAAGATCGAGCAGCGCGAACGCTCCGAGTCGGCCAGGCAGCGGGGTCGCAAGGCGGCGTGAGCCGAAGCTGCGGCGCGAACCGCGACCTGGGCGTGAGCCGCGCCCGGCTTGGCCCTGGTCTCAGCAGCCGCGGGGCGGGAGGTAGTGCGAAACGCTCTGGCACCACCGGACGTACGCCCCAAGGCACAACCGTACACCTGCGCGTACGTCCGGACGTGCGAGTCCGCGCAGCGCCATGCCACCCCCCGGCGGCCGCGAGCGAGTCCGCGCCCGGCGGCCTCAGGCCCCGGCGAGCAGCTCCTCCAGGGTGGCGGCGAGGTCCGCGACGGGTACGTCGCGCCGCTCGCCGCCGTCACGCTTCTTGAGCTCCACGAAGCCCTCGCCGGCGCGCTTGCCCACCACGATCTGCGCCGGGCAGCCGAGGAGGTCCGCGTCCTTGAACTTGATGCCGGGGCTCAGGTCGCGGTCGTCGTACACGACGTCGGCGCCGGCCTGGCCCATCTGTGTGTACAGGTCGTCGGCCAGGCTGCGCTGCACGTCGTCGGACGCGCGCACGAGGATGAGGTGCACGCGGAACGGGGCGATGCTGGCCGGCCAGCAGATGCCGTGGTCGTCGTGGTGCTGCTCGACGGCCGCGGCGGCGATGCGCGCGAGGCCGATGCCGTAGCTGCCCATGACGATGGGACGCTCCTTGCCGTCCTCGTCCAGGAACGTCGCCCCCATGGGCACCGAGTACTTGAGCCCGAGCTGGAAGATGTTGCCGACCTCGATGACGCGCGCGCCCTCGAGGTCGCCCGAGCACTGCGCGCACGGGTCGCCGGGGCGCGCGTCGCGCAGGTCGGTGAACGTGGCCTGCGGCACCTGCGCCAGCGTGACGCCGCTTCGGTGGAAGCCGGCCTTGTTGGCGCCGGCGACGTAGTGGCCCCGGCGCAGGGCGTGGTCGGCGAAGACCGGCAGCGGCGTCGGCACGGGGCCGACGAAGCCGGGCTCGACGCCCTGGGCCGCGAGCACCTCGTCGGCGGTGGCCATGCGGAAGTCGGCGCCGAGCGCCTTGCGCAGCTTCAGCTCGCCGAGCTCGTGGTCGCCGCGGACGAGGACCATGACGGGGCCGGCGGGCGTAGGGCCGGAGGCGGCGGCTGCGCCGCCCGTGCCGGCCTCTCCCCCGCCCTCGGGCACCACCACGAGCGCCTTGATGAAGGCGCGCGCCGGCAGGCCGAGGTAGGCCGCGATCTGGTCGATCGTCTTGCAGTCCGGTGTGTCCAGCTCGGCCTCGGCGGTCAATTCCACCGGCGCGCCGGTCGCACGGGCGAACGGCGCGTCCGCGGCGCCGCGCGGCGCGAGCTCGCTCGCCGGCGGCTCGGGGTCGGCGCCGGCGACGGCGGTCTCGACGTTGGAGGCGTAGCCGCACTCGCGGCAGAAGACGATCTCGTCCTCGCCGGCGTCGGCGTAGGCCATGTACTCGTGGCTGATCGCGCCGCCCATCATGCCCGAGTCGCCCTCGACCATCATGAACTCGAGGCCGCAGCGCCGGTAGATGCGGTCGTAGGCGCCGATGTGCAGGCGGTAGCTCTCCTGCAGGGCCTCCTCGCTCACGTCGAGGCTGTACGAGTCCTTCATGATGAACTCGCGCGTGCGCAGGATGCCGCTCTTGGGCCGCGCCTCGTCGCGCTCCTTGGTCTGGAAGTGGTACCACATCTGCGGGAGCTGCTTGTAGCTGTGGACCTCCCGCGCCGCCAGCCAGGTGACGACCTCTTCGTGCGTCATGGCGAGGGCCATGTCGCCGCCCTTGCGGTCCTTGAGCCGGAACATCTCGCCGCCGATCGCGTCCCAGCGCCCGCTCTCCTGCCAGATCTCCGCCGGCTGCATGACCGGCATGAGCATCTCCTGGCAGCCGATGGCGTCCATCTCCTCGCGGATGATCTGCTCGATCTTCTGCATGACGCGCCAGCCGGCCGGCAGGTAGACGTAGATGCCCGCGGCGAGCTGGCGCACGAGGCCGGCGCGGACCATGAGCTTGTGGCTCACGGCCTCCGCGCCGGCCGGATCCTCTTTGACGGTGGGCAGAAGCAGCTGGCTGACGCGCATGGGGCCTCGCGATCGTGGGGCTTGCGGACGAGGCCCTATGCTACCAAACGCGGCCGGCCCGGCGGTCGAACGGCGGGCGGAGCGCACGAGTGGTACCATCCGCCCGATGCGCATCTTGTTCGTCCTGCCCGAGCTGCCCCACCCGCCGTTCACCGGCGCGCACACGCGGCCGCTGACGCTGCTGCGTGCGGCCGCGCGCTCGCACGAGGTCGCGGTGGTCGGCGCGGCGCCCAAGGACGCCGACCTGAGCCTCGTCCGCGAGCTGTGCGCGGACGTCCGGGTCGCGCCGGCGGGCGCAGCCGCCCCGGCGCGCCGGCGCGGCATGACCGCCGGCAGGCGGCTGGTCACGCCGGTCCCTCTGGTCAGCGCCGGGCGCTCGCGCAGCCTCGCCGGCCTCGTGGACGAGATGGTCGAGGAGTGGCAGCCCGAGGCGATGCTGGCCGAGACCCTGTACGCGGCGCACTACCGCGTCCCCGACCTCCCGACGATCGTCGACCTGCCCGAGGTCCCCAGCGGCCTGTGCGAGTCGGCCGCGGCGGCGCGACCGCTGCGCTACCTCGCCGCCAACCTCCAGGCGGCGACCAGCCGGCGGTACGAGCGTCACCTGCTCGAGGGCACCCTGACGATGACGATCAACGACGGCGACCGCGACCGTCTCGCCACCTTGGGCGTCGAGGCCTACGCCGTGCCGCTGGCGATCGCGCTGCCGCCCGAGGACGCGATCTACGAGCGCAGCTCGGGCGCGCGCCACGACGTCGCCGTGCGCCTGCTGTTCATCGGCTCGTTCAAGCACGGGTCCAACCGTGACGCGGCGCGCTGGCTGGTGCGCCGCCTGGCCCCCGAGCTGCGCACGGAGCGCGTGCCCTTCGCGATGGTCATCGCGGGGCTGCACGCGCCCTCGTGGCTGCGCAAGGCCGGCGGCGCCGGCGTCACCGTCATCTCCGACGCCCCCGACCTCGACCCCCTGTACCGCAGCGCCGACATCGTCCTCGCGCCGCTCCCGCACGGCGGCGGCACCAAGACCAAGACCCTGGAGGCGATGGCGTGGGGACTCCCCGTCATCGGCACGCCGCAGGCGTTCACCGGGATCCCCCAGCTGGACGGTGAGGCGTTCGTCGTCGACCCGCTCGACCCGCTGCGTGTGGCCATGCGCATCGCCGCGCTGCGCGACGACCCGGAGCTGCGGCTGCACCTCGGCTGGGCCGCGCGGGACTACGTCGCCGCGGCCCACGCGCCGGAGCTTGCCGAGACGCGCGCGGC
>DASUMX010000288.1:0-16576 GCA_036277455.1 Thermoleophilia bacterium
ACGGTCAAGAAGGTGACGTTCGACCTCCAGCCGGCGCACCACGAGGCCGAGAAGGCGCTGCACGAGCACGCGATGACGCAAGCTCTGGGCGCCGGAGCGGCCGGCTGATCCCGGAGGTCCAAGCACCACCGTGCAGGTGACGGTCGCCCGGACGAGGCCCTTCGCCTCGTCCGGGCGACCGCTCTGGAATCGGGGTCGATGGGACGGATGAACGCCCAAAGAGCGTCGCCGAAAGAGAAGGGCAGAGCGTCTGTTCCCGCGGCAGGAAGCGTGGCGACGCCGGTAGGCGAAGCCGCTGCCATACCGCACCCCGGTCGGTTCAAGACTGACACAGCGGAGGATGGAGCGGCATGAGCCTTCTCAAGGGCAGACGGTATTTCGACCGGCGGAGCGTCGGGCGCGATGCCGCTGGGGGCCTCACGCTGGGCATCGAGAGCATCCCCGACGCCATGGCCTCCGGCGTGCTGGCCGGGGTCAACCCGATCTACGCCCTCTATGCCGTCATGCTGGCCACGCCCGTCGGCGCGCTGTTCTCGAGCTCTGTGTTCATGAGCGTGCAGACGACCAGCGCCATGTCGCTGCTCGTCGCCGACGTCCCCCAGGTCCATGGAGGCGCCGATGCGGCCGGCGCCCTGTTCATGCTCACGCTCATGACCGGCGTGATCATGCTCGCCATGGGCCTGCTCAAGCTCGGCAGCTACCTGCGCTTCGTCCCGAATGCGGTGCTCACCGGGTTCATCAACGGCGTAGCCGTCCTCATCATCCTGGGCCAGCTCGGCGAATTGACCGGCACCTCCCCGGAGGGCGGCAACAAGGTGGAACAGGCCGGGGACCTGCTGCGCAACTGGCAGGACATCGACCCGCGGGCGTTCGCGGTAGGCCTGACCGCGATCGTCCTCATCGTCGCCCTGCAGAACACGCGTCTGAAGAGCTGGGGCATGGTCGTCGCCCTGGTGATGGCATCGCTCCTCGTGCCCCTCTTCAATTGGGGGGACGTGGCCCTGGTCACCGACGTCGCCAGCATCCCCGACTCGCTGCCGCTGCCGACGCTTCCCGACTTCTCGGCTCTCCCGGCTCTGATCGTCCCGGCGATCGCGCTGGCCTTCGTGGGTCTCGTCCAAGGATCGGGCATCAGCCAGAGCTTCACGAACCCCGACGGACGATACCCATCGGCATCGGGCGACTTCGTCGGCCAGGGGGCCGCCAATGTCGCGGCGTCGCTCTTCCAGGGCATGCCGGTCGGCGGCTCGCTCTCGGCTACGGCACTGGTCCACAACGCGGGGGTCCGCTCGCGTGCGGCCAACATCATCGCCGGCGTCACCATCGCGGTCGTGCTCCTGTTGTTCAGTGGCCTCGTGGGGAAGCTGGCCATGCCGGCGCTGGCCGGCCTGCTCATCGTCGTGGGCTTCCAGACACTGAAGCCGCATCAGATCGACCTGGTCGTGAGGACGGGCTGGCTGCAGGCGGTCGTCGTGGTGACCACGTTCGTCCTGACCCTGCTCGTTCCCCTGCAGTACGCCGTTCTGATCGGGGTCGCCGTCTCCATCCTCCTGCACTGGGTCAAGCAGTCGAATCAGATGGTGCTCAAGGAATGGGTCTTCCCGCCGGGTCAGGCGCTGCCGCGGGAGCAGGATCCTCCGGATCGGCTCCCCGGAGATCACGTCACCGTCATCACGCCGTACGGCAGGATGTTCTTCGCCACTGCGCGGCTCATGGAGGAGCAGCTGCCCGAGGTCACCACAGACAGCCGCCGAGCCGTGCTCATCCTCAATCTGCGCGAGCACGACGAACTGGGGAGCACGTTCCTCGGGATGTTCGATCGCTACGCGGAAAGCCTGCGCGAGCACGGCGCCAAGCTCATGCTGGCCGAGGTGGGACCCCACCTCTACGGCCAGCTCCACAACACCGGGCGATTGCGCGCGCTGAAGCCCCGCAACGTGCTCAGGCGCTCGGACACGGTGGACGCTTCGATCGTCGAGGCGATCGACACCGCTGACGAGTGGATCGAAGCGGCGGCCCGCGAGGTGGCGGAGGCGGGCGCCGAGAATGGCACCGGCCCGGAGCATCCGGCGGAAACGACGTGATCCGCGTCCGGCACTGCAGGCGCAACGGCGCCGGCAGCGCGACAGCCTGCCGGCAAATGCGTTTTGCATAGTTACCAAACGGTCACGTAGAGTGGCGAGTGCCCGGAAGCGCCGGGAAACCCGTAGGAGGAGAGCAATGAACAGCAAGTGGGTTGGTTGGGCCGCGACCGGCGGCATCCTGATGGTGATCGTCGGCGGCTTCAAGGCGATCTCGGGCCTCATCGGCCTGTTCAACGACGAGTGGCTGGTGCGCGGCTTCGACGCCTACTACTTCGTCGACATCAGCGCGCTCGCCTGGTGGTACCTGCTCGTGGGGTTGTTCCTGCTCTTCGCCGGCCTCGCCGTGCTGAACGGACGGGCGTGGGGACGCTGGGTCGGCGTGTTCGCCGCCGGCGTCGCGATCATCTCGGAGCTCCTGTGGCTACCGATCTATCCCGTCTGGTCGATCCTCCTGATCACCATGTACGTGTTCATGATGATCGGCCTCATCGCGGTGGGGTCGGAAGACTAGCCGTACCGTTCGCGTCGTCAGTCGCTCTGGCGTGGTGCGGCGCGGGAGGGGGAAAGAGAGAGCCCCTCACCCGCGCCGCACCACTGCTCGTAGACGCTGTGAGCGCGGCACTGCTCCGAAGACAGAAAGGCAGCCATGGCCGAACCGAAGAAGATCGCGCACCCCAGCGTCGAGGAGCGCACGGCGCACGGCAAGGCGGCGCGCAAGGCGGTCTCCCCCTCCAGCCACGCCGGCTGGGAGCCGGCGGCGGACCGTCCCGACCCCGTCGCGCTCCTCCAGGAGCAGAACGCCCGGCGTGAACCCGACCTCGTCCCGGTGCGGCACGGGCGCATGATGGTCTCTCCGTTCACCTTCTACCGTGGCGCCGCGCGGATCATGGCCGCGGACCTCAAGGAAACGCCACGGGCGGGCCTCACGGTGCAACTCTGCGGCGACGCGCACCTCTCCAACTTCGGCATCTTCGCGTCGCCGGAGCGGCAGCTCGTCTTCGACCTCAACGACTTCGACGAGACGCTGCCGGGCCCGTTCGAGTACGACGTCGCGCGCCTGGCGGCCAGCTTCACGATCGCCGCGCGCAACAACGGCTTCGGCAAGGCGGACGAACAGAGCGCGACACGTGCGGTCGTGCGCGCCTACCGTGAGGCCATGGCCGGGTTCGCGCGGATGCGCGTCATGGACCTCTGGTACGCACGGATCACCGAGGAAGACCTGATGGCGGCCCTGCGCTCCATGGCCCCTGAGCCCGCGCCGTTCACGAAGAAGGCGACGGCGCGGGCGGGCAAGCAGGGGAAGAAGGCCAAGCGGCAGGCGAGGGAGGCGGACGCGAGGCGGGCGACGGAGAAGGCGGGCGAGCTGCGCATCCAGAAGGCCGCCGACAAAGCCCGCACGCGAGACAGCCTGCAGGCTCTCTCCAAGCTCGCCGAGTACGTCGACGGCGGCTACCGGATCGTCAGCCAGCCGCCTATCGTCGTCCCGGCGCGCGACCTGCTCGAGACCTACGGCATCTCCCCCGACGAGGTCCACCACGTCATCCACCAGGAGTACCGGGCCTACCGCGCGACGCTGCAGTCAGACCGCCGGCACCTGCTCGAGAAGTTCGAGCTGGTGGACGTGGCGCGCAAGGTCGTCGGGGTCGGCAGCGTCGGGACGCGCGCGTTCATCGTCTTGCTCCTGGGCCGCGACGAGCAGGATCCGCTCTTCCTGCAGGTCAAGGAGGCGACGTACTCGGTGCTGGAGGACCACCTGCCGAAGAGCCGTCACCAGCCCGGCTCGCGCGTGGTGCACGGCCAGCGGATGATGCAGGCCGCGAGCGACATCTTCCTGGGCTGGACCAAGGGCGTGCAGGAGGGCCGCTTCCTGTACTGGCGGCAACTGCGCGACATGAAGGGCTCGGCCGACATCGAGTCACTCCAGCCGTTCGGCCTCGAGTACTACGCCCGCGAGTGTGGATGGACACTCGCGCGGGCGCATGCACGCTCGGGAGACCCGGTCGCGATCTCCGCCTACCTCGGGAAGAGCGACAAGTTCGATACGGCGATGACCGACTTCTCCGCACGCTACGCGGACCAGAACGAGCGCGACTACGAGGCGTTCCTGGAGGCGATCCGCTCCGGACGGCTCGAGGCCATCGAGGGCCTCTGACGCACGGCGAGACCTCTTGACCGGGTCGCCACCTGTGTCCCGGGGTCGCTGAGTACCGCTCCGGGCGGCGGCTGCTGTCGCATCTCCCTTACCGCTGGGTTACCATGCGCCGACGGCAATCGCTCCACGACCCACGATGGGAGATGGCATGACGAGCGAGCAGGGAGCTCCGACCACGGCCCCGGCCGCGACGGGGCAGGACGCGCACAAGGCCGCCGCGGCGGGCGCGACCAGCCGCTGGGCCGTGGCCGCCTGGGCGAGCGACATCGGCAAGTGGAGCGGGATCATCATCCTCGTCATCCTCCTGGTCGTCGTCGTGTTCTTCCTTCTCGCGGCGACCAGGGTGCTGCTCCTCGCGGCGCTGTTCGCCGTCCTCTTCGCGGGCACGTTCCTCCCCATGGTGGACTGGCTCCAGAAGCACCACGTCAAGCGGGGGCTGGGGGCGGTCATCGTGTCTGCCCTCCTCATCCTGCTCGGCATCGCCGTCGGCGCGCTCATCGTCTACAGCGTCATCAAGCAGCTGCCGACCGTCGAGGCCCGGCTCGACGACGCGTGGACGGAGATCCAGAAGGCGCTCACGTCCACGAGTGTCTCGCAGGAGCAGATCGACTCGCTCAAGTCGAACGTCCAGAACCTGGCCAAGGACGCGGCGAGCGGGCTCGCCGGCACGGTCGTCGACCTCTTCGGCGGCGTCGCCAGCCTCATCTTCGGCGCGTTCATCAGCCTCAACATCCTCGTCTGGTCGCTCATCCAGGGGCGCAAGCTGGCCCGGTGGGCGTCCAAGCGGATGGGGCCGGTGCCGCCGGCGGTGGGCTACGAGATCTTCGCCAACAGCGCGCGGTTCTTCCGCGGCTACCTCTTCGGAAGCACCCTCGTCGGCCTCTTCAACGGCGCCGTGATGGGCATCGGGGCGCTGATCATCGGGGTGCCGCTCGCGGGGACCATCTTCGTGGTCGGCTGGTTCACCAATTACATCCCGTTCTTCGGCGCGATCGTCAGCGGCGCGTTCGCCGTCCTGATCGCGCTCGGGGCGGGCGGGCCGGCCATGGCCATCCCGATGCTCATCATCGTGATCGTCTCGAACGGCTATCTGCAGACGATCGTCTCGCAGTTCGCGCTCGGGTCGGCGCTCAAGCTGCACCCGCTGGCGGTGCTCTTCGCGACGACCGCCGGCAGCATGCTGTTCGGGGCGGTGGGCGGCGTGTTCGCGGCGCCGTTCCTCAAGATCTTCCTCGACGCGCGCCTGAAGATGAAGGCGGCCGGGCTGTTCTCGAGCTCGCCGACCGCCGGCTCGGCGGCGGCGGGAGCGCCGCCGAGCGACCAGGGTGCGGGGCCGCCGGGGACTGCGGAGTCGCTGCCGGCCGAGGCCTGAGCCGGTCGATCCGCCGCTTGGTCAGTCCTCGTCGGCCGAGGCGCCGCGCAGCCAGCGCCACGTGAGCCGCAGCACGATGAGGAAGCTCAGGATCAGCGAGAGGACGAAGCCGACGGGGGCGATGCGCTCGAGGAGGTTCCAGATCGTGCCTTCGAGCTCCACCGTCGCGATGCCGTAGGAGGCGACGGCCGACCCGACCAGCATGCCGACGAGCATGACGGCGATGACGATCTCGCGCCCGAGGCGCGTGAGCCGGGTGACCTCCTTGGAGAGCTGCGACGTGTCGACAGTGACCTCGAACCGGCCCTTCTGGTACTGGTCGAGCCACTTCGTCGTCGCCTCGCTGAGCGTCGGGATGCGCTCCACCACCTGGCCGGCCACGCCCATCAGCTGCTTCTTGGCCTCGTCGACGATCTTCTCCCCGGAGACGGCCTCGAGCGCCATGTCCCTTAGCAGGGGCACGCCCTCCGAGAGCAGGCCGCTGTCGGTGGAGAGCGCTCGCGCGACGCTCTCCGTCTGCACGAGCGCCTTGACCGCCAGGGTGAGGTCCGCGTCCAGCCGCAGGCCGTGGATGCGCAGCAGCTCGAAGCCCTCGTTCGCCACTTCTCCGAACGAGGCGACGCGGCCACGACTCATGTAGCGGCCCATGCGGCGCGCGAAGTCGCGCCTGAAGGCCTTCTCGTCGACGTCTCCCTTGAACGGCGTGCTCATGCCGCGGAGCGCGTCGGCCATGCCCTCGACGCTGCCCTGCTGCGCGACGATCATGAGCTGGCCGAGCCGCAGCCGCTTCTGCAGGTCGAGCTCGCCCATCATCCCGAGATCGATGAACGTGAGGACGCCGGTGTCGAGATTGAGCAGCAGGTTGCCGGGGTGCGGGTCGGCGTGGAAGAAACCGTCCACCGGGAGCTGCTTGATGAGCGCCCGGAGCGCGTTGCGGGCGATGAGGTCCCGGTCGAGCCCGGCCGCCTCGATGGCCGCGACGTCGCTCACCTTGACGCCGACGACGAACTCCTGGGTGATCACCCTGGAGGTGGAGAGGTCGGCGTAGATGCGCGGCACGTGGATGCCGGGGAGCCCCTGCATGTTCTCGGCGAGGCGCATGGCGTTGTAGGCCTCGCCGCGGTAGTCGAGCTCCTCGAGCACGCCCGACGAGAACTGCTCGAGCATGCCGGAGATGTCGAGCGAGCGGACCGTCTCCGACCTCGTCGAGGCGACCCGCGCCGCGTTCAGCAGGATGCCGAGGTCGGCGCGGATCTTGATCTGGATGTCCGGGCGCTGCACCTTGACCGCGACCAGCGTGCCGTCGTGCAGCGTGGCGCGGTGGACCTGCGCGGTGGAGGCGGCCGCGAACGGCTCGGGCGCGAACGACGCATACAGCTCCTCAGGCGGGCCGTCGAGCTCCTCGATGAGGATCTCGCGCACCTGGTCCGACGGGAACGGCGGCACGGCGTCCTGCAGCCGAGACAGCTCCGTCGCCATGTCGACCGGGAGCACGGACGCCTGGCTCGAGACGATCTGGCCGATCTTCACGTAGGTCGGCCCGAGCTCCTCGAGCATGAGCCGCAGCTTGACGGCGGCCGGCGGCTCCTCCCAGCCCCTGGGCATGCGCCACACCCAGCTCTGCATCGCGTGCCGGAACCCGCCCAGGAAGGCGGTCCGGTCCAGGACGGTGTCGTAGCCGTAACGGAGCAGCGTGTTGTAGACCTGCTGGAGGCGCAGGTCTTCGCGGAGCTTGTCCAGCGACGACCGCCTCATGACGGCTCCTCCTCGGGCGCTTCATCGTCGGACTTCGCCGTCATCTCCTTCATCTTCTCCTGGCCCTTGACGGCGACGTCCAGCAGCTCGCGCTCGAGGTGTCCGGGCTTGGCGCGCGCCATCTCCTCGCGCAGCGCGTCCGGGCCACCCTGGACGATGGGCGGGGTGAGACCGAACAGGTTCTCGAAGAGGCCGATCAGGAGGCCGCTCACCAGCCCGGCGACGAGCGCCCACAGGATGTGCTCCACCTGGAAGCGCTCGGGGAAGATCCAGGAGAGTATCCACACGACGATCGTGTTGATGAGGACGATGACCAGCCCGTAGGAGACGAAGATCAGGGGGAGCAGCAGCAGCTGAAGCAACGGCTTGACGAACGTCATGAGGAGCCCGAAGACCGCGCTGATGATGAGCCACGACAGCACCCGGTACTCGCCGGTCATGAACACGTGAGGCACGATGAGGACGGTGAGCGCCAGGCAGAGCGCGCTCACCAGCCAGCGCAGCAGCAGGGGGCGCACGCGGAAGTGCAGGCTCACGTGTCGCTTCGGGGTCGTGACGGCCATAGGTTCCTTCTCAGGGTGTGGTCGTCCATTTCAAGCAGTGCGGACGGACACCTGCATGGGAAGGACCGCCGGCCGGGCAAGGGACGGTGCGGCGACGCCCGGCTGCACTACACGCCGCGGCCTCGCAGCCTCTCAGCGAAAGGCCGCGGGCGCGTCCATGACCGCCTGCCTCAGGATCCGGCGAGCGTTGACGGACTTGACGTGCGCGCCGTCGTAGAACGCGTCCCTGCTGCCGTGGAAGCTCGCGATGTCGGTGTAGTCGAGCAGGTGGAAGCGGTACGTGCCCCGCAGGCTCTTCAGGTACGTCTTGAGCGCCTGCTCCTTGGCGCCCCACCCGACCGCGCGGAACGCCGCCAGCGCGGTCGGGTGGTACGGCATGATCACCAGCACCGGCTCCACGTCGTGGAGATTGAACAGCTGGAGGGTGCGCTCGAAATACCGCCTCGCGCGAGCGCTGTCGTAGGCGGCCGGCGCCCCGGCGCGAGGGACGAGTGCGGAGAGATAGCCGGCGAGCGTCTGCTCGAATGGGATCCCACGCTCGAGCCGCGCGTCGTAAGAGTTGTAGACGAGGCTGCCGCGAGCGGTGAACCGGTTGTCCGGGCTCAACTCGCGGCCCTCCCGGCTCACCGAGATCCCGCGCTGCTTCGCCAGCAGGTCCTCCGGCAGGAACCGGCTGAGGCGCGGTTCCGCGAGCAGGCCCGGGTGGAACGGCGCGTCCGACAGCGTGGTGGCCTGCAGCGCCCAGAAGCAGCGCAGCTTGACGCCGGGCGCGCGCCAGAAGAGATGCCGGGCCATGGCGTAGACATCCTCGGGACGGCTGTTCTGCACGGCGAAGTTGAACGCCGGCAGGCCGGTGAGCTCCTCGGCGAGGGTGGGCTCGAACCGCTGCGCGCGCGAGCCCCCGAAGATCACGAGCTCCGGCGGCTCCGGAAGCCGTTCCACGAGGTCGCACTTGTAGCCGCGGTCGTAGAGCGGCGAGGCCGCCGCGCCGTAGGTGGCGGCGGCCACCTCCCGCGGCGCGCCGCAACCGGCCAGCGCCAGCGCGGCGGCCAAGACGGCCGGCGCCAGCGCGACCGCGCCGGCGACCACCCACATGCCCCTTCTGATCCCTCCGTGCCGCATAGCCGGATGGTACGTCGCCGGGGGCGTCCACGAAACCTTCGCGGCGCACTGGATGCCGGGCGGAGGCAGGACGTAGACTGTGCGGAACCGGACGGGGAGCGGTGGTGGCGGACGAGCACGGGTTCACGTACAAGAAAGCCGGCGTCGACGTGGAGGCGGGCAACCGCGCCGTCGAGCTCATGAAGCGGCGCCTCAGGAGCACGCAGCACCCGCTCGTCCTCGGCGGCCTCGGCGGGTTCGGCGGGGCGATGCGCCTGCCGCGTCTCAAGGACCCGGTGCTGGTGTCCGGCACCGACGGCGTGGGCACCAAGATCGAGATCGCTCGGCGCATGGGCCGCCTCGACACCATCGGCATCGACCTCGTCGCGATGAGCGTCAACGACGTCTCCGCTTGCGGGGCGGTACCGCTCTTCTTCCTCGACTACCTGGTGGTCGGCAAGGTCGTGCCCGAGCAGGTCGCCGAGATCGTCGCCGGAGTGGACGAAGGCTGCGTGCGCGCCCAGTGCGCGCTGCTCGGCGGCGAGACCGCCGAGCACCCCGGCCAGTTCCCCGACGGCGACTTCGACATGGCCGGCTTCGCCGTCGGCATCGCCGAGCGCGACGAGCTCTGGGGGCCTCATCTGGTCCGGGAGGGCGACGTCCTCGTCGGCATCGACTCCACCGGGCTCCACAGCAACGGCTTCAGCCTCATCCGCCACCTGCTCCGGGAACACACCATCGACCTCGCCAGCAACTTCATCGGCGCGGGCGGGGGCGTGGGCCTCTGCATCACGCCCGGCGAGGGGTTCGGCCCCTGCTACGATCCCAGGTCCACCGTCGGCGACGTGCTGCTCACGCCGACGGCGATCTACAGCCCCGTGCTGCACGACCTCGGTCACGCCGGCGGCGTGCACGCGGCGGCGCACATCACCGGCGGCGGCTTCCCCGACAACGTCGGGCGCGCCGTGCCGGACGACCTCGCCGCCGTCATCGACCTCGGCGCCTGGACACCGAGCCCGCTGTTCGGCTGGCTCCACGGGCTCGGCGTGCACCGTCCCGAGCTGCTCAGGACCTTCAACTGCGGGCTCGGCATGGTCCTGGCCGTGGACCCCGCGCACGCGGAGAAGAACGTCGCCGTCATCGAGAAGGGCAACTTCGCCGCGCGCGTCGTCGGAACGGTCGTCGGCCGCGACGGCGGAGACGCGGTCCGCTACGTCGGGGAGCTCCGCGTATGAGGCCGGTCGACCTGATCGGCTGCGGCGCCCTCAACCTCGATCTGATCTACCGGCTCCCCCGCAGCTTCCCGCTCTGGGACGAGTTGGGGCCGCCGGGCACCGAGCAGATGATGGACGCCCGCGTGTTCAAGGCGGTGGCCGAAGCCCTCGCCAACGTCGACCCCGTGCGCGCCGGCGGCGGCCAGGCGGCCAACACGGTCAACGCGCTCGCGCGCCTCGGGTACGCGGCGGCGATGGTCGGCCGGGTGGGCGCCGACGAGGACGGCCGCTTCCTTCTTGCCGAGCTGGCCCCGGGCGACTCCCGGCTGGTGCACCGCGAGGGAGAGACCGGCCGCGTCTACGTGCTGCTGGACGAGGACGGCGAGCGGCGCAACCTCGTGTGGCCGGCGGCCAACGACGCCTTCTCGCCGGCCGACCTGCCCAAGAGACTGCCGCGCACCCGCTTCGCTCTCTTCTCGAGCTTCGCCGGCGACGGGCCGCTCGAGGCCCAGCTGGCGCTGCTCGAGCGGCTGCCCGCCGGCGTCGACGTCGCCTTCGATCCCGGCGAGATCTACGCGCGCAAGGGCGTCAAGCGCTTTCTGCCGATCCTGCAGCGCTGCGCCTACCTCTTCTCGACGGAGACGGAGCTCGAGATGCTCTGCGGCCTCTCGCTGCCGGAGTCCCTCGACTTCCTGCTCAACGCCGGCGTCGGGCTCGTCATCGTCAAGATGGGCGGCCGCGGGGCGCGCCTCGTCGGCCGCCGCGTCGACCTGTACGTGCCGCCGCTGCCGGCGGAGGTGGTGGACGTCACCGGCGCCGGCGACCTCTTCGCGGCGGGGTTCCTCGCCGCCATGATCGAGCAGGCCGGGCTCGAGCGGGCCGGCCGGCTCGCCGCCTGGGCGGCGAGCCGCGGCATCTCCGGCCTCGGCCGCAGCGCCTACCCGGACGCCGCCGCCTGGCGCGAGCGTCTCGCCGAAGAGCGCGGCGAGCCCGTCGTCCGGCCGGGGAGCGGCTGGTGAGGATAGGCTGGTTCTCCAGTGGCCGCGACCAGGCGGCCTCCAACCTGCTGGCGGACGTCGTCGCCCGCGCGCAGCAGGACGAGCTGCCCCTCGACATCGGCGCCGTCTTCAGCGACCGCGAGCGCGGCGAGGCGCCCGAGAGCGACCGCTTCCTCGACCTGGTGCAGCGCCTCGGCCTGCCCGTCGTCACCCTGTCCAGCCAGGCCAGCTGGGCCGAGGCGCAGAAACTCGGCGTCTCGCGCGCCGACTGGCGCAGGGAGTACCACCGCGGCGTCGCCGAGCTGCTCGTGCCGTACAACCTCGGCGTGCTGGTGATGGCCGGGTACATGCTCATCGCCAGCCCGTCCCTCTGCCGCCGGTTCGCCATCCTCAACCTTCATCCCGCGCTCCCGGGAGGGCCAAAGGGCACGTGGCAGCAGGTCATCTGGGAACTGCTCGAAGACGAGGCCGGCGAGACGGGCGCGATGATCCACCTCGCCACCGCCCAGCTGGACCGGGGTCCCGTGGTCAGCACCTTCCGCTTCTCCCTGCGGGGGCCGGACTGGGACCCGCTCTGGGCGCAGTTCCGCGCCAAGCGCGCGACGATGACCGTGCAGGAGATCGCCGCCGCGGAGGGCGAGGCCGAGCCGCTGTTCGCCGAGATCCGCCGCCGCGGCGAGATCCGCGAGATCCCGCTGCTCTACCGCACCCTGCGGCTGTTCGCGGAGGGCCGGCTGAACACGGCCAACGGCTGCGTGTTCGCCGAGTCCACCCGGCTGCCGATCGACCTCACGGAGGAGGTCGACGCGGAGGTGGCCGGCCGATGAGCGCCGGCCCGGCCGCGCCGGCCGGCCCGGGCCCCGCAGGGGCCGAGGCCGGCCGCATCTACGTCACCGACTGCGAGGGCCCGCTCACCCGCAACGACAACGCCCAGGAGATCGCGGAGCGCTTCGTCCCGGACGGCGCCGAGTTCTTCGCCCGGCTCAGCAAGTACGACGACTTCCTCGCCGACGTGGTGCGCAAGCCCGGCTACAACGCCGGCGACACGCTGCGCCTGCTCCCGCCGTTCCTGCGCGCCCACTACGTCACCGACGCGGACGTCGAGGAGTTCAGCGCCGAGCAGGTGCTGCTCGTGCCGCAGGCGCTCAAGACGCTCGGCGCCGTGAGCGCACTCATGCCCGCCTACATCATCTCGACCTCGTACACCCCGTACCTGCGCGCGCTCTGCGAGCTCGCCGGGTTCCCCTTCGAGCACGTGCGCTGCACGGAGCTGAGCCTCGACGCCTGGCACATGCCCGAGACGGAGGCGGCGTGGCTGCGCGAGGTGGCCGCGCGGGTGCTGGCGCGCCCCGTCATCGAGATCCCGGACGGGGCGCGTTCCGCGGACGACCTCGCTCCCGAGCACCGGGAGACGGTCGCCGAGCTCGACGATCTCTTCTGGACGCGCATGGAGGACAAGGTGAGCGGCGCGATGCTGGCCGCCGTGCACCCCGTCGGCGGCGGCCAGAAGCTCGCCGCTCTCGAGGAGATCGTCGCCGCCGAGGGCGTGGCGGGCGGCGGCGTCATGTACGTCGGGGACTCGATCACGGACGCGCCGCCCCTCGAGGCCGTCAAGGCCTGGGGCGGCGTCTCGCTGAGCTTCAACGGCAACGGCTACGCCATCGCCGCGGCGGAGTTCGCCGCCGCGAGCCCGGACGCCGAGGTGCAGGCACAGCTGGCGATGGCGTTCGCGGCCGGCGGCCGGGAGACGGTAGAGGCCGCCGTCCGCGCCTGGCCCAAGGGCAAGCAGGGCGCCCCGGCCCGCGGCAGGGCGCGCGCCACCGTGGGCATCGTCGCCGAGGCGCGCGATGCGCTCGCTCGAGCCTCCGCCGCCGCGCGGCGCAGCGTCCGCGGCGAGCGGGTCGCGCGCCTCGGCTGACGCTCCCTGATGACCACCCCGCCCGATCCGGTCGCCCCCGGCGCCGCCGCCGCCGCCACCCCCGCCCTGCAGCTCGCCGGCGTCACCGTGTGGGAGTGGGACGCGCGCGCAGGCCGGCGCCAGCCGATCCTCACGGACGTCGCCTGGACCGTCGCCCCCGGCGAGCAGTGGGCCGTGCTCGGTCCCAACGGCGCCGGCAAGTCGACCCTGCTGGACGTCGCCGCGGGCATGCGCCACCCCAGCCGCGGCGAGGTCGCGATCCTCGGCCACACCGTGGGACGCGTGGACCTGCGCTGGCTGCGCGAGCGCATCGGTCACGTGGACGTGAAGACCGAGGAGGCCTTCTCGCCGCGCCGCACGGCCCTCGACGTCGTCCTCACCGGCGCGACCGGGACGATCCAGGTGCTGGAGGATCGCCTCGACACCGAGGCACGGAGGCGGGCGGCGAAGCTTCTGGAGCAGTTCGGCTGCGCCGCCGTCGCGCGGCACGCCTTCGCGGCGTGTTCGCAGGGCGAGCGGCGACGCGTCCTGCTGGCGCGCGCCCTGATGCGACGCCCCCCGCTCCTCCTGCTCGACGAGCCGGCCGACGGGCTCGACCTGCCGGGCCGGGAGGCGCTGCTCGCGGCGCTCGCCCTGCTCGCCGGCGAGCAGCCCGCCCCGGCCGTCGTCCTCGTGACGCATCACCTCGAGGAGTTGCCCCCGACGATCACGCACGCCCTGCTGCTCAAGAGCGGGCGCGTGGTCGCCTGCGGCGCCGCGCCCGCCGTCCTCGCCGATGCGCCGCTCAGCGCCTGCTTCGGCGTGCCGGTGACCGTATCGCGCGCGGGCGGCCGTTGGTCCGCGCGCGCGACCCCGAGCTGGTAGCTCCCGCTCGCGGCCTCCCGCGCGTGGCCGCCAAGGCGCCGCCGCTCCCGTCGTCGGTTTCCCCCGCCGGCTCCTCTGTTCACGTATCTACAATGTCGAGACACAGGGGGCTGTCCCGCCCATCGCCGCTCTGCACGTCTCTCCATTGTAGAAACGCCCAGAGAGGACCCCGACCAGGACACCCCCCATGCCCCATCCTCTGCCGGGCACCCCGGGTCCGCGTCCCAGCGGATGGCCTCAACGTCAACGCCACCCGCCCGTCGACGCCCTGCGGCTGGGCCGAGCCTCCCCTACCATCGATCCACAGTCCGTCCTCAAGGAGACCCAGTGACTCGGGAGTTCAGCGCCGTCGTGCAGCGCGAAGGCGACATCTTCGTCGTCCAGTGTCTCGACGTGGACGTCGCGAGTCAGGGCGCCTCGGAGGAAGAGGCACTGGCAAACCTCCAGGAGGCTCTGGAGTTGTACGTCCACGCCGCAGGCCAGCGATGCTCCGCGTGTGAGCAAGGTCCGCGTCGACATCGATGCCGCTTAGGCCACTCCCCGACAGGTCGAGCGTCGTCTCAAGGCAGCCGGCTTCGTGGCGGTCGCCAGTCACGGCAGTCACCCGCTGAACCATACGCGCGTACGTTGACCAGCGCCGGGCGCTCCCCGTACCGTACTTTGTAAGCCTTACGCAGTATGGTTCGGGTACCCTGACCTGGAGGACGCCATGCCAGTCGCCGAGGAGGCCGCGCCGAGACGCGCCGCGCTCACTCAGGAGCGCATCGTCGCACTCGCCCTCGAGATCATCGACGAGGACGGCCTGGAGGCCATGAACATGCGCCGGCTCGCGGCGGACGCCGGCGTCAAGCCCATGAGTCTCTACCACCATTTCCCCAACAAGCAGGCGATCCTGGACGCGGTGGGCGAGAAGATCGCCGCGGCGGCGCTCGGAGCGTCCTCGCCGCACCCCCGCTGGCAGGGCCGTGTGCGCCAGCTCTTTCTGGGGCTGCACGCGCTCACCGAGGCGCACCCGCGCGCCCTGCCGCTCATCTCGACGGCCGTGGTGCGCACCCCGAGCGGCCGCCGCTGGATGGAAGAGCTGATGCGCACGCTGCTCGAGGCCGGCTTCAGCGAGGACCGGGCCGCCACCGTGTACCACGTGCTCGGCTCGTACACGCTGGGCCTGGGCTTCGCGCGCATGCTGGGCGACGAGGTGCAGACCACCGACATCGTCGCCCAGCTCGTCGGCCACTGGGCGGATTACCCGAGCATGATGCGCGTCGGCATGCGGCTCGCGGTGTGGGACCGGCCGGGCGAGTTCGAGACCGGCCTGGACGTGCTGCTCGCGCACTTCGCCGACCGTCCGGGAGGGCGCGTGTGAGGCGCGATGGCCCCCTGCGGGTCAAGATGATCAGCCCCGCCAAGACGGCGGCCGACAGCCGGTACTGGCGCTCGATCAAGTACTCCCTGTTCCCGCCACTCGGCCTCGCCACCCTGGCGGGCTACCTCGACCCCGACGACGAGGTCGACCTGCAGGACGAGCACGTCGAGGATCTGCGACTCGACGACGAGCCCGACCTCGTCGTCATCGAGGCCTACATCACCTCGGCCGGCCGCGCCTACCGGTACGCCGACCACTACCGCGCCAGGGGCGCCTACGTCTGCCTCGGCGGCCTGCACCCGACGAGCCTCCCCGAGGAGGCGGCCCGGCACGCCGACAGCGTGTTCTGCGGGCCGGGCGAAGACACGTGGCCGGCGTTCCTGCGCGACTTCCGCGCCGGCCGGCCCCAGCCGCTGTACCGCTCGACCGAGCGGACCCTCGCCGGCCTGCCGCCCGCGCGGCGCGACCTCATCAAGCGCGAGCGGTACCTGGTGCCGAACTCGCTGGTGGTAAGCCGCGGCTGCCCGCACCTCTGCGACTTCTGCTACAAGGAGGCGTTCTTCCGCGGCGGCAGGTCGTTCTACGTGCAGGCGGTCGAGGATGCTCTCGCCGAGATCGACCGCCTCCCCGGCCGCCACCTCTACTTCCTCGACGACAACCTCTTCGGCAGCCCGCCGTTCGCCGCGGCGCTGTTCGGCGGCCTAAGGGGGATGGGCCGCGTCTGGCAGGCGGCGGGCACGGTCGAGGCCGTCCTACGGCCCGGCCTCCTCGAGAAGGCGGTCGAGAGCGGGCTGCGCAGCCTCTTCATCGGCTTCGAGACGCTGGACGAGGCGAACCTGCTGGGCGCCGGCAAGACGCAGAACCTGGCCGGCGCCGGGCGGCGCGGGCCTGCGAGCCGCGGAGAGAGCGGAGCTCGGCCCGCGGTCGGACTCCCGCAGTACGACGCCGCCGTCCGTCGCCTGCACGACCTCGGCGTCATGGTCAACGGCGCCTTCGTCTTCGGCATGGACCACGACGACGCGTCGGTCTTTGCCCGGACCGTGGAGTGGGCGGTCAGCCGCGGCATCGAGACGGCGACGTTCCACATCATGACCCCGTACCCGGGCACGCGACTCGCACGGCGGCTCGCCGCCGAGGGCCGCGTCACGAGCCATGACTGGGACCTGTACGACACGCGCCACGCCGTGTTCAC
>DASUMX010000289.1:0-9487 GCA_036277455.1 Thermoleophilia bacterium
GCCGTACCAGCGCGCCGCCGCCAGCGCCATCGCGCGGCGCACCGACGGGACGACGACCTGCGGCGCGCCGACCCCAGTGTCGCGCTCGCACACGAGCGCCGCGGCGCCGGCCTCCACGGCCGCGGCGGCGAACGCGTGACCATCGAACGAAAGCCCGGGAACGCAAAAGAAAAGCGTGCCGTCGGTGACGTCACGCGTGTGGTAGGCGAGACCCGTGATCTCGGTGGCGGGGTCGCCGCGCACCGACGCGTTCGAGACCCCTTGGACCAGCTCGCTCAGCTTCATCGGCGCGGATTCTAGCAGACCCGCCGCCCCCTCGCGGCGACCCGTGTTCACGGCGCGATCTCGAGGTGCTGGAGGGCGAAGCTGGTGATCTCCTTGAACGCCGGAGCCGCCACGACGCCGCCAAACCCCGGTGTCGACTCCACCGTGACGAGGACGACGAGGCGCGGTCGGCCGGCCGGCACCATCCCGATGAACGAGGACGTATAGATGTCCTTGGCGTAGCCGCTGCGGTCCTTCAGCGGGATCTCAGCCGTGCCCGTCTTGCCGGCGACATCGTAGCCTGGGATGCGGGCTTCCCCGCCCGTCCCCTCTTCAACGGCCAGGCGCAGCATGTCGCGCACCTGACGCGCGACCCTGGCGGGGATGACGCGATGCTTCTCGACCGAGTCGTGCACCTCCGTCCCCACCTGGGCGACGAGCCTCGGCTTCACCTGCCAGCCGTTGTAGGCGACGGTCGAGAACGCCGAGGCCATCTGGATCGCGGTCGCGCCCACGCCCTGCCCCATCGGGATGTTGCCGATAGAGGAGTCCCACCACTCCTCCACCGGGCGGACGAGCCCTGTGGACTCGACGGGGAATTCGATGCCGGTCTGCTCGCCGAAGCCGAAGGCCTTGACCCACTTGTAGAGACCGGCCTTACCCATCTCATCGGCGATCTTGTAGGCGCCCACGTTGCTGGAGTACTGCATGATCTCGCGGACGGAGTACTCCTCGGTGGCGTGAACGTGGGAGTCCTGGATCGTGCGGTCGGCCACAGGGACCTTCCAGGGCACGCTGAACGTCGTGCTCGGCTTCACGGTGCCGTCGGCGAGCGCCCCGGAGATGGTCACCAGCTTGAAGATGGAGCCGGGCTCCGGGGCGTCCTCGACGGCACGGTTCTTCCGGGCTTCGTCTTCCTTGCCGAAGCCGTGGAATCCCTGCCGAAACACGTTGGCCATGACGAGCACTTCGCCGGTGCGCGGGTCCATCACGATCGCGGTGGCCGCCTTGGCCGCGGCGTGGCGCACGGTCTTCTCGAGGACGTCCTCGGCGTAGTACTGGATCTCGCGGTCGAGCGTGAGATAGACATTCTCGCCGGATTGCGGCGCGACCTGGGCGACGGTCTTGAGAGGGCGTCCCGCGGGGTCACGCACGACGGTCTCGCTGCCGGCCACGCCGGACAGTTCCTCCTCGTACGCCAGTTCGATGCCGAACAGCCCGATGTTGTCCATGCCGGCGTAGCCGACGACCTGGGCCGCCGTGCCCTTGAGCGGGTACGTCCGCTCCTCTTCGGCGTAGCTGCCCACGCCTGGCAGGTCGAGCTTGAGCGCCGCCCTGGCGAGCTCGGGGTCGACCTTGCGCGCCACGTAGGCGAAGCCGCTCTCACCGTCCGAGAGCGCCTCTTCCACGTCGCGGCGGTCGCGCCGGCGGTTGATCTGCAGCGCGTCGCAGAGCTCCTCGGCCGCGGCTTGGGGATCGTCCAGAAGATAGGGCGTGGCGTACACCGTCTGCTGCGGCTTGCCCACGGCCAGTTCGTTGCCGTTCCTGTCGAGGATGGAACCGCGAGGGGCCGGAAGCACGACCTCCTGCAGCTGCTGCTCCTGGGCGAGCTGGGTGAGGTCCTGCGACGAGGAGGCGAGCGCGACCGCCTTGCCGCCGACGAGCACCAGGAAGACGATGAAGAGAAAGCGGAGGAGACGGATGCGCCCGTCGCAGCCGTTGCCGGCGCGCTTCGGGCTCCCGAGGAGGCCGCCGCGCCGGCCGGACGGGCGACGGCGTCCTGTCGAGGGAGCCGCCATCAGCGGGTCGCCGCGACCTCGAAGGCGCCCGCGGGCAGAAGTGCGTCAGGATGCGCGAAGTGGGTCGCCTCCACGAGCCCCAGCTCACGCTCGGCGATCTGGCGGATGCGCGACGTCGAGGAAAGCCGCGCCACCTCCTCGCGGAGCTCGCCGTTCTGCTCGCTGATCCGGCGTTCCTCGCGCACGACCGCGCCGGTCTGCAGGCTCTTCTGCACCACGGCGAAGCTGAGCGCGACGCGCCCGACGGCGAGCACGGTGAGGCAGGCGACGAAGATCACGAACGTCCGCGTCAGGCGTGAGCGCTGCGCCGCCTTGCGCCGCGTGTGCGGCGCGCGGTAGGCGTAGGCCGGGGCCTCCGGCCGCGCCTCGGCTTCCCTGCGTGGGGCTGGGGCCGTAGCGTGAGCGTGTCGAGCGGCAGCGGCCATCAGTCCGCCCCGCGCTTGGCCCTCACGGGCCGCGAGTCGCTCAACAGCACTACGTCCATCAATCTTCGAGCTTCACGGCGACGCGAAGCTTGGCCGAGGTGCTGCGCGGGTTGGACTCGGCTTCGGCCGCGCGTGGCGTCACGGGCTTGCGCGTGAGCACGCGCATGGTCGGCTCGTGACCGCACACGCACTGCGGCAGGCCCGGCGGGCAGATGCAGCCCGCCGCGTGGCCCTTGAAGTACTCTTTGACCATCCGGTCCTCGAGCGAGTGGAAGCTGATGGCCGCGAGGCGGCCGCCCGGACGCAGCACCCTGAAGGCCTCCTCGAGACCGCGGGCGAGCGAGCCCAGCTCGTCGTTGACGACGATGCGCAGCGCCTGGAAGACGCGGCGGGCCGGGTTGCCGGCGCCGAAGCGGGCGGGCGTCGGGATCGTGCGCTTGACGATCTCGACCAGCTCGCTCGTCGTCGCCAGCGGAGCCTTCTTACGCGCCTGCACGACGCCGCGGGCGATGTTGCGCGCGTAGCGCTCCTCGCCGTAGCGGCGGAAGATGCCGGTGAGTTCTGCCTCCGGCAGCGTGTTCACCAGGTCCGCCGCCGTGACCTCGAGCTCGGGGTCCATGCGCATGTCCAGCGGCGCGTCGTAGGCGTAGCTGAAGCCGCGCTCGCGCCGGTCGAGCTGCATCGACGAGACGCCGAGGTCCATGTAGACGACGTCGGCCGAGGCCGGCTCCCGCTCGGCGAGCACCTCGGCGAAGTTGCCGTGGTACAGCTCGCAGGCGCATGGGGCGGCGAGGGCGACGTCGCGGAAGTACTCGGCGACGCTCGGGTCGCGGTCGATGGCGATCAGGCGTCCCCTGGCGCCGAGCGCGGCGGCCACGGCCTCGGCGTGGCCCCCCGCGCCGAAGGTACAGTCGACGGCCGTCTCTCCCCTGGCCGGGCGCAGCAGCTCGAGCAGTTCGTCGAGAAGGACCGGGGTGTGAGCGAGGGCCATCTCGTACTCACGAAGTTGCATGCTCGTCTGCGGAAGCATCGGCCTCCTCCTCAAGGTGGGCCCGGTAGTCTGTCCAGGCGGCGCGGTCCCAGATCTCCACGTGGTCGGCGACGCCGATGATGGTCACCGCCCGCGGGGCGGCCGCATCTTTCGCGACGTCGGCGTAGGCGAGGTGCTTGGCGGGCAGCGTCAGCCGGCCCTGCCTGTCGAGCTCGGGGAAGTACACCGCCGTCGCAGCCAGCCGGCGCTTGACGTCGCGGCGCTCGACCGACCCCGCCCTGGTCACGTCCACGTCCTCCTCGAGCCGGCGCTGGAACTCCTCGGGGCTGTAGCCGCCGAGGCAGCGCTCGTTCTCCTGGGTGACGTAGATGCCTTCGTCGAAGGCGGCGCGCAGGCGGGCGGGGACGGCGATGCGGTTCTTCGCATCGAGCGTGACTTCGAACTCCCCCACCAGTAGCGGCCGCTGCATGGGCGCCACTCTAACCCACCAATCCCCATTACGCAACACTTTTCTCCCTCAATTCCCCACTTCGTGGGGATCAGCCCTCAGCAACGCCCTCCGACCGGTCCTGGGGACGGATGAGGCGAGGGAGCCGCGAGGGAGCGGCGAGGCTCGGAGCAACATGCGCAGCGGGCGCGGGCAGGCGCCGGCCGAGGGTGGTGGCGTGTGGGGAGACCGCGGGTGGCGCCCGGGCGGCGGGCGGCGCCGGCGCCCTCAGTCCGCTGGGCGGGGGACCACGATCCTCTGCCCGATCACGACGGTGCTGCCGCTGAGGTCGGGGTTCAGCGCCTTGAGCTCCGCCGTGGTGGTATTGAAGCGGACGGCGATGCTCGAGAGCGAGTCGCCTTCCTGCACAACGTACCTCTTGGTGACCGTCACACTGCCATCCTTGGTCTTGGTCGCCTCGACGGTCGGTGTGGGCGCCGGCTCGTCCATGACGCCGGAGTTCACGACGATGCCGACGAGGGCGATCACGGCGATGAGGAACACCACCGGCGCCGCGATACGCGCCGCCATCCGGGAGGAGCGCGAGCCGGCGGCGGACCGCGGCGGACGCGCCCGCGGCGCACGCTTGGCGCCGCTCACAGGGCGCGGCGGGCGGCTGGCGGGCGGCTCCACGAACGGGTCGACGACCGGATCCCGGGGCAGCGGAGCCGGGCCTGCCTGCGCGGGCGGCGTGCCCGCAGTCCCCAGGGATTCCAGGCGCCGGAGCGCGGCGTCGGGATCGTCGGGATCAAGCGGAGGCTGACCGGCCGCAGCCCTCTCCTCTGGTGTCTCGTCGGTCACAGGGTGTCCTGGAGGTCGCTGCGCATAGATTCGGCGGCCGCCGCCGCAGCCCTTCGATAGTCGCCGCCGGCGGCCTGCCAGGCGAAGATGATGGAACGGGACGCGTTGACCACGAAGCCGGCGGCGTCCCCGGCGGCGACTCCCGCGAGAGCGCCGGCGCCGGCGCCCTGGGCGCCGTAGCCGGGCACCAGCAGGAACGCGTTGGGCAGCACCTCGCGCACCGCGCGGAGCTGGGCCGGCGCGGTCGCGCCGGCGACCGCGCCCACGTCGCTGTAGCCGGCCTCGCCGATGTGGGCGGAGCCGAGCTCGCGCACCAGATCGGCGACGCGCAGGAACAGCGGCCGTCCGTCCACCTCCACCTCCTGCAGCAGCGAGGCGCCCGGGTTGCTCGTGCGCGTGAGGACGAAGACGCCGTGGCCGGTGGCGCAGTGGTCGACCAGCGGCTGCAGTGAGTCGTCGCCCAGATAGGGGCTGGCGGTGACGGCGTCGGCGCCGATGCCGGTGGCCGGGCCGGCGAAGCCGGCGGCGCCGCCGAACGCGGCGTGCCCGTAGGCCGCGCCGGTGGACGCGATGTCGCCGCGCTTGACGTCCAGGATCACCGGCAACTCGTGGTCGTGCGCACATCTGATGACGGCGCCGAGCGCGCGCCAGCCGGCGGCGCCGTACTGCTCGAAGAAGGCCGCCTGCGGCTTGACGCACGCGGCGACGTCGGCGACGGCGTCGATGACGCCGCTGCAGAACTCCTGGAAGCAGGCGGCGACGGCGGCGTCCTCGCCCAGCTCCGCCGCCTGCGGCCGGTACTTCTCGACCAGCTCCGGCGGCATGCGTTCGAGCACAGGGTCGAGCCCGACGCAGACGACGCTGCGACGCGTGCGGATGGCCGTGGCCAGTCTGTCGGAGAAGTGCTGCACGGAAGGCCCTTCGGTCGTGCGCGCAATGGTATCGCACGGGGCCCGGCGCCGACAGCGCCGGGCGGCCGGGCTCAGGCCACGTCGCCTTCGTGACGCGGCTGGAACCGGCCGACGTTGCGGCGGATCGTGGCGATCTTGGCGCGCACGTAGTCGGTGGCCTCGTCCGCCCCCGGCTCGGGCGCCGCCTCGGACTCGGCCTGCATCTCGCGCAGCACCTGCATGAGCTGCGCGTCGTCCATGCCCGACAGGGTGTCGAGGTCCCACTTCATCGCCCTGCTCGAGGTCTGGTGCACGGCGTCCAGCCTGGCGCGCACGACCGGGTTGAACACGGCGCCGGGGTCCACCTGAGCGGTGATCTCGTCCACGTCGCGGATCATGTCCTCGATGCTGGCTCCGGCCCTGGGGATGATGCTGATGCGACCCTCGTCGTCCTCCACCACGCGATCGATGGACAGGTACGACTTGAGGAACCCCTCGGTGAACGCCACCGGCACGGTCACCGCGTAGGCGATCACCTGGAGCACCTCGGCCGCGAACTGCGTGAACGTCCCCGTGTGCAGGTAGCTGTCCTCGATCAAGCCCAGGAGCATGGACTTGAGATAGGGGTCCGCGCGCGTGTCGCGAGCCCTGCCGCCCCGGAGGGGGCGACGTGCGCTGTCGGCCGGGTCACTCATCTCTCTCGGCCCGGGTATCGGCACGCCGCCGGGGGAACTTGACGAGGGACGTACCACGATGAGACTCGTTGTCGACCGGCCTCGGGCGGGGGTAGGGTGAGAGGCAAGCGAGGCGGGAGGAAGCGTGGAGACTGGGTCGCCGATCATGAGCGGGGCCGATGCCCTGGACGGTTTCATGAACGCCGCCGGGGGAGCGCCGGACGCGGCGGCGCTCGTCTGCGACATCGACGGGACCATCTCCCCCATCGCCCCCACTCCCGCCGACGCGCTCGTGCCGGCCGCCTTTCGGGAGCTTCTCGCCGCTCTGACGCAGCGCCTCGGGCTGGTCGTCTTCGCCACCGGCCGCGCGCTCGAGGACGGCCACCGCATGATCCCGCTGCAAGGCGCTGCCTACGTCGGCACCCACGGGCTCGAGACGATGACCCCCGACGGCTCCGTCAGCGTGGATCCGCAGGCGGAGCGCTACGTCCCCCTGATCCGCGCCGTCGCCGAGGGCGCCGCGAGAGACCTCGACTGCGAGGCCCTGGGGGTCGTGCTCGAGGACAAGCGGACCGTCCTCGCCGTCCACTACCGCCTGGCGCGGGACGCCGCCGCCACGCGGCACGAGATCCTGAAGCGGGTGATCGAGCCCGCGCGCGAGCGCGGGCTCGCCATCGCCACCGGCCACTTCGCCTTCGAGGTGCGACCGCCGCTCCCGTTCACCAAAGGGTCCGCCGTCCGGCGGCTTCTCGCGGCCGGCGACTACCTCTCGGCGATCGGCTGCGGCGACGACCTCACCGACATCACGGTGTTCACCGCCGTGCGCGACTGGGGCGAGCGGGACGCACGGCGGCGCACGCTGGCCGTCGCGGCGGTCACCGACGAGACGCCGCGATCCGTGCTGGAGGCTGCCGATGTGCTGGTGCGCGCCACGCCCGGCGTCCACGAGGTGCTGGCGCGGCTGGCCAGGGCCGTCGGCGCCGTCTGACGAGCCCGGGCCGCGGCGCCGGCCGGGAGCGACGGCGGAGCGGCGGGCGGCGCCGGCGGCGCTTCAGCGCCCCCCGAACTCCGGCGCCCGCTTCTCGAGGAACGCGGCCATGCCCTCCGTCTGGTCCTCGGTCGCGAACGCCAGCGCGAAGAGGTCCCTCTCGATCCCCTGCCCGGTCGCGATGTCGGTGTCGGCGGCGGCGTTGACGGCGGCCTTGCAGTAGCGCATCGCCAGCGGGCTCTTGCCGGCGAGCTCCTCCGCCAGCTTCATCGCCTGGGTCATGAGCTCGTCCTTGGGGACCACGGCCTGGACGAGCCCGATGCGCAGGGCCTCGTCGGCGCGGATGAAGCGCCCGCTGAGCACCAGGTACTTGGCCCAGCCCTCGCCCACGTTGCGCGGCAGTCGCTGCGTGCCGCCGAAGCCCGGCGTGATGCCCAGGTTGATCTCGGGCTGGCCGAACTTGGCGTTCTCCGCGGCCAGCCTGATGTCGCAGGCGAGGGCCAGCTCGCAACCGCCGCCGAGGGCGAAGCCGTTGACGGCGGCGATCCACGGCTGGGGCGCCGCCTCGATGCCGCTCATGACGGCCTGACCCAGCGCGCCGAAGCGGCGCGCCTCTTCGGCCGTCAGCACGCTCATCTCGGCGATGTCGGCGCCGGCGACGAACGACTTGTCGCCTCCGCCGGTGAGCACGACGGAGCGCACGCCGTCGTCGGGCGCGAGCTCGCGCACGGCAGCGAGCAACGCCTCGTTGGTCTCCGTGTTCAGCGCGTTGAGCGCCTCCGGGCGGTTGACGGTGACGATGGCGACGGCGCCTTCGCGGACGACCTCGACGGCCATGGCGACCCTCCTCGGACCATGGGACTGGACTGGCTGCGCCCCACTCTACCGCAGGGGCGTCCGCGGCCGGTCGGCCCCGACCCGCCCGAGAGTCGTCAACCTCGTCTGCGCATCGTCAACCTGTACACCCGGCCACTCCCGTGATGAAGTGCGTGCGGGCGCGTCACGACACGAGGAGGCAGCCTTGAGCGAGCACAGTCGCCGCGGTCACGTCCGTCCGGCACGCGTCCCGAGCGCGGCGCGCTCCGTGCCGTTCCTCACGGCGCTGATCTGCGCCGCCCTGCTCGCCGCCTGCGGCGGCTCCTCCGGCGGCGCGACGGACGCCCCGGACGCATCCGCCGGCCCGCCGACACCCGTCCCTTCTCCGCGGATCACCGCCGGCAAGCCGCCCGCCGCGGCGGTGGACGTCGTGAGGGAGTTCTGGACCCTCGTCGGCACGGGGCGCCTGGAGGAGGCGCAGCGGTCCCTTGTCGCCCCCGGCTCCCCGATCCGACAGTGGAACGGAGAGGACATCGCCTCTGCGCGTTTCGTGCGTGTCGTGCCGGGGTCGGTCTCCCGTGGGGCCGTCGACGAGGCGACCGTCGAGTTCGCGGCGATCGTGTGGATCGAGCCGTCGCCCGGAGTGTCGCCCTGGGGCGAGCCGGGCGAGCATCAGCTGTTCGAGCACGTCGTCCGCATGTCCGACGGCACGTGGCGCATGTGGGACAGCGGCACCGGACCGTGACGGCTCCGCTCAGGAGCGCAGCTTCTTCAGCGGCGCCACGCTGGCCATGAGCCGCCGCTCCGAGCCGTCGTTCTCGAAGCGGATGAGCACGATCCCGCCGCTCTGCATGGCCAGGACGGTGCCCTCGCCGAGGGTCGCGTGGAGCACGCGGTCGCCGGGGGCGAAGAACTGCTCCACGACCTCCTCGTCGAGCTGCTTCTTCTCGAGCCCGGTGATTCGACGGCCGGTCCCGAGCGTCTCGTGGTCGGCCTCGTCCTCTGCACGGGGCCGCCGGCCGCTCCAGCCGCCGCCGTCCCAGCCGCCGCCGGCGCCGCGGCCCCGCGACTCGCCGCCCCAGCCGCCGCCGGAGTCCCAGCTGGTCGGCCTGCCGCCGACGGTCTGGCGCTCTGTGAGTTCCGTGGGGATCTCGTCGAGGAAGCGTGACGGGATGTTGTACTGGGCGGCTCCCCAGAGCGTCCTCGCGCGCGCGTGCACCAGGTACAGCCGGTCCATCGCGCGCGTGATGCCCACGTACGCGAGCCGCCGCTCCTCTTCCACGTTCTGCTCGTCCAGCGACCGCTGGTGCGGGAACACGCCCTCCTCCATGCCGGAGATGAACACCACCGGG
>DASUMX010000290.1:0-6267 GCA_036277455.1 Thermoleophilia bacterium
CCCGTACACCATCTGGTCGCTCCAGCCGTGGTACGCGCCCCCGACCTTGACCACCCACTTCTTGCCGGTGAAGGCGCGGGCGGCGCGGACGGCCGCCATGACGCTCTCCGTGCCGGAGCCGAGCATGCGGAACATCTCGCAGGCGGGCATCAGCCGGTTCACGAGCTCGGCCAGCTTGAGCTCGTACTTGTGGAAGAGGCCGGTGACGGGGCCCGACTGCTCGACGACCTCGGCGACCTGCCGCCGGACCGGCTCGTAGTTGCTGCCGAGCACGGTCGGGCCGCCCGCCTGGAGGAAGTCGATGTACTCGTTGCCGTCGACGTCCCAGAGGCGGGCCCCCTCGGCCTTCTCGATCGCCAGCGGGAACGGGTAGTTGAAGGCGAGGTTGTGCTGCACGCCGCCGGGGATGAGCTCCGCCGCCTGGTCGGTCAGCTCCCTGCTGCGGCGGCACTCCGCGTCGAACCAGTCGAGGTAGCCGTCCATCGCGTCGCGGCGGATGGGGCGGAGCGGCCGGGAGACAAGCTCGTCGAGGCGCCGGTAGACCTCGGCGACGTCCGGGTAGCGACTGATGGCGTAGCCGGCAAGCTGGGCGCCGGAGGGGACGCCGGGGCCGGCCGGCACGGCGGCGGCGGCCGTCGCGGGGCCGCCCGCGGCCGCCCGCGCCGTCGCTCCGGCAGCCTTCTCCACGCCCGCCTCGGCCGCCTCGCGCGCGGCTCGCGCCTCCTCCACCTGCGCGGCCAGCCGCTTCTCGTCCTTGCGCAGCTTCGCGAACGCGATCTCGCGGATCGGCAGCGGGACCTTCTCGGCGCGCCCGTCGGTGAGCAGCGCCAGCAGGTAGTCGAGCGCGACCTTCTCGAGGAGGGCCATGTTGTGCACCGCCTGCTCGGCGTCGCCGCCGAGCACGAGCACGCCGTGGTTCTCGAGGATGTAGGCGTTGGCGCCGCTCGCGAGCTTCTTCGCCACGTTCTTCTTGAGAAAGCTCGTCCCCGACGGCGCGTACGGGACGAGCTCGACCGAGCGGCCGAGGTAGCGCACCTGTTCGTCGAACAGGGCGGGGATCGGCCGCTCCATCAGCGCCAGCGCGCTCGCGTACGGCTGGTGCGTGTGGATGATCACGCTCACGTCCGGGCGCCTCTCGTACACGGCGGCGTGCATCGACGCCTCGATCGAGGCCTTCTTCGCCCCAAGGATGCGCCGCCCGTCGAGCCCGAGCACGCAGATGTCGCCGGGCTCCATCCTGCCGTAGTCGTAGCTGGACGGCGTGATCGCGTAGGCGTCCTCACCGGACACGCGGACCGAGACGTTGCCCTCGGTCGCCTTGAGGTAGCCCCCGTCCAGCAATGTGCGGCAGACGGTGACGACGAGTTCTCGCGAGGGGCCGTAGTGACTCACTGGTTCACACCTCCGCGATGACGAGGACGATCGTGCCGACCGCCAGCACGCAGCTGGCGACCGTGAGCACCCAGACGGCCCAGAAGTCCGTCGGCAGCGGAATCCCGGCCTTGAGAGCGGTGCGGGTACGTTGGGCCCGGTACGCCGCCAGCACGAGCAGGAAGACGCCGAGCACGGCGAAGCCTCCGCCGAGCACGCCGAAGGCCAGGTGCGAGGCGTCGATCAGCGCCGGCAGCAGCCTCCCCACGGCCAAAGCCAGCCCCAGTGCGCCCAGCCCGGTGCGCAGCCAGGCGAGGTAGGTGCGCTCGGCGGCCAGCCACGTGCGGCGCGGCGCTGAATCGCGCAGGTCGTCCCCTGGTCTCACCGGCTCACCCATCTGCCGTCATTCTATGCCGCCTCCCCGTGCCGGGCGATTCACCCCACTTGGGTGAGGCGGCCACTCATCGCCCTTCCATAGCCTGAGCACGCAGCGCCGCTGCTCGAAGGAACGCGAGACAGGCGACACGAGGAGGAACCCATGAACACGTTCAGCGCCCAGACGCCAACCACACGACGCGGTGGGTCGCCCGCGTGGACGCTGAGGCACCCCGTGACGTCGACGGTCGCGGTCCTTGTGTGCGCGGTCCTGATCGGGGCGCTCATCGGCGTCCTCATCAGCGCACCGCTCACCGGCACGGAGACGGCGACGCTGCACCGCGCCGGCGGTCATGCCCTCGCCACCGTCGCGCAGGCGCAGCACGCCACCGTGGCGACCGTCGCCGCCGTCACCGGCGGCGAGATCGCGTCGCCGTCGCACATCCGTGGCACGCGCAGTCCGGCGCGGGGCGGCTTCGCCGTCGGCCGGGCAAGCGGAGCCGGCTCCGGGTTCATCGTCATCGCACCGGGAACGCGCGCACCCGTCAGGGGCGGCTTCGCCGGACGCTCGATCGGCGCCGGCGGCTGACAGGATGGCCCGCGGCGCTCACGCCGCGGGCAGGGACCGCCGCCGCAAGAACGGGATGGCAGGGGCCGCCGTCCCGATGGTGGGGCGGCAGGGGCCGGGGCGCCGCACGGCGGCCCGGCCTCGCCGCGCAGGGCTCAGGCCTCGAGCGTGCGCAGGTAGGCCGACACGGCGGCGAGCCCGCCCTCGAGGACGTCGCGGGCGCACGCGTAGCCGAGGCGGAAGGCGTACTCCTCGTCGAAGGCCGCGCCGGGCACGACGAAGGCGCCGTTGAGGTCGAACATCCCCTGGCAGAACTCCAGCGAGGGGACCCGATAGTCGTAGCGGATGAGGGTGGTGGTGCCGGCGCGCGGCCGCGCGTACCGCAGCCGCTCCTCCCGCTCCACCCACTCGTCCACGATCGCCAGGTTGCCGCGCACGATCTCGAGATTGCGCTCGAGCACCGCGTCGCGGTGCTCGAGCGTGACCGTGGCGAGGATGTCGTCGAGCACGCCGCACGAGATGGTCGTGTAGTCGCGCACCTCGAGACAGCGGGCCAGCGCCTCCGGCGGGCCCGCCACCCAGCCCGTGCGCAGCCCCGCCAGCGAGTAGCTCTTGCTCATGCTGCCCGTGCCGACCCCCTTCTCGTAGAGGTCGACGATCGACGGCGGCCGCGTCCCCGGATCGTGCTCGAGCATGCGGTAGACCTCGTCGCAGAGCACCCACGCGTCGCGCTCCCGGGCCACGGCGACGATCTCTCGCAGCAACGCCTCGTCCATCAGGGCGCCGGTGGGGTTGTTGGGGTTGTTGACGATGATGAGCCGGGTCGCGTCGTCGACCAGCGAGCGGAGCTCGTCCACGTCCGGCAGGTAGCCGTTCTTCTCGCGCAGCGGCAGAAGCCGCAGGTCCGCGCCCAGCGCCTGCGGCACCGAGTAGAGCTGCTGGTAGGTGGGCTTGACGCACACCACGCCGGCGCCGGGCTCGGTGAGCGCGAACAGCGCGAGGAAGTTGGCGCCGATCGCGCCGTTGGTCACGAGGACGTCGTCGGCGCCGATGCGCCCGCCGTACAGGGCGGCGATCTGGGCGCGGAGCTCGTGCGAGCCGATGATGTGGCCGTAGGTGAGGCGGGTGTCGCGGAGCCGGCGCAAGACGTCGTCCGCGTCGCCCGTCAGCGCGAGCAGCTCGTCGACCGTGAGCGAGTGCACGCAGGTCTCGCCGAGGTTCCAGGTGGCCGTCGTCTCGTGGGCGTTCATCCACTGCTCGACGGCGAACGGCGCGATGTGCATGCTGGCCTCCAGGGTCCTGCGAGCGGCAACCCCGCCCGCACTCGCCAGCATCCTCCCCCGAGAGCGGCATCCCCGGCAACCGGCGCCGCCCCGGCGCCGGTCGTTCGATAGAATCGCGGCGCCGGCCACCCCCCGCCGCCGCAACGACCCGGGAGCGCCCATGGACACCAACGAGTTCCGGCAGCTCGGCCACGAGCTGATCGAGTGGATCGCCGCCTACCGTGAGCACATCGCCGACTACCCCGTCATGAGCCCCTCGCAACCGGGCGAGGTGGCGGCGCTGCTGCCCGCCGAGCCTTCGCTGCGCGGCGGCGACCTCGGCGGCATCGTCGCCGACCTCGACCGGGTCGTCATGCCGGGCATCACGCACTGGAACCACCCCGGCTTCCTGCACTACTTCCCCAGCAACAGCGACCTCTCGTCGGTGCTCGCGGATCTCGTCTCCTCCGGGCTCGGCGTGCAGGGCATGAGCTGGCAGACGAGCCCCGCGGCGACGGAGGTCGAGGACGTCGTCATGCAGTGGCTGCGCGAGATGGTGGGTCTGCCGGACACGTTCACCGGCGTGATCGAAGACACGGCCAGCACCTCGACCTTCACCGCGCTGCTCTGCGCCCGCGAGCGCACCTCGGACTTCTCGCAGAACCGCGGCGGTCTGCAGGCAGAGGCCGCGCCTCTCGTCGTCTACGCGAGCGACCAGGCGCACAGCTCGGTGCCCAAGGCGGCGCTCCTCGCCGGCTTCGGCGCCGAGCACCTGCGCCTCATCGGGACCGACCACGAGCACGCGCTCCGGCTGGACCATCTGGAGCACGCGATCGACGAAGATCTGGCGGCCGGTCGCCGGCCCTGCGCCGTGGTCGCCGCGGTCGGCACCACGGCGACCACGGCGCTCGACCCGGTGGCCGGCACCGCGACCCTCTGCGAACGCCACGGTATGTGGCTGCACGTCGACGCGGCGCTCGCGGGGACGGCGATGGTCTGCCCCGAGTACCGCTGGATGTGGGAGGGCGTGGAGCGCGCCGACTCCGTCGTCTTCAACCCGCACAAGTGGATGGGCACCGGCTTCGACCTCTCCGCCTACTACGTGCGCGACCCCGAGCACCTGGTGCGCGTGATGAGCACGGACCCGAGCTACCTGCGCACCGCGCAGGACGGCCTCGTGCGCAACCTGCGCGACTGGGGCATCCCGCTGGGCCGCCGCTTCCGCGCGCTCAAGCTCTGGTTCCTTCTACGCTCCGAGGGCGTCGAGGGACTGCAGAGGCGCATCCGCCGCGACGTCGGCAACGCCGCCTGGCTCGCCGAGCAGGTGGTCGCGGCGCCGGAGTGGGCGCTCATGGCGCCGGCGCCGCTCCAGACCGTGTGCCTGCGGCACGTGCCGCCGGCGCTCGCCGGCGACGAAGAAGCGCTCGCGGCGCACAACGCCGCGATCGTGCGGCGCGTCACCGCCGCCGGCGACTACTACTTCGGCACCTCGCTGCTCAAAGGCCGGCTCATCATCCGCATCTCCGTGGGCGCGCAGGCCACCGAGCGTGAGCACGTCGCCGGCGCGTGGGCGGCGCTCCAGGAGGCGGCGACCACCGTGTGACCCGCCGGCGGGCCCGGAGCACGCGGCAGCGTACGCGCGAGGGCCGCGCCCGCCGAGGCGGGCGCGGCCCTCGCCCTTCGTCACTGCAGTACGGTCACTGCGGCTGCGTCGTGAGCGCGGCCGTCGGCGGGGCCGGGCCCACGCGGAACGGCCGCATCATCTCGTTGTCCTCGTGCTCGAGGATGTGGCAGTGCCACACGAAGAGGCCGGCGATGGTGAACCTCGCCTTCACCCGGGTCAGCTCGCCCGGGTAGACGATGACGGTGTCCTTCCACCCGGTCTCCCAAGGCTCGGGCTTCAGGACCGCGCCCTGCCCCCTCATGCCGTGCGGCGACATCATCGGGTCGGTGACGACGCGCTTGACCACCTGGAACTGCACCTGGTGGATGTGGATCGGGTGCGCGTCCATGGTGAAGTTGCGCAGGTTCCAGCTCTCGACGGCTCCCAGGGCCGGATTCTCGGTCACGCCGTCCATCCAGAACAGCGGCTCGGGGCCGCCGGTGCTGGTCCAGGTGCCGAGCGCGGCCTCCCTTGGCCCGAACGGCTGGCCGTCGGGGTCGAGGACGACGTTGCCATCCGGGTCCTCGGACGCCTTGACCGTCGCCGAGTCGAGCTCGTTGAGGCTCACGTTGCGGACCACGCTCGCCGCCGGCAGCCGCTTGATCTCGGGCAGGTCCAGTCTGCCGGGCCGCGCGCTCGTGTCGCGCGATGTCGCCTTGCGCACGCGGAACTGCATCACCTGACCCGTGGTACCGACGTCCGCCGCCTCGAACTCCTCCCCGACCTCGCCGCCGCCGAAGGGCTCGTCGGGACCGACGTTGCGCAGGATGATGCGCGACCCGCGCCGGACCTTGGAGAAGTCCACGATCACGTCGGCGCGCTCCGCCGGCGCGATCAGCAGCTGCCTGAGCCTGACCGGTTTGGGCAGATACCCGCCCTCGCTGCCGATCTGGGTGAAGGGCATGCCGTTGTTCATCTTGAGGATGAGGAACCGTGACTGCGAGCCGTTCAGTAGGCGGAGGCGATACCGCCGCTGCTCCACGTTCAGGTACGGCCAGGTCTTGCCGTTCACGACCATCGTGTTGCCG
>DASUMX010000291.1:0-4246 GCA_036277455.1 Thermoleophilia bacterium
CCTCTTCCCTCTGCCGGTGCACGCCGACCCACGGACGGCGGCGCTGACCACGGCGCCGCTCAACCACCGCGGCCTCTTCCTCCCCGGCGAGCTGGCGCACCACTTCGGGCTGCCGGCGATGACGGGGTACGCCGGCACCGACGACGACCTGCCGGGCAGCTGGCTGGCCGCGGCGGAGACGGCGCACACGGTGATGCTCGCCGGCATCGTCGGCTCCGAGCTCATGACGACGATCGGGCTCACCAACCGCTACCAGCTGTTCACGCCCGAGCACATGCTGCTGGACGACGACCTCTACCGGCGCGCCGCGAACGCGTTCCGCGACCTCGAGCTCGACGAGGAGCAGCTGGCGCTCGACGTGATCGACGCGGTGGGCCCCGGCGGGCACTTCCTGGGGCAGGCCCACACCCGCCGGCACATGAGGGAGACCGTGGAGCGCTCCATCGGCCAGGAGATCGGCCCCGATGGAGCGCACCTGCGCGACCCCGTCGAGGTCGCGCGCGAGCGCGGGCTCGATATCCTCGAGCACTACGTGCCGGAGCCGCTGGACGCGGACAAGGCGGCGGAGCTGGCGAGGATCTGCGCCGCCGCCGACGCGGAGCTCGGCGGCTGAGGAGGCCGCGGGCTGCGGCGGGTCAGGCTCTCTTGCCGCCCGCCTCGGCGCTCTCGGCGCCGCCGCCGGGCTCGCCGGGCGCGGCCCCCGGCTCGCCTCCAGCCTCGACGTACCCGAGCACGAGCCGGCGCCAGAGAGCGAACGCCGGCTCGAAGTCGAGGTCGGGGTCGGCGAGCTTCTGCAGGGCGATGCCGTCGGCGATCGCCACCGTCAGCAGCGCCATGGGCGCGATGTGGGCCGGCGGCTCCTTGTCGCCGGCGTCCTTGAGCGCCCAGGCGTCCAGCTTGCGGTACCAGTCGAACAGGCCGCGCAGGTGCGGCTGCAGCTCGTCGTCACGCAGGCAGTGCGGGATGAGCTCGAAGAAGTTGCGGTAGGCGTCCGTGTCCTCGGGCAGGCCCTCGTGCAGCTCGAGCAGCTGCGAGCGCCGCTCCTCGCCGGCCGGGACGGCGGTGAGCTGCTCGATGAGCTCCACCGCCTCCTGATACAGCACCGAGTCCACGAGCGCCGCCAGGAGCCCGGCCTTGCTGCCGAAGTGGTAGCGGATGAGGGCCGGGTTCTCCCCGGCCTCCCGGGCGATGGTCTCGAAGGTGAGCCCACGGAAGCCCTCGCGCGAGAGGACGCGCTTCGCGGCCTCGAGGATGCGGGCGGCGGTCGGGGCGAGGTCGGGCGTGGGGTCGCTGAACGGCAGCTCGTACCTCGTCAACGCCGTCACCCCCTTCGCCGTGGTGCGGTTTCCGCTGGGCACCCTATCCGATTCGGCCCCCCGCACGCCAGACCCGACGCGCGTGGGCGCCTTGAACGCCCCGAGGCCGTCTGGTAGTGTACCGCAAGGTTAGTTAGGTAACTAACCAATCCCACAGGACGGCCCTCGGGGGTGCTGGAGTGGAGAGACCTGTACGCACGCGGCTCGGCGACGGCGGGCTCGTCGAGATGACGCCGTCGGAGATCCGCGAGGACCTCCTCGCGGGCACGGAGATAGGCGCCCGCCGCGCCAAGGCCCCTCCCCTCTCCGAGGCGGAGATCGACCACCTGCTCGACATCTTCGCCAGCGAGTCCAAGTTCAGCGCCGTCGACATGGGCGACGAGGTCTGCCTCAGCTTCGACGGCTCGGGCAACCTCGACTCGGGCACGCGCGTCGACGAGCTCTACAGCTACCAGAGCCACCGCGGCGCCGACATGCTCGAGCTGTTCGCCATCGACTACTCGTACAAGGCGATCAAGACCATCCTCAGCTACGAGACGCAGGCGATGAAGAACGCCCAGCTCAACGTCATCGCGCCCCTGCAGTACGGGGCGATGCCGGACCTCGGCCGCTACTCCATGCCGGACGGGCCCATCCCCAACTGGTCCGAGCTCATGCCGCAGGGCCGCATCGCCGAGGCGCGGGACGCGCAGGTGGCGGCCATCGACCACGCGGTGAGCGACATGGTCTTCGTCGCCGAGGGCATGTGGGAGGCCGGCACGGACGGCATGGACTTCGACACCGCGGCCGCCGCCGGCGACGGCGACTTCCTCGCCACCCTCACGGCGGTCGAGACCATCAAGGGTCGCCACCCGGACATCGGCATCGAGCTGGGCATGGCCAGCGAATGCGTGCTCGGCATGCACGGCGAGCTCACCTACAAGGGCAGGCGGCTCGCCGGGATGTGGCCGAAGGCGCAGCTCGAGGTGGCCCAGGAGGCCGGCGCCACCATCTTCGGGCCGGCCGTCAACGTCAACACCACCAGGTCGATCGCCTGGAACGTCGCCCGGGCGTGCACGATCATCAAGCCCTGCATGGACGTCGCCGAGATCCCCGTGCACCCCAACGTGGGCATGGGTGTCGGCGGCGTGCCGATGAGCCCGTACCCTCCCGCGGACGCCGTCTCGCGCGTCTCCCGCGCGCTGGTCGACATCCTGGGGTGCGACGGGTTGTAGGTGGGCGTGGGTGACCCTCTGGGCATGGCGTGCACGCACGCGCTGGCCTCGGGCATGGGTGGCATGCGGACCGCCGGAGATCTGGTGGGCCGCATGCAGATGACCCGGGGCATGCGCCTCAAGAACGCCAAGACCTACGTGGCGGAGAAGCTCGGTTGCGCCGTCGCCGACCTCGCCGACCCCATCGTCATGCACGACGTGCGCCGCGACCTCGGCCTCGGGCGGATCCCGGTGCAGGAGCTCACGTACGCCACGCACGCCGGCGCCATGGAGGCGAAGTTCCACATCGCCGAGGTGCTCGACGTGCCGATCAACAGCGTCACGCGCTTCCAGGAGTGCGCAGGGCTGCGCGCCCGCGCGTGAAGATTCGCCAACCCGATCAAGGAGGAGCGGCGTGAAGCGAAACCTCTTCGCCGGCGGCACGCGCAGCCGCGGGCTCAGCGTCAACGTGTTCACGGAGTCCGAGCTCGACGACATCCACCTCGGCACACTCGAGGTGCTCGAGCGCACCGGCGTCTTCGTCGAGGCGGACGACGCGCGCGACATCTTCAAGGACGGCGGCTGCGTCGTCGACGGCGAGACGCGCATGGTGCGCATCCCGCCGCACGTCGTCGAGGACGCGATCGCGGCCGCACCCAGCAAGTACGTCCTGTGCGGCCGCGACCCGAAGAACGACTTCCTCATGGAGCCGGGCCGCGTGGCGTTCACCAACTTCAGCGAGGGCATCGCCGTCATCGACATGGACACCGGCAAGGCGCGGGAGTCCACGCTGCAGGACGTCGCCGACATCGCCCGGATCAACGACTACCTCGACGAGATGGACACGCACGAGGTCTCCGTCGGGGCCCGGGACGTCCCGCCGGAGACGGCCGCGGTCCACAACACCGAGGCGCAGCTGCTCAACACGACCAAGCCCATCGGCATCGGCCCGCTCTCGGGGGTCGAGTGCGACGCCATCTTCCGCATGTGCGCCGAGGTCGTGGGCGGCGCGGACGAGCTGCGCGCGAGGCCCATCGTGTACGGCGGCGTCTGCCCCGTGAGCCCGCTGAAGCTCCCGCGGGACGCCACCGAGGTGATCATCGAGTGCTCGCGCTGGGGCATCCCCGACAACATCCTGAGCATGGCGATGGCCGGCGGCTCCAGCCCCGTCACGCTCGCCGGCACCCTGGTCACGCACAACGCCGAGGTGCTCGCCGGCATCACGCTCGCGCAGCTCGTGGAGCGCGGCAGCCCGGTCATGTACGGCAGTTCCACCACGGCGATGGACCTCAAGCTCGCGGCGGCCTCCGTCGGCTCGCCCGAGATCGCGCTGATCAGCGCCGCGGTGGCGCAGATGGCGCGGCGCTACATGCTTCCGAGCTTCGTCGCCGGGTTGTAGGCGGACTCCAAGCTCGGTGACGCCCAGGTCGGGCACGAGAAGACCCTCACCGGACTCACGGCAGCGTTGGCAGGGGCCAACCTGATCTACGGTGCGGGGATGATCGAGTCGGGCGTCACCTTCGACAGCGCGCAGTTCGTCATGGACAACGAGATCGCGCGCATGATCAAGCACATCGTCGGCGGCATCCGCGTCGACGACGAGAGCCTCGCGGTGGACGACATCGCCGCCGTCGGGGCGTTCGGCGACTTCCTCAGCCTCGACGCGACCATGCGCCACATGCGCGAGCTGAGCCAGCCGGAGGTCCTCGACCGCCGCGTGCGCGAGGACTGGGAGGC
>DASUMX010000292.1:0-6189 GCA_036277455.1 Thermoleophilia bacterium
CCACCGGGTGCCGCCTCGGCGCTCCCACGCTCACGTCAACGACCGAAAGCGCGAGGCCATGAGCCAGTCCTTCACCTACACGGGCACCAGCGACTACATCGCCGCGCCCGACCTCATGCAGACGGTCAACGTCGCCGTGCAACTCAGCCGCCCGCTGCTCATCAAGGGCGAGCCCGGCACCGGCAAGACGATGCTCGCGCAGAGCATCGCGCGCGGCCTGGACATGCCGCTCCTGGTCTGGAACGTCAAGTCGACGACCAAGGCGCAGGACGGCCTCTACGTCTACGACACCGTGCAGCGCCTGTACGACGGCCAGTTCGGCGACCGCGACGTGAGCGACATCGCCCGGTACATCAAGCCCGGCAAGCTGGGCGAGGCCTTCGCCAGCGAGGAGCGCGTGGTGCTCCTCATCGACGAGATCGACAAGGCCGACCTCGAGTTCCCCAACGACCTGCTGTGGGAGCTCGACCAGATGGAGTTCCACATCCCCGAGACGCACGCGACCGTCAAGGCCGTGCACCGGCCCATCGTGCTCATCACCTCCAACGCGGAGAAGGAACTGCCCGACGCGTTCCTGCGCCGCTGCGTGTTCCACTACATCGAGTTCCCGGACGAGGAGATGATGGAGCGCATCGTGCGCGTCCACGTCCCCGACCTGGACAAGCGCCTGCTCGACCTGGCGATCCAGGCCTTCTACTGGCTGCGCGACGTGTCCGGCCTGCAGAAGAAGCCCAGCACCAGCGAGCTCATCGACTGGGTGCAGGCGCTGGCGCGCGGCGGGGTCGACCCCGGGGAGATCGCTGCGCGCCTCCCCTTCATGGGCGTGCTGCTCAAGAAGGACCACGACGTCGACGTCGCGCAGCGGGCGCTCGCGGGCGTCCGCGGCCGGCGCTAGCCATCCGGGCCGCGGCCCACACGAGCGAGGAGCCCCCATGAGCAGCGTCGGCGGCATCGAACTCTTCATCGTCATCGTCATCGCGATCGTGGTGGCCGGGCTGGTGCTGCGCCAGATCATGTCCAAGCGCTGAGGCGCGCCGAGAGCCGCGCGTGTTCACCGACTTCTTCTTCCTCCTGCGCTTCTACGGGGTGCCGGTCACGGTCACGGAGTGGCTCGCGCTCATGCGCGGGCTCGCCATGGGCCTCGTGCCGGCCGGCCTCGACGAGTTCTACGCCGTGGCGCGCAGCATCCTCGTCAAGAGCGAGGCCTACTTCGACCAGTACGACCAGGCGTTCGCGGCCATGTTCAAGGGCATCGAGACGCCGGTACAGATCGAGGACGAGGTCTGGGACTGGCTCTCCGACCCGCTCACGATGCCCGGGCTCAGCCATGAGGAGCGGCGCCTGCTGGCCGCCGCGCTCGAGGACCTCGACCTGGAGGCGCTCCAGAAGCTCTTCGAGGAGCGCCTCAGGGAGCAGACCGAGGCCCACCACGGCGGCAGCCACTGGGTGGGCACCGGCGGCACCAGCCCGTTCGGCCACTCCGGCTACCACCCCGGCGGCATCCGCGTCGGCGGCGAGAGCCGCAACATGAGCGCCGTCAAGGTGGCCGGAGAGCGCCGCTACCGCGGCTACCGCACCGACCAGGAGGTCGGCGTGCGGCAGTTCGAGCTCGCCCTGCGGCGCCTGCGCCGGCTGAGCTCGCGCAACGAGGGTGTGCCGGACGAGCTCGACCTCGACGAGACGGTCGAGGAGACGGCGAGCAACGCCGGGCGCCTCAGCCTCGTCTGGCGCAAGAGCCGCAAGAACGCCGTCAAGGTGCTGCTGCTCATGGATGTCGGCGGCTCCATGCACCCCTACATCCGCCTCTGCAGCCAGCTCTTCAGCGCCGTGGATCGCAGCACGCACTTCAAGGCCCTGCGCACCTACTACTTCCACAACTGCGTCTACGACTGGCTCTACACGAGCACGCGCATGACGTCGTCGGAGGCGATCTCCACGCGGCGCGTGCTGCAGGAGCTGCCCAGCGACTACAAGCTCATCGTCGTCGGCGACGCGGCCATGGCCCCCAGCGAGCTCATGGCCCGCGACGGCATCATCTGGTGGGGCTTCGGCAACGACGAGCCCGGCATCGAGTGGCTGCGGCGCCTGCGCCGCCACTTCGACCACTCCGTGTGGCTCAACACCATCCCCGAGGCCGACTGGGACCGCGCCTACGGCAGCGTGACCATCCGCAAGGTCCGGGAGGTCTTCCCCATGTTCGAGCTCACCGTGGACGGGCTCACCGCCGCCACGCGCAAGCTCATGGTGCGGTACTAGCGTCCCCCAGGCAGTAGAACCACCCGTCCCGGCAGCCGATGTAGATGCGCCCGTCCCAGAGCGCCGGCGTCGACTCGAACGCACCCTCCGCGTAGAACTGGTCGCGCTCCTCGATGGTCACCGTCCAGTAGGTGCCGTCGCCGCTGGCGCTGGGCAGCGCGCCGGCGTCGCCCTGCTCCGCCGGGTCGTAGCGCACGCTCCAGAGGTGGACGCGCTGGTCGTAGCTTCCGGCCACCAGCGCGTCCCCGACCAGGATCGGCGTCGAGATGGCCCCGCCGTTCCAGATCCTGGCCACCTCCACCGGAGTCTTCAGTCCCTTCTCCCGGTTCGGTCCCGCCACGGTCTCCTCGCTCATCACGTCCCGTGCGACCACGTAGAGGTAGCCGTCGATCGCGCTGAACGCGCAGAGCGCCGGGTACTTGCCTCCGGGGTTGTAGGCGTCGTTGACGCTCGCCGAGCCGACGACGCCGCCGGCCCAGTCACCGACCTTGCGGTTACCCGTGGGGAAGTACCACACCGTCGCCTCGGCCGCCGGCCGCGACGGGTCCAGGCACAGCATGCCGCCCTTGCCCTTGATGTACTCCTTCTCCACGGCCTGGAGCAGCAGGCCGTCGCTGGTGGTCACGGGCGTCCCGTCCAGGTCGGAGCCGATGAAGTAGTCCCAGACGACCTCGAGGTCGGAGCGCCGGAGGCCGTACACGTGGCCGGCGCCGGACGCGACGTACAGGTTCTCGCCGAGCGCCGAGACGGACGACTCCATCACGAGGTTGCGCCCGTGGTTCTTCGCGCGCTCGTCGCCCAGCAGCAGCCTCTCCGCGGCGATCACCGGCTTGTCGCCCTCGGCCCACGGCTGGCTCTCGAGGGGGTCGAGGGCGTAGAAGTACCCGCTCTCGACCCCGACGTAGTAGGCGCCGTCGTAGTAGAACCCGCTGCCGTCGCAGTCGCGGCTGTAACAGCGGGTCTGCGGCACCGGCAGGCGCCAGAGCTCCTTGCCGCTCCCGAACGTGACGGCGCGGACGGGCGCGACGCGCGGGTCGTCCAGCTCGTAGGGGTACCCGCGCCTCGACCCGGCGACGACGATGTACTTGTCGTCGGGGCCCGTCGGCGAGGGGTTCCGGAACACCGACGGGCTGCCCTTGATGATGTCGTCGTACCGGTAGGCCCAGAGGACCTCGCCGGTCTCTGCGTCGATCTTGCGCAGCTTGTACGCGTAGGAGCTGGCGATGACGTAGGCCCTGCCGCCGTCCACGACGACGCTGGGCTGCCCGGTCCAGCCGCTGCCGGCCCACTTGCTCGGAGGGTCGGTGTCGAACTTGCCGGAGCTCCAGCCGCTGCCGAGCCGCACCTTCCAGAGCACGTCGAGGCGCTTGGGCGCCGGTCCCTGCCCGTAATACCGGCGCCCGTAGTTGCCGAGGAAGGTGCCGACCTTGACGCCGTCGCCGGCGAGCTCGGGCGCCGGCGGCGCGGGTACCGGCCCGGACTGCGCGACCTGCTCCCCGTCCTCCGCGCCGGAGCCGCAACCGCACCCGCCACAGGCCGCGGCGCGCCAGACGACGAGCGCGAGCACGACGACGAGCAGGAGGAGGGCGACGCCGCGCCGGCGCCGCAGCCGGCGCCGGCGCTCGGCGGAGCGGCGGCGCTGCGGCCCCCGGTCTTGTCCGGCCGACGTCTCGATGGCGCGACGATACAACAACCGGCCCCGCCGCGCCCGACGCGCGCCGCGGGGTCGCCCGTGGGGGCGCGGCGTGTGCGGTCGTGGTGACGTCACCGGTGGCGTCGTCGTTGGCGTCACTGGTGTCGCGTCGTGCGTGACGCCGCGCGCAGGCGCGCTACCTTCCAGCGGCGCGCCGTACCGGGTAGGATGCCTGAGGCCGGCCGGCGCAGCCGCGCCGGCCCTCACGCCGCCGAACGACCCCCGGAGGGTTCACATGACGACCGATCTCGACCTGCTCCGCGACCTCTGCGCCGCCCCAGCCCCGACCGGCTTCGAGGCCCCCGTCCAGGACCTCGTCCGGCGCCGCCTCTCCGCGCTCTCGGCGCCCGAGGGCGATCCCCTGGGCAACGTGTGGGCCACGGTCGACGGCAAGGGAGCGCCGCACGTCGTCGTCACCGCGCACGCCGACCAGATCGGGCTCATCGTCACCTACGTGGACGAGCACGGGTTCGTCTCGTTCGACAAGATCGGCGGCGTCGACCCGCAGCTCCTCCCCGGCCGCAACCTCATCGTCCACGGCGCCAAGGGCCTGGTGAACGGCGTGGTCGGCCGCAAGCCCTCGCACAAGATGAGCAAGGACGAGCGCGCCAAGGCCCCGGACCTGAGCGACCAGTGGCTCGACATCGGCTGCTCCACCCGCGACGAGGCCCTCGAGCTGGTGCAGATCGGCGACCCCATCACGTTCCCGCCGAACTTCCTCGAGCTGGCCGGCGCCCGCTACGCCTCGCCGGCCTTCGACAACCGCGCCGGCGTCTACGTCTGCCTGCGCGCGCTCGAGCACTACGCGGAGGCGCCGGCGGCGGCCGACCTCACGGCGCTGCTCACGGTGCACGAGGAGACGACCTTCATGGGCGCCCGGGCGATGGCCATCCGCTGGCAGCCGGACGTCGTCATCGTCGTCGACGTGGACTTCGCCAGCGACGACCCCGGCCTCGACGCCAAGAAGCTCGGCGGCGAGGTCAAGCTCGGCGCCGGCCCGGTGATCCACCGCGGCGCCGCCGGCAACCTCGCGCTCACCGACCTGGCCATCCAGGTCGCCAGGGACGAGGGCATCCCGGTGCAGGTCAAGGCCATGCCAGGCGGCACGTCCACGGACGCCGAGGAATTGATGGCAGCCGGCGCCGCGGCGACGCTGTCGTTCAGTCTCCCGGTGCGCAACATGCACTCGGCGTTCGAGGTCATGCAGCCCGACGACGCCGAGGCCGGCGCGCTGCTGGCGGCGGCGGTGACGCGGCGCATCGCCGCCGACGGCTGGGACGCCGGCCGCTTCGTGCCGCGCGTCTAGCGCCTCGCGAACTGCGCGCCGATCCAGTCGATCTCGGCGGGCGCGACGCGGCTCCAGTAGTCGTCGTTGTGGCCGCCGGGCTCGAACCCGCCCGCCGGCGACTCCGGCAACGCCTGCGTGAAGGCCACGTCGGCGTCGTAGAACGGGTCCTGCCTGCCGCAGTCCACCCGCACCGGCAGGCCGCGCAGCTTGCCGGCGTCCGCGTACACGTCGTTGCGAGCGTAGTCGGCGGCGCTGTCGAACGCGTCGCCGACGCCGTCCTCGTAGGAGCGCCACAGGGCGGCGCTCACGCCGCAGACCGCGGCGAAGTCCTGCGGGTGCAGCTCCGCCGCCCGCAGCGCCCCGTACCCGCCCATGGACCAGCCCATGATCGCCAGCGGGCCAGTCAGGCCCCGCTGGTCGCGCAGGAACGGGATGAACTCGTCGAAGAGCACCGCCATGGCGTCGTCGCCTGACGCGCGCGCGTGCCAGTACGTGTCGCCGGCCTGCAGCGCGGCGACGGCGAACGGCGGGACGCCGCGCCTCTCGATGCCGTCGGCCACGAAGTCGCCGAAGCGCAGGCCGCCCTCGAGCAGCGCCTCGGGCGGCCGGCCCCGGCCGGGCAGACAGATCAGGACCGGGTAGGGCGCCCCGCCCTGGTTCGACCCGCCGGCCACACCGGCCGGGTAGGCGATGTCGTAGGCGGCCGGCTCGGAGAGGTGCGTCGACGGCAGCGTGCCCCTCTCGTAGGTGACCTCGTAGGCCGGCGGCGGCGTCCCCGGCTCGCCGTACGCGCCGGTGAGACGGTACCAGGAGTCGCGCACGGTCCAGGAGCGCCAGCCGACGACGCCGGCCACGGCCAAGCCGGCGACCACGACGCCACCGCCGACGAGGAGCTGGCGACGGGTCATCCCGGCCTCCGGGCCGGAGACAGGGTCCTGCGGCGCGCCTCCGG
>DASUMX010000293.1:0-4865 GCA_036277455.1 Thermoleophilia bacterium
CCGGTCCTGCTCGGTCCCGCCTACGACGACCTGCGGCGCATGGAGACCAGCGTGCGCCAGAGCGAGCTCGACTGGACGATCGTGCGCGTCTCGGGCGCGCTCACCGACGGCGCGCCGACGGGCAAGTACCGCGCCGAGCCCGGCTATTCACTCCCCGGCGGCCGGCGCCTCGCGCGGGCCGACGTGGCCGAATACATGCTCGACCAGCTCACGCTGAAGGACGACATCGGCCACGCCGTCGCGGTGGCGTACTGAGCCCGGTCAGGACCGCCCGAGCTCGTGACGCAGTGCGCCCTCGAGCGCCGGGAACGCGAAGCGGAACCCGTGCTCCTGCAGCTTCGCCGGCATCGCCCGCTGGCTGGCGAGGAGCATCTGCTCGCCCATGCCCAGGGTCGCGCGACGGACGAGGAAGGCGGGCGCCTTCAGCGCGGCCGGCCGGCGCAGGACCTTGCCGAGCGTCTGCGTGACCTCCGCGTTCGTCATCGGCTCCGGCGCGGTCACGTTGACGACGCCCTCCATCTCGTCGTCGTGGATCGCCCACTCCAGCGCCGCGAGCAGATCGTCGAGGGCGACCCAGGACCAGTACTGGCGGCCGTCGCCCAGCCGGGTGCCGAGACCGGCCTTGAACGCCGGCAGCATCGCCGCGAAGGCGCCGCCCGCCGCGGCGACCACGAGGCCGAAGCGCGGCGTGACGAGGCGGACCCCGGCATCCGCGACCGGTGCGGCCGCCTCCTCCCAGGCACGGCAGACGTCGGCGAGGAAGCCCTCACCCCGCTCCGTCTGCTCTGTGATCACCTCGGCGCCGCGCGAACCGTAGGCGCCCACCGCGGACCCGCTCACGAAGACCGCCGGGGGGTGCTCCATGCGCGTGATCGCCTCGGCCAGCGTCTGCGTCGTCCGCACGCGGCTCTCGAGGATCGCCTTCTTGTGGGCGGGCGTCCAGATGCCGGCGAGATTCGCGCCGGACAGGTTGACGATCGCGTCGACGCCTTCGAGCGCTCCGTGGTACAGAGCGCCGGTGGACGGGTCCCAGGGGATCTCGTCCGGCCCGCCCCCGGAGTTGCGGACCAGCCTGATCACGCGGTGCCCGGCAGTGGTCAGGTAGTCGGCGAGATTGGAGCCGATCAACCCGCTCGCGCCGGCGATCGCCACGGTGAACCGCGGACGGTCGGCCCACTCCGCGTGCCGCCCGAGGTCCAGCCGCGTGCGCTCGTGGCGGAAGCGGAAGAGACGCGAGAGGGTCTTGCCGGCAGGCCCCTCCGCGACGTCGTCGGTGAGCATGCCGGCCGGCAGGCTGTACTCGATGTGGTCGATGATCTCGCTGTGCCGCTCATCGATAGGCACGAACCGGTGCACGTGCTCCCACGACGCGAATGGGCCCTCCAGCTGGCGGTCCACGAACTGCCGTCCCGGCACGGCGCTGCCCATCTCGGCCAGCCAGCGCCGCTTGAGGGGGCCGAACCAGACGTCGAAGGCGACGCGGCCGGCGGTGACGTCCCCGCTCTCCTCCAGCACCACGAGCTTCTGCCACGGCGGCGCCAGCCGCCGGAAGGCGCCGGGTCGAGCGTGGTACGCGAAGACCTCATCGGCGGACGCCGGCATGGCGCCACGCCACTCGAAGATCGGCATCGAACCCCTCCTTGGTCGCTGAGCCGGTCTTACCCGGGCTGGGCCGCCGTAAGCCCGCCGAGACCCCGGTCCACGTGGCCTCGCTCCGAGCCGCGATTAGCAGGTGGACGGCTCGGGTAGTCCCGACCGGAGCACACGTGCGGCGACGGGGAGGAGCCAGTGTCCAGACCAGAGGAAGCAGACCGCAGCATCACGGCGGAGGCGCTGCGACGCGACTTCGGTGAGCTCCACGCCGTGGACGGCGTCGACCTGGAGATCCCGGGCGGCCAGATCTTCGGCTTCCTCGGCCCCAACGGCGCCGGCAAGTCGACGCTGGTGAAGATCCTGACCACCATCCTGAACGCGACGAGCGGTCGCGCGACGGTCGCCGGCTTCGACGTCGCGCGGCAGGGCGGCAGGGTGCGCGAGGCGATCGGCGTCGCCCTCCAGGACGTCGGCCTGGACCCGCTGATGACGGCCCGGGAGCTGCTCATGCTGCAGGCCGAGCTCTTCGGCACTTCCCGAGACGAGGCACGCAAGACCGCGGAACGCCTGCTCGTGACGGTCGGCCTCGACGACGTCGACCCGAAGAAGCGCGCCGGCGCGTACTCCGGCGGCATGAAGCGCCGGCTGGACCTGGCCCTCGCGCTGGTGCACGACCCACGGGTCCTCTTCCTCGACGAACCGACGACCGGCCTCGATCCGGCCAGCCGGGCGGCGATCTGGGAGGAGGTGCGGCGCCTCAACGACGACCTCGGCATGACGATCTTCCTGACGACGCAGTATCTCGAGGAGGCCGACCGCCTGGCCGATCAGGTCGCCATCATCAACCGGGGCAAGATCGTCGCGCAGGGCACCCCAGAGGAGCTGAAGCGCCAGGTGGGGGACGAGGTCGTCGAGCTGCAGTTCGACTCCTCCGCCGACGCCGAGCGCGCTCACGACGCACTGGCGCCGGTGGCGCCCAATCGCCAACGATCCAACCGACAGCTGCGGCTCTACTTCGGGCGCGCCGCCGAGAACGTGCCCGAGCTGGTACGCACCCTCGACGGCGCCGGCATCCGGCTGCAGGGGCTGACGATCGAGCAGCCGAGCCTCGACGACGTCTTCTTGCGCGTCACCGGCGAGGCCCTGGAACACGAGATCGGCGAAGGCGCCGAGGACGTCGAGGCCGACGCGGAGGTGCGATCATGAACGACACCCTGCTCCTCATCGGCCGCTCGCTGCGCAACACCATGCGTGAACCGTTGACGGTCCTTCCCAACATCGCCATCAGTGTCTTCTTCCTCTTCGTCTACAACAGTGGCCTGTCGTCGGTCGCCGAACTACCGGGGTTCCAGGGCACGTATCTGGGCTTCATCCTCCCGGTCGCCATCGTCTCGGCGGCGGTCGGCGGCGCCGGCCTCGCCGGGCAGACGCTGATCAAGGACATCGACAACGGCTACTTCACCAAGCTGCTCCTGACGCCCACCCGGAGGCTCTCGGTGATCTGGGGACCGATGATCGCGAGCGCGATCGTGCTCACGGCCCAGGTCGTGCTCGTGATGCTCATCGCCCTGGCGCTGGGGCTCAAGGTCGCGGCCGGACCCGCAGGGTTCGCGCTCGTTGTGGTGCTCGCCTTCCTCTGGGGGATGGCGTTCGCCGGGTACGCGGCCTTCATGGCGCTGAAGACCAAGAACGCGGCAGCGGCCCAAGCCGCGACCTTCGCCTTCTTCCCGCTCATCTTCCTGAGCTACACCTTCGTGCCCAAGGAGTACGTCACCGCCGGCTGGCTCAAGGTCGCGGCGACGATCAACCCGACGACCTATGTGTTCGAGTCGATGCGCTCGCTGCTGAACACCGGCTGGGACGGCACGGCCCTTGCCGTCGGCTTCGCCGTGACCTTCGGGTTCGCGACGCTGACGGGGATCATGGCGCTCTGGGCGGCACGGGGAGCCACCAAGCTGTCGTAGACTCGAGGGGATGTCCCCTCCGCGTCTCATCCCTGCGCGCCTGCGCGAGGGCGCAGGCCTGCTGCGCTCGCGCGACTTCCGCAACGTGTTCATCGCCCAGAGCGTGTCCGTGTTCGGCGACGGCATCACCCCGGTGGTGCTGACGTTCGCCGTGCTCGACCTGACAGGCTCGGGCACGGACCTCGGCATCGTGCTCGCCTGCCAGAGCATCCCGCTCGTCCTGCTGGCGCTGGTCGGCGGCGTGTGGGCGGACAGGCTGCCTCGGGGCGCGATCATGGTCGCGAGCGACCTCGTGCGCGCCGCGGTACAGCTCACGGCCGCCGCCCTGCTCCTCACCGGCATGGCGCAGATCTGGCAGCTCGCCGTGCTGGCCGCCTGTCACGGCGCCGCCGAGGCGTTCTTCAGACCGGCCGCCGGCGCCATCCTGCCGCAGATCGTGCCGGTCCGCAGTCTCCAGCAGGCCAACGCGCTGATGGGCATGAGCGACAACTTCGGCTGGATGGTCGGGCCGGCGGTCGCCGGCACGCTCGTGGCGCTCATCGGCGCCGGCGGCGCCATCGCCGTGGACGGCGCGACATTCCTCGTCAGCGCCGCCTTCCTCGCCACGCTGCGGGTGCCGGCGATCGTCAAGAGCGAAGCCGCGCGCGGCTTCGTCGCCGAGCTGCGCAAAGGCTGGCAGGAGGTCAGGTCGCGTACCTGGCTCTGGGTGATGCTGCTGCGCGTGTGCCTCGTCCTCTTCATCGTCATCGCGCCCTTTCAGATCCTCGGGCCGCTCGGGCTGCGGGACCAGGGCTACGGCGCGGCTGCCTGGGGCTGGCTGCAGGCCGTGTTCAGCGCCGGGATGATCGTCGGCATGCTCATCGCGATGCGGTACCGGCCCAAGCGGCCCATGATCACCGTGTCACTCGCCGGGAGCACCGCCATCACGGCGCCGCTCGCGATGGCCCTGTTCGGCGACCCGTGGATCCTGGGTGTGGTCTACAGCCTGCGCGGCGTCAGCGTCGGCATCCTCGTGGCCGTGTGGAACACGACGCTGCAGACGCAGATCCCCAGGGAGTCGCTCGGCCGGGTGACGGCGTGGGACTGGATGTCGTCGCTCGCGCTCTGGCCGCTCGGCCTGGCCGTCGCCGGGCCGCTCGCCGAGCGGTTCGGCGTGACCACCATGTGCTGGGTCACGGCGGGGCTGGGCGTGGTCGCGTCCTTCTGGGTGCTCTTTGTGAAGGACGTGTGGCGGCTGCGGCCGGCGGCGGTGCTGGCCGGCTCCAGCGGCCCTTCGCCGCCGCCGGCCGCAGCCCCACCCAAGGACTG
>DASUMX010000294.1:0-24282 GCA_036277455.1 Thermoleophilia bacterium
ACGGAGCCGGCAAGACCACGCTCTTCAACGCCATCACCGGCGTCTACCCGCCCACGTCCGGAGCCATCCGCTTCAAGGGTCGGGACATCGCCGGCCTGCTCCCCTCCAAGGTCACCAAACTCGGCATCGCGCGCACGTTCCAGAACATCCGCCTGTTCAACGAGATGACGGCGCTCGAGAACGTCATGGTGGGTCAGCACTGCCGCTCGCACACCAACATGCTGCGCGTCATCGCGCGCACCCCCGGAGCGAAGCGCACGGAGAAGGCGGTCCGCGACAGGAGCCTGGAGCTGGTCGACTACGTGGGCCTCTCCGGACACGGCGGGGAGCTCGCCAAGAACCTGCCCTACGGCTCGCAGCGGCGCCTCGAGATCGCCCGCGCCCTGGCGACGGACCCCACGCTGCTCTTCCTCGACGAGCCGGCGGCGGGCATGAACCCGCAGGAGACCGCCGCCCTCATGGGCCTCATCCGCAGGATCCGCGACGAGGGCATGACGATCATCCTCATCGAGCACGACATGAAGGTCGTCATGGGCAGCTCCGACCGCGTCGTGGTGCTCGACCACGGCGAGAAGATCGCCGAAGGCCCGCCGGAGCAGGTCCGCAACGACCCCAAGGTGATCGAGGCCTACCTCGGGAAGGGAGCCTGATGGGCGCCGCGGCCGCGACGGCGGAGAAGGACGGCGGCGCGCTCCTCGCCGTGCGCGACATCCACGTGTTCTACGGCAACATCGAGGCGCTCAAGGGCGTCTCGCTCGAGATCAACGAGGGTGAGATCGTCACGCTGATCGGCGCCAACGGGGCCGGCAAGACGACGACGCTCAACGCCATCTCGGGCCTGCTGCGCCCGCGGTCCGGCTCGATCCGCTACGGGGGGCGCGACCTCGCGGGGGTGCCGGCCTACGAGGTCGTCACGCAGGGTCTCTCGCAGTCGCCGGAAGGCCGGAAGATCTTCCCGCGCATGTCGGTGCGCGAGAACCTCGAGATGGGGGCGTTCTCCCGCCGCGGACAGGACCTCAAGGCCGACTTCGAGCGGGTCTTCGACCTCTTCCCGGTGCTCAGGGAGCGCGAGTCGCAACCGGGAGGCACGCTCTCCGGCGGCGAGCAGCAGATGCTCGCCATGGGTCGGGCGCTGATGGCGGGCCCCAAGCTGCTGATGCTCGACGAGCCGTCCATGGGTCTCGCGCCCATGCTCGTCGAGAAGATCTTCGACATCGTCAAGGAGATCAACGCCCAGGGCACGACCATCCTCCTGGTCGAGCAGAACGCCCACGTGGCGCTCGAGATCTCCAGCCGGGGCTACGTGCTCGAGACCGGCCGGGTCACCCTCTCCGACGACGCCTCGGCGCTGCTGAAGAACCCGCACGTGCGCGAAGCGTACCTCGGCGCCGACTGACGGTCTGCCCGCGACGGCAGGCCCCACGAGGGCGACCGGCCGTGCGGCGCCGCGTCACCTGATCCTGAAGGTCACCCACCGGCTGCGCGCCGCCGTGCTCGCCGGCGAAGCCGCCAGGGAGGCGGCGGCGCGATAGGCGCCGCGGCGCGGCGGAGCGTACGACCAGGCGAACACGCCCGCCGTGGAGGTGTCGCGAGAGACCGCCCTGACCGTCCTCCAGGCGCCGCCGCGTCGCTGCTGGACGAAGACCTTCAGCGTCGTGCCGGCACGACCGAGGGGCTGCAGCGTCCCGCCGAGACGGACCCGGCGCCCGAGCGTCTGGATCGCAGGGCCGGCGCGCAGCGTCAGGGACGACACGACCGTCACGGTGAAGGCGCCGGGGCCGGCGCCCTTGCCGCCGCGACTGATGACCGACACGGGGCCCGACGTCGCGCCGGGCGGCACCACGGCGGTGATCCGCGTGTCGGAGTCGACGGCGAACACCGCCAGGACGCCGTTGAAGCTGACGGCGGTCGTGCCGGTGAAGCGGCTGCCGGCCAGCGTGACCTGGGCGCCCGGCAGCCCGAACGCCGGCGTCATCGCCGCGACCACCGGCGGCGGCACCGTGTGGTGCGCGCTGCCGGCCGCTTCGGAGGGCGACGCCGAGACGGGGTGACACGAGGTGCAGGCGTCCGACGCGCCGGCGTGCGCCTGGTGTGTGACGGTCGAGCCGTCGCGCAGGTGGCACGCCGCGGTGCAGGCCGCATCCACGCGGGACGCGCTCATGTCCTGGCCCGGGGCGTGGCAGGTCCAGCAGGTGAGGTCCGTGTCCGGCACCTGGAAGCCGGGGTGGCAGCCGAGACAGTGCTCGTTGGTCGGCGTCCACCAGGTGTGCGCGTTGACGTGGCACGTCTCGCAGTCCTCGACGGCGATGCCGCCGTGGATGTAGGCGAGCTGGGCGAGGGCCTCCCGTGGAGTCACGGCGGCCAGGATCACGATGGCCGCCGCGACCACGAGGGCGGCCACGGCGATGCGGGACATCCGACCGCGGTCCCGCCGGCTCTTCTGACCCATCGATCCCCTCCCGTCAGCTCGTATGCCGAAGGTGCGGGGGCCGCGGCGGACTGACGTCCGCCGCGGCCCCGTCTTGTCACCCGGCTTCGGCGCCGGGCGATGCGACGATGGCGGTGCCGGTGACTACCGGATCCTGATCGTCATGTAGGCGCTGTACTTGTAGGTGGACGAGGCGCTCGAGCGGATCCACCTGACCCTGTAGTTCTTGTAGGTCTTGGAGACCTTGAACGTGAACGCGAAGTTGCCGCTCGCGTCCGACAGGCTCGTGCGGAGGAGCTTGGAGCCTCTCATGAGCTGGACCTTGGCACCGGCCGCAGCCGAGTTGTCGCCGTTGACGATACGGCCGACGACGTGGGCGTTGGCGCCCTTGTCGACGGGCGACTTGGCGCCGGCGTGCATGAACCTGCCGCCCACCGACTTCGCCATCTGCTCGGCCTTGACCAGGCCGGCCATGATGTACGGCGGGTTGTGGACGCCCTCGGAGGCATCGTTCTCGAACACCTTGTAGTTCCACGTGGCCCGGCCGACGAGCACGTAGCCGGGCTTGGCGCTGTTGGTGGCGGAGAACTCGCTCTTGGTCTTGGCCTTCTCGATCGCCGCGGCGACCTTGGCGGCCTTGGCCTCTGCAGCCTCCTGCCACTCGTCGATCTCAGCCTGCAGCGCGCTGCGGGACTGGCTCGGGTGACAGCCGGTGCAGGAGTCCTCGCCCTGGTACGCGGCGCCGGCCATGCCGTTCCACCTCTCGGCGTCGCCCGGGAGCATCGGCTTCATGCCGTGCGAGATACGGGTGGCGGCCTTGTTGGTCTTGGGCATGTGGCAGTCTTCGCACGCGGCGCCCGGCATGAACTCGGTGCCGGCCGCGGTGTCGTACATCGCGCTGCGACCGTGGAGGGTCTCACGCTGCGGGTGGCTCGGGCTGCCGTGGGCGGCGAGGTCGGCCATGGGGGCCGGGCTCGGCTTCTGGCCGGTGACCTCGACCTGCCAGTTGTGGCAGTCCTCGCAGATGCTGGCGTTGTCCACGCTCAGGCCCGCGGCGCTGCGCTCTCCGGCCTTGTCCGGGTCGCGCACGACGTCGGCCGCGCCGACGCCCGACGGATGCCCGCCGTGGCAGGTCGAGCACTCCTGGCCCATCTGGCCCACGTTGTCCTTGGTCAGGACGAGGTCAGCGGCGAGCGAGGAGCCCTTCGACTGCAGGTACCCCTCACCGGTGTGGCACTTGTAGCAGCCGCCGGTGAGGTTGGGGTCGAAGTTGTTCGAGTAGTGGCCGTTGCCGGCGGCCTGGAAGGCCATCGCGTCCGGGTCGTCCTTGGTGAGAGCGGAACGATACGAATGCCCGGAGGCGGCCCACTCGTTGTAGTAGTAGTGGTTGCCCTTGGCGTTGCTCCCGTTGGGGAACATCCAGTACGCCGCCGGGCTGGCGGCGAACTCTTCCTCGGTCGGGATCTTGGTGTACGACTGGCCGCCACTGACGCCGTTGATGTCGACGAAGTCGCGCAGTTGCAGGTTGGTGGTGTAGCCGTAGATGCCCATCGTGCCGTCGACGCTGGTGTAGCTGCCGTGGCACTGGCCGCACACCTGCGACTTGCCGAGGACATCGATGCCGGCGGAGACGACGACGCCGCTGGTGAAGTGCCCGGTGGCCGACGCCTCGCCGGTGCCGTGGCACTGCTCGCACTGGATGCCGAGGCCCGGCGTGGAGACGCTGGCGTAGTCCATGAAGTCCTGGACCGTCGTGCTCTCGTCACGGGCCCACTGACGCGCGGTGCCGGGGCTCGGCGCGATGGTCGCGGCGGGGTTCGGGACGGTGCCGGTGCCCGGCACGGTGCTGCCCATCATGTGGCAGCGCTGGCAGGCGTAGCTCTCATCGAAGAGACCGGTGCCGGGATCTCCAGCGGCGACCATCCACTCGCCGCCGTGCGCGGGCTCCCACGAGAGGCCCTCGACGATGTTCCACGGCATCACGGTCGGGTCCTCGGTACCCCTGAAGAAGAGGTACTCGGTCGCCGAGTTGCCGACCTCGCTGGAGTCACCGAGGGTGATCCAGTCGAGATCGGTGATGCTGTAGCTGCCGCCGGCGTGGTACATGCTCTGGCCTTCTCCGGCCACCGGCTCGACGGCGCCGGGGCCCTGGAAGGCCGTCCAGCCTTCGGGAACGTCCGGCAGGATGCCCGACTGCGCGAAGCGGCCGTGGAGGGCCAGTTCGCTCGGGCCCATGATGCCACCGTGGCAGGTCAGACACTTGGTCTGACCGGCGTAGTGCATCCCGTATTCGTTCACAAGTTGCGCGGACGCCAGGGCGGGCAGCAGAAGCATGCACGCGATGGCGACCGCGGTCAGAATCGAGACTTTCTTCCCCATAGCTCCTCCGTACTGGTGACACAGCAGAGTGGTTCGGCCTCCACACACCCCCTTGCCCTGGTTGCCGGCAGGGCGTCGGCGGGACACGGGACACGGGACACGCTCGCGGAATGTGGGCGCACGGACGACGGACCGCGCGACGGCGGCCCCGGGCTTCTGCCGCTCGGAGTGCTCCCTTCAGCGAGCGTGGCCGATCCCCAAGAACCCCGGCGACACTCGCACGGAAGTCTAGGGTGAAACACCTAGACATACAAGCGAAAAAACTGCAGTCACCTCTACAGGTTTGTTCGTAGCAGGCGCTGCAGCGGACAGGTGGTGAGGCGGCAGAGGTGTCCCCCAGGCGTCTGACGCCATCCACGATGCCACGCACGACGTCACCGGTGACGCCACCCATGACGCCACTCGTCCTCGCGGTACCCCGCGCGTGGCCGGCGTGGCGCGAGCGGGCGTGGCGATGCAGCCGGGCCGGCGTCAGCCGGCCGAGCCGCACCAGCGCAGAAGCATGAGCGCCACCGCGGCGGCGTGGTCGACGAGGTCGGCGACCGGTACCGACTCGTCGATGGTGTGCGCCCTGGCGAGGTCGCCGGGACCGAACGAGACCGTCGGGGTCCCGGCGACCCGGGTGAACACGGCCGCGTCGTGCCACGAGTCGAGGCCGCTGATGCGGCCGGGCCGCCCGACGTCGGCGGCGGCGGCCAGCGTGCCGGTCACGATCGGGGCGTCGTCCGGCACCTCGGCGGGGACGATGTCGCACGGCCACTCCCACTCGGGCGGGTGCTCGGCCAGCCAGTCGTCCCGGTCGGCGGCGGCCTTGACCCAGGCCTCCACCTCGTCGAAGACGTCCTGGCCGCCGCGGTCGCCGTCCACGCGGCCCGGCATGTACTGCACCGAGAGCACCGCCTCGCACGAGGACGGGTACGTGACCATCCACTCCCCGCCCCTGATCACGGTGGGCAGCACGTCGGGCACGTGCAGGTACTTGTGCTGGTGCTCGGGGCGGCGCGCCCAGTCCGCGCGCAGCTCGTGCAGGCTCGCGAGCACGACCTCCATCTTCTCGATCGCGTTGACCGGCCCGCCGTCGCGCCAGTGCGGGTGGTGCATCTCGGCGTGCCCGGTGCGGCCGACGGTGCGCACCACCGGGTTGACGCCGCCGCGGCAGGCGACCCAGACGTCGAAGGCGGTGGGCTCGGCGCACAGGCCGGCGTCGGCGCGCACGCCGTGGGCGGCGCACGCGTAGGCGCCGGCGCCGCTCGACTCCTCGTCGGTGTCCGTGCAGAAGACGACGTCGCCGGCGAGTCGCGCGCCCAGCCGGGTCACGGTCTCGAGCGCGAACAGCATGCCGGCGATGCCGCCCTTCATGTCGCAGCTGCCGCGGCCGTAGAGCTGGCCGTCGCGGACCTCCGGCCGGTGCGGGTGGCTCGTCCACCGGTCCAGCGGCTCGGCCGAGACGGCGTCGATGTGGCCGTTGAGCAGGAGTGAGCGGCCGCCGCCCGCGCCGCGCAGGCGCGCGGCGAGCTGCGGCCGCCCGCGGAAGTCCAGCCCGTCCGGCACCACGCGATTGCCCGTGCCGGTCGGCTCCGGCTCCCACACCTCGACCTCGGCGCCGAGCGCGGCGAGGCGGCGGCGCAGGTGCTCCTGCAGCTCCGCCTCCTGCCGCGGCGGGTCGCCGAGGTTGCGCGCCGTGGTGTCGAACGCCACGAGGTCGCTCGCGAGCGCCACGAGCTCCGGTTCGCCCTCGCGGACGGCGGCCACCACGCGTTCCTCGAACGCCGAGCGAAGGGTCTGGCTCATGGCTCCTCCTCGAGAGCTGGATGTGGTCGTACGCGCCGCCGGTCGTACGGCCGGGCGGGCCCGAGAGCCCGCCCGGCCGGTGTGTCAGAGGGCGCCCGGCGTCAGGTCGGAGTCACTCCGGCGGCAGCTCGCCGAAGGTGATGCTGACGTCGATGCCCTGCTTCTTGCTGCGGGCCCGCCAGAAGAAGTACCAGGCCAGGCCCGCGACCCACGCCGCGGCGAAGACGAACAGGTTCTTGCCGGTCACGTCACGCGAGGTGGGGTCGATGAACGAGAAGTAGAGGAACGCGAAGATGAAGATCAGGTAGAGGACCGCTCCGATGCTCACGAGCGGGATGCCGGCGATCTTCCACGTCCTGTACGGCGACGCCTCCCAGATGCCGCGGACGTTCTTGCGGTACGGGAAGAGCAGCGCCGAGATGCCGGTGACCATGAACACGGAGATGAACTGCATGCCGCCGCCGATGAGGCCGCTGAGGTCGCTCTGCAGCCAGAGCACGTAGACGGCGACGCCCACCGCGAACACGACGAGGGCGAACGTGAGGTTCTTGATCGGCTGCGCGTACTGGGGGCTCACGTCGGTGAACCACTTGGGCCCCATGCGGTCCAGACCCCAGGCCAGGAACGCACGCCCGATGATGAGGATCGCGATCGTGATCTCCAGCCAGATCACGGCGATGAACCCGAGAAGGATCGCCCACGCCACCCAGCCGCTCTGGCCGCTGGCGATCCACGAGAGCGTGAGGTAGTCGGGAGAGTAGGGGGCCGTGTAGCCCTCGACCCCGGCCCCGAAGCTCGCCTGCGCCGTCGCGGAGATGAAGTTGAACGCCGCCACGCGGTACAGCCCGAGCACCGTGAGGACGCCGAGGACGATGGGCACCCAGACGGCGAGGATGTTGCCGCCCATGAGGCTCTTGTCCGGGCGCTTGACCTCGCCGCTCAGGTACGCGATGGCGTAGTTGTAGACGAACAGCGCGTAGACGCCGCTGAGCGCGCCGAGGGTGCCGTGCCAGTCCCAGGTGGTGGGCAGCGGGCCGGCCGCCTGGATGAACGCCTCGTAGTCGAGTGAGCCGAACTCCGCGGCGATGGCGTTCCAGTTGCCGATGAACTCCGCCTTGCTCGAGAGGAACAGAGCGATGATCAGCACGATCGGGCCACCGATGGCCGGGATGAGCAGGATCTTCTGGATCCGCGAGTAGATCTTCATGCCGAACGCGACCGAGAGGTAGCCGATGACGACGGCGATGAGGCCGAGCACGAAGAGGCCGGTCTTGGAGGCCGCCCAGTCGGCGAAGCCAGTCCAGCCCATGTACTGCCCGAAGAGCTGCAGAGCCGGCACGCCGAGCCAGGTGGCGATGAACCAGTTCCAGTAGAAGATGGCGAGGATGTTCGCGAACACCGCCCCGAGCGCGATGGCCGGGTGCAGGATGCGCGAGTTGTAGACGTACTCGCCGCCGGCTCGCGGCATGGAGCCGCTCAGGATGCCCCAGACGAGAGGGGCGCCGATCCCGGCGGTGACGGCGCCGAGCGCGATGGCGAGGAGCAGGTTCCCCGTGGGGAAGAGCGAGAGCGCGATACCCACCATGAGCCACAGCGTGGCGATGGGCTGACAGGTCATGAGGCCGGCTCCGAACGCGTCCCACATGTCGAGACCGCGCACGAGGCCGCTGGCTTTGCGTGCGAAGACAAGATCTTCGGCCATACGTCCCCCTGGAATGACGTAGGTAGCGAACGTCACGAGCCGGCGCGGCGGCGGCCCCTCCCCGCGCCGTCCCACTGCTACGCCATCACACCACCTCCCGTCGTGCAGCCGCCCGTGGCCGCGGGCTGCATAAGATGCGGAAGACCTTCATCCGAATGCTACGGGCAAGACTCAGGGTGTCAAGGACCGTTTCGCTCCAGAAGAGCGCGCGAGCTCGGCGCCCCACGCGCGCGCCCGCTCCGCCTCTCCCTTCCTGAGCGGGCCCTGGGAGCCCTTGACGACGAAGCCCTGCGGCTCCGCGACGCGGGCGTATCCTCGCGCCTCGAGCAGCTCGAGGATCTCCGGCGCTCCCTTGCCGAACGGGCCGCGGACCTGGGTGTCGAACGCGGCGCAGCCCGCGCTGCCGTGCGGCAGCTCGGCCAGCCAGGCGCGCAGCAAGGGGCAGGAGAGGTCCGGAGCGGGTCCCTTGCCCGGGCTCCGGCGGATGCCGTCGCGCATCTTCTGCGAGGAGAGCTTGAAGCCGAACACGGGGGCGCCGGCGACGACGAGGTCCGCGCCCGCGATGTCGGCCGCGGAGGCCTCGTCGGTGCGCAGGGCCCGGGCGCCCGGGCCGAGACCCTCGGCCACCGCCCGAGCCACCTCCGCCGTGTTGCCCCACAAGGACTCGTAGACCACGATCGCATTCATCTCCCGCCCTTTCTCCCGGACGCCGCCTCCGGCGCCCGGCTGCGCCGCTCCCGACGCGGCGATGGTACGACGCCGGCCTCGCTTCGCCGCCGCCTCCGGGGGGTAGTACGACTCCCGAGACACTGATTGCGGAGGAGGGGCGAGCATGGCTGCGGAGGAACGACTGCGGGACGCGACCGTGACGGCGACGGAGTTCGACCTGCGGGCCGCCGAGGCGCCGCCCGCGCGGGCGCGCGCGGTGGTGGTCGGCGGCGGCATCATCGGCGCCTCCATCGCGTACCACCTCGCCCGGCTGGGCTGGACGGACACCGTCGTCCTCGAGCGCGCCCGGGTCTCGAGCGGCACCACCTGGCACGCGGCAGGGCTGATGACCCGCACCCGCGGCACCCACGTCCAGACCGAGCTCGCGAGCTACAGCCGCGATTTCTACGAGGGACTCGAAGCTCTCTCCGGCGTCGACGTCGGCTATTACCCCAACGGCTCACTGTCCGTCGCCCGCACCCCCGAGCGCCTCACGGAGCTCCGTTACGCGCTGTCGCTGGCGCGGCACCACGGTCTGCCGGCGCGCGAGCTCACGGCGGAAGGGATCGCCGGCGTCTCGCCGCTGCTCGTCGTCGGCGACCTCGTGGGCGGGGTGCTCTTCGAGGAGGACGCGACGGTCAATCCGGGCTGGGCCGCCTACGCGACGGCCAAGGCGGCCTTCGACCTCGGCGCACGTCTCGTCGAGGATGTGCAGGTCACCGGGTTCCGCCTCCGCGGCGGCCGCGTCGTCGCCGTGGAGACCGACCGCGGCGCCGTGGAGTGCGAGATCGCCGTGATCGCCGCGGGCCTCTGGTCCCGCGACCTCGGCCTGCTCGCCGGCGTCCGGCTGGCGCTGCACCCCTCCGAGCACTACTGGGCGCAGACGGAGCCGGTGGACGGAGCCACACGCGATCTGCCCATCATCCGCGACCTCGACGGCTCCATCTACGTGCGGCACTACCGGGGCGGCCTGCTCGTCGGCGCCTTCGAGCCCGACGGGCGACCGCGCACGACCGCCTCCATCCCGCCCGACTTCGCGTTCGGCGAGTTCGAGCCGGACCTCGAGCACTTCGCGCGCCCTCTCGCCCAGGCGACGGTGCGCGTGCCGGCGCTGGGACAGGCGCGCTTCGCGCACTACCTGTGCGCGCCGGAGAGCTTCACCCCCGACGGCAACTTCCTGCTCGGCGAGACCGCCGAGGTCGCCGGGCTCTACGTCGCCGCGGGAATGAACTCGCAGGGCATCATCCTGGGTCCGGGCGCCGGACGCGCGCTCGCGGAGTGGATCGAGGCCGGCGCCCCGACGGTGGACGTCGCCGACCTCGACGTGCGCCGCTTCTCGCCGGCACAGGGCAACGCGAGCTATCTGTTCTCGCGCACGCGCGAGTCGCTGGGCAGGCTGTACGCGATGCACTGGCCGTTCCTGCAGCCCGGTACGGCCCGCGGGCTGCGGCGCGTGCCTCTGTACGACCGCCTCGCCGCGGCCGGCGCCTGCTTCGGCGAGACGGCCGGCTGGGAGCGGCCGAACTGGTACGCGCCGCCGGGCGAACGCCCGGAGTACGTCTACTCCTACGGCCGCCAGAACTGGTTCGGCGCGGTCGCCGGCGAGCACCGCGCCGCGCGTGAGGGCGTCGCGCTGTTCGATCTCTCCTCGTTCGCCAAGATCAGGGTGGAAGGGCCGGAGGCGCTGCCCACCGTGCAGCGGGTCTTCACCGCCGACCTGGACCGGCCGCCGGGCAGCGTCGTCTACACGGCGATGCTCAACGCGCGCGGCGGGGTCGAGCTCGACGCGACCGTCACGCGGCTCGCCGGCGACGCGTTCCTCGTCGTCACCTCCGCGGCGGCGCAGCACAAGGCGTTCCAGTGGCTGCGCCGCAACGCCGGCGCCGGAGCCGTCGTCACCGACGTCACCTCCGGTCTCGGCGTGCTCTCGGTGACGGGACCGCGTGCGCGGGACCTGCTCGCCGGCCTCACCGAGGCCGATCTGAGCCCCGCGGCCTTCCCCTTCGCCCGCGCCCGTGAGATCGACGTGGGCTGGGCGACCGTGCTCGCCCTGCGCGTCTCGTTCACGGGCGAGCTCGGCTGGGAGCTGTACGCGCCGGTGGAGTCCCTGCCGGTCCTGTACGACCAGATCGCCGGCGCCGGCGCGGAGCACGGCCTGCGGCACGCCGGCTACCACGCGCTGGACGGGCTGCGCGCCGAGAAGGGCTTCGTGCACTGGGGCGCGGACGCGGGGCCGGCCGACACGCCGCCCGAGACCGGCCTCGAGGCCGTCGTCGCCCCGGACAAGCCCGGCGGCTTCATCGGCCGGGAGGCGCTGCAGGCCGCCGGCCCTCCGCGCCGCCGGCTCGTGCCCATCCTGCTCGCCGACCCGGAGCCGCTGCTCTACCACGGCGAGTCCGTGCTGCAGGGCGGCCGCGTCGTCGGCCGCGTCACCTCGGGAGCCTACGGCCACACCCTCGGCGCGGCGGTAGGCCTCGCGGCCATCGCCGGCGAGCCCGGTCAGATCGACGCCATCGTCGCCGGCGGCGCCGTGGAGGTGGAGATCGCGGGCGAGCGCGCGCCGGCGCGGCTGAGCGCGCGCGCCTTCTACGACCCGGACGGGCTGCGGCTGCGCGGTTCCTGACGACCGGCCCTCTCTCGGGCGGAGGCGTAGGATATCGGCGTGAGTCGCATGCTCCCGCAGAAGTGGGCCACGACCCGCGCCGGCCTGGCCCCGGCGCTGGGCATCGCCGGCGCCCTGTGCCTGCTCGTCGCCGGCGTCATCGGCATCGCGTCGGCGCAGGGCGGTCCGGCGGTCCGCGCCTCCTCCTCGCCCTCGCCGTCGCCCTCGGCCTCGGCCTCCCCCGGCGTCAGCGAGACCCTGACCACGGCGGTCGTGCGCGCCGTCACGGTACACCGCGGCTCGGTCGCCGGCGTGCGCTACCGCGCGGACGACACGGCCGGCGGCACGGTGACCCTCGACCTGCTCATCACGACCCGCGCGGGCGCGGTGGTCCGGCGCCTGGCGACCGGGCGCGTGACCGAGGTCGGCGTGGAACGCGTGTGGCGCGGTCGCCTGCGGCTGCGCCGCGGCCGCTACCTGCTCGTCGCGCACGCCGTGGACGCGAGCGGCCGCTCCGAGGCGCACGCCCGCACGGCGGAGCTCCGCGTGCTCGCGCCGCTCCCCCCGCTCGTGCCCACGGCGAGCGCCCGCCGCGCCGCCTTCGCCTGGGCGGCGCGGCGCGCCGGAGACGTGGCCGTCGCCGTCGTCGACAGCCGCGGCCGTGCGTACGGCTACCGCGAGCAGCGCTCGTTCATCACCGCCAGCGTCGTCAAGGCGATGCTGCTGGTCGCGTACCTGCGCCGGCACGACACGGTCGACCCGGTGATGCGCGCGACGCTCACGCGCATGATCACCGTCTCGGACAACGCCGCGGCCGACGCGGTCTACCGGAGCGTCGGCCGCGAGGGCCTCGCGCGGTTCGCCGGCCGCGCCGGCATGCGCTCGTTCCGCGCGAGCGGCGCCTGGATCCTCTGCCGTGTCGCCGCCGCGGACATGGCGCGCTTCTTCCGCGACATGGAGCGGTACATCCCGAGCCGGCACCGCAGCTTCGCCAACGGCCTGCTGGCCGGCGTCGTCTCGTACCAGCGCTGGGGCATCCCCGCGGCCGCGGGACCGCTCGGCTACCGCGTCTACTTCAAGCCGGGCTGGCTCGGCGCCTGGGTCCTGGCCAGCCAGGCTGCCCGCCTCGAGCGGCGCACGGTCCGCATCGGCCTCGCCGTCTTCACGGACCGCAACCCGTCGTCCACGTACGGCAAGGAGACGGTGGCCGGCGTCACGGCGCGGCTGCTCCGGCGCTGACGCCCCCGATCACGCCGCCATCCCGCGCCGTCCGTTCCGCTCGTCGCGCCGCGAGCGCACCTCGTTGGGCGACTCCCCGCCCTCCTCGAAGTCGCGCACGTTGGCGAGCGTGGTGCGCGCGATCTGCTCCAGCGCCTCGCGCGTGAAGAAGCCCTGATGGCTGGTCACGATGACGTTGGGGAAGGTGAGCAGCCGTGAGAGCGCGTCGTCGTCGATGAGGCGGCTCGAGTAGTCCTCGTAGAAGTACAGCGCCTCCTCCTCGTAGACGTCGAGCCCCAGGTGGCCGATGCGTCCCGACTTGAGCCCCTCGATGACCGCGCCGGTGTCGATGAGCCCGCCGCGGCTGGTGTTGATGAGCATCACGCCGGGCTTCATGCCGGCGATGCTCCGCCGGTCGATGAGGTGGTGCGTCTCCGCCGTGAGCGGGCAGTGGAGGGTGACCAGGTCCGATGCGCTCAGCAGCGCGTCGAGGCCCAGGTACTCGACCCCCATCCGCCGCAGGCGGTCGCTGGGGGACAGATCATGCGCCAGCACGCGGCAGCCGAACCCCCGCAGCAGCGTCTCGGCGACGATCGCGCCGATCTTGCCCGTGCCCACGATGCCGGCGGTCTTGCCGTGCAGGTCGAACCCGAGGAGTCCCTGGAGCGAGAAGTTGCCCTCGCGAACGTGCGTGTACGCGCGGGAGAGATGTCGGTTGAGCGCCAGGACCAGGGCGATGGTGAACTCCGCGACCGCGTACGGCGAATAGTCGGGCACGTGCATCACCGTGAGGCCGAGGTCGTGCGCAGCGCCCAGATCGACGTTGTTGAACCCGGCGGAGCGCAGGGCGAGGAGCCGGGTCCCGTGCGCCACGAGGTCGGCGAGCACCTGCTCCCCGAGGTCGTCGTTGACGAAGGCACAGACCGCCGACGACCCGTGCGCCAGCCGCGCGGTCGCCGGCTCCAGCCGCGCGTCGAAGAACACCAGCTCGTGGCCGAAGCCCTCCTCGTCGTTGACGCGCGCGAGGAACTGGCGGTCGTGGGGTTTGCTGCTGAAAACGGAGAGTCTCACTGGAGAGGACGTTCCCCGGCGCGGAGCAAGGCGAACCCGACTACGACGTTCATCACACCCGACGAATGTTCTGGCGTCTCGGGCCGGCGTCCGGCCGATACCGGAAGTGAAGCCGGCGCGAGAGGCGCCGTCCGTTCGGGAGCAGTGATGAGCGCCAAGCGTCTGGCCTACAGCCGATATCAGATCCTCTGCGCCGAGCGCGACGCCTGGCTCGAGGCCGAGACGGGGGACACGGACGCGTACTACTACGACGGCATCAGCTTCTGGCGCGTCGCCGGCGACGGCAGGAAGCGCCTCGTCCCGTCCTGGCGGGCTCCCGCGCACGGCTGGCGGCACGACGAGGACTGCACCTGCGACCTCTGCACCGCGTACCGGCCTGCGAGGCTGCGCCCGGCCTCCGTCGCCTGAGCCCGAGGGAGGCTACACGAATCGGGCGCCGGGGCGGAGGCCGCTCGCGGCTGCCCACTCGCCGGCGCCCGTCTTGACGCCGCCCTCCGGGCGCACCCGGGTCACGCGCAGGCGGCCGTCGGCGCACACGACGCTGAACCCGTCCTCGCCGACGTCGACGACCTCTCCCATCGCGCCGCCGACGCCCGCGACGTCGCGGGCGGGGCGCGGCGTCGCCGCGACCACCTGCAGGGCCTGGCCGCCGCTGGTGGTCCAGGCCCCCGGTGCCGGGTCACAGCCGCGGACCAGGTCGTGCAGCTGCCGGCACGGCTTGCCCCAGTCGAGGCGCGCGTTCTCCCGCTCGCAGGGCGCCTCGTAGCTGGCCAGCGACTCGTCCTGGGGCAGGCGCGGCGCGGTCCCCGCGTTCACCAGGTCGACCGCCTCGAGCAGCGCCTCGACGCCCATCGGGAACAGGCGCTCGAAGTAGACCGAGCCGAGGGTGTCGCCGGCGGCGATGGGGGTGTGCTTCTGCAGCAGGATCTCGCCGGTGTCGATGCCGCCGTCCGGGCAGAAGACCGTGAGGCCCGTCTCGGTCTCCCCCTTGATGATCGGCCAGTTGATGGCGCTGCGCCCGCGGTGTCGCGGCAGCAGCGAGGGGTGATACTGGATGGTCCCGTACGCGGGGACGGCGAGGAACTCGGCCGGCACGATCAGCGTGACGAAAGCCATCACCTGGAGGTCGGGCGCGAACGCGCGGAACTCCTCCGTCACCGCGGGGTCGCGGAACGACGCCGGGCGGACGAGCGGCAGGCCGGCGGCAAGGGCCGCCTCCGCGAGCGGGTCCTCCCTCTTGCCCGCCGGCGAGGCGTAGACCGCGACGACCTCGTCACCGCGCCCGAGCAGCGCCTCGAGCACGGCCTTGCCGAAGGCCTGCTGGCCGTGCACCACGATCCGCATCGGTCCCTCCTCGTCGCCTGCGCCGCCGGCGGCCGCGGAGGGAGGCCGCGACTGCGGGGCACTGCGGATGCTACCTGAAGGGCGTTCGCCGGCCGAGCGGGTCACGAGGCCATGACCGCGCGGCCAGGCTCCTCCGGGCGAGCCCGGACCTGCTGCTTCGCGGTGGCCTCGCCATCCGGGGCAAGCGGCCGGCATCGTCGGCGGAGCCGCCATGCGCGGCGCGCGGAACATGGCGCCCGCCCCGGCGCGCAGCGACGCCGGGTCTAGAAGCGGCCGCCGATCCAGGCGCCGCTGATGGAGCCGTAGCTCACCACGGCGCCCGTGTGCGGGGCGTGGATCATGCTGCCGCCGCCCGCGTAGATGCCCACGTGGTGGCTGTAGCTGGCGCTGCCGAAGAACACGAGGTCCCCCGGCTGGAGGGCGCTCAGCGAGACCGGCTTGCTCTGGCGCTGCTGGTCGGTCGCGCCGTGCGACATGCCGATGCCGATCTGCGCGTAGCAGTACATGGTGAGGCCGCTGCAGTCGAAGCCGCTCGGGCTGGCCCCGCCCCACACGTAGGGCACGCCCAGATAGCGCTGCGCGATGGCGACGACGGCCGAGCGCCCCGAGCCGCCGGGGTCGATGACCGTGCCGCCGCCGGAGCCCGATGAGGACGATCCGCCGGAAGAGGAGCCGGAGGAGCTGCTCGCGGCCGAGGACGACGCCTGCGAGGCCGCCAGCGCGGCGGCCCTCTCGGCGGCCTTCTTGGCGGCCGCGGCGGCCTTGGCCTGGAGCTCGGCGATCTCGTCCTTGAGGCCGCCGGCCGTGCTCTCGAGCTGGGCCTGCAGCGCCAGCACCTGGTCCTTGCTCTCCTCGCGCTGGGCCACCAGCCTGACCGCCGACTTGCGGTCCTCCTCGAGGGCCACGCGCCGGTCGGAGATCTCCTGGCGGTACGCCCTGGCGGCGCGCGCCGTCCGCGCGTCGCTCTCCGTCATGCGCTGCATCATGTCGATCTGCGTGAGGAGGTCCTCGAACGTCCGTGACGCGAACACGACGTCGAGGATGCCGGCGTCGTCCGCCTTGTAGACCTGGCGGGCCCGGGACGTGAGGTGGTCGTTGGCCACGCCGAGCTTGTACTCGGCGACCTTGAGCAGGTGCTGGTTGCGGGTGATGCGGTCCTGCACGTCCCCGAGCCTGGAGGCCGCCTCGTTGTACCGCTCTACCGCCATGTCTGACTGCTCGTAGACCTTGCTGAGCTGCGCCTGGACGGCCGCGAGCCTGGCCTTCTTGTCCTTGATGGGGCCGGCCACCGCGGTGGTGGCGAAGACGAGCAGGGTGAGGAGCGAGACGAGACCGAGGAAGGTCGCCTTGCGCATGGGGGTCAAGCGGATCGCCTCCTTCGCGCCGGTGGACTCATGGTCCCTGGCCCGGCGCCGGGCTTGAGCTTGGCACGGTAGCACCCGGCGCCGCCCGGGGCAAACCGGGCGACGTTCTGACGCGGGCGGATCGGGTCGTGCGGCAGGCGAGCCGGCATCTCCGCGCGTCAGCTCCGGTTGTAGAAGCCGGGGGAGCGCACGGCAGAGGCCACGTCGCCGTGCACGTCCACGCTGTGCGCCGCGATCAGCAGCACGTCCCTGCCGACGTGCTGGAGCGCGCCCTCGACGGCGTAGGCGAGGCCGCTGCAGAAGTCGGTGAGGCGGCCGGCAAGGCCGGGGTCGCAGTCGTGGAAGTCGACGAGGACGGGGATACCGGCACGGACGCTGTCGGCGATGGTCTGCGCCGCCTCGAAGCTCTCCGGCTTGACCAGCTCGAACGCCGGCTGCGGGTGGCTCACCAGCTCCAGGGGACGCGGCTTCGGCCAGCGGTCCCACCCGGTCCCGGCGTCGTCGCCGGTATCGTGGTCGTCGTGCCAGTGGTCGTGAGGGTCGCGCGCAGAAGCCATGCTTCCTCCGGTGGGTCGGATCTGCATCCACCTTCCTTCGGCGCGGCGCATCGGTTCGCCTGCCTCACGCCCGCTTCCGCCGGCGCGCGGTAGCCCTTCAGAGGCTCCGACCTCGGCGCTGCGTCACCGTTTTCGCGCACTGAGACCAGGGTAGGGGATAACTCCTCTCCGAGGCTCTGACAGCCGATCGACGCCGAAGGAGGCCGGATGCCGGACCTGGATCTCGTGCTGGTTCTCGCCTGCGCCCTCGTGCTCCTGAGCATCCTGGTCAGCAAGGCGTCGCTGCGCACCGGGATCCCCGCCCTCCTCGTGTTCCTCGCCATCGGCATGCTCGCGGGATCCGAGGGACTCCTGGGCATCTACTTCGACGACGCCTGGCTGGCGCGCGCCGTAGGCGTCGTGGCGCTCGCGCTGATCCTGTACGCCGGCGGCCTGGACACGCGCTGGGAGAGCATCCGGCCCGTCCTCGGCCGCGGCGTCCTCCTCGCCACCTTCGGCACGTTGCTGACGGCCGGGCTCGTCGGCATGCTCGTGCTGTGGCTCACCGACCTGCCGGTGATGCAGGCGCTGCTGCTCGGAGCCGTGGTGTCGTCGACCGACGCGGCGGCGGTGTTCTCCGTGCTGCGCGCGCGGCAGGTGCGTCTGCCCGGCGACGTCCGCTCCATCCTCGAGCTCGAATCGGGCACCAACGACCCGATGGCGGTGTTCCTCACCGTCAGCCTGATCGCGCTCATCACCACGGGAGGCGGATCACCGCTCGACCTCGCCGTCTCCTTCGTGCTCCAGATGGGCATCGGCCTGCTGTTCGGCTACGCGCTCGGCCGGGCCATGGCCTGGGCGCTCGACCGCATCAACCTCGAGCACGACGGCCTGTACCCGGTGATGAGCCTGGCTCTCGTGCTCCTCGCCTTCGGGGCCACGCAGTACGTGGGCGGCAGCGGGTTCGTCGCCGTCTACGTCGCGGGACTCGTCATGAGCGGGCGCGTCTACCTGCACAAGCGCAGCCTGGCGCGGTTCCACGACGGCCTCGCCTGGCTGGCGCAGATCACCATGTTCCTGACGCTCGGCCTCCTCGTGTTCCCGAGCAGGATCCTCCCCGTGCTCGGCGTCGCAGTCCTGGTGACCGCGTTCCTGACGCTGATCGCGCGACCGCTGGCGGTGTACGTCTCGCTCATCCGCTCGCGGTTCACGATGCGCGAGCGGACGCTGATCGGGTGGGTGGGCCTGCGCGGCGCGGCGCCGATCGTGCTCGCTACGTTCCCACTGGTGGCGGGCATCTCCGGCGGCGACACGCTGTTCAACATCGTCTTCGTCGTGGTGCTGGCGTCGACCCTGATCCAGGGGACCTCGATCCCCATGGTCGCGCGATGGCTGGGGATCGAGGGGCCGGCATTCGAGTCGGAGCCGGCCTGGGCCGGCGAGCCGGTGCGGCGCGAACTGGTCGAGTTCCGGGTGCCGGAGACCTCGCCGCTGGTCGGCCGGCGCGTCGCGCAGGCCGGCCTGCCGGCCGGCGCGGACGCCGTGCTCATCCATCGCTACGACAGCTACCTGGTCGTGCGCGGCAGCACACGGCTGCGACGCGGCGATGTCGTCCTCCTGCTCGCCGATGAGCCCGCGCTCCGCGAGCTCGAGGCCCGCCGCGAGCTCGAGCGCCGCCCCACGCTCGCCGCCTGCGAGACCGACCTCACCGCCTGAGCCGGCGCGCGGGCGGGCGGCGCGGCGTCAAGCGCAGGGTGGCGCCGGCGCGGCGTCAGGCGCAGCGGATCACGCCCCGCGCCCACAGGCAGTCGCCGCACGCGGGATGCGGGTTGCCGAAGCAGTCCTCCTCGTTGGCCTCGGCCAGTTCACACCCGCAGTCCGTGCACGGCGGGAAGGCGAAGCGCCGGACCCGGTCGCGGAACGCGACGTACTCCGGCTTCTCCCAGATGCCCGCCAGCGTCTCGTCCGGAAGGCGGCCTGCCTCCCAGCGCAGCATGCGCTTCTCGCGCCCGCGCACGAAGCAGGTGTAGGTGTGCAGCAGTGGCGGGCACGGGCTCACGCCCCCGTGCCAGGCCACGGCGCAGGCGTCCGCCTCGACGAAGGGGCAGTGGCTGCGGGTCGCCTCGGTCTCGGCGCCGAAGAAGGAGACCGGCCCGGAGCGGGTGAGCGCCTCGCCGAGCGCTGCACCGAGCTGCCGGTCCCAGTCGAACGCCGGCAGCTGCCAGCGCGGCGCCGCCGTCGTCTCCGCGCCGCTGAGCGAGCTCGCGTGGTGGTCGTAGAGCGTCTCGGCGAGCAGGTCTTCTGTGTACGCGAGAACATTGCTGACGATGATGAACGTCGCGCCGAGCTGAGCGGCGAGCCGACCCAGGCCCGGGAGCTCCTCGACGTTCGAGCGCATGGCGACGAACTCGACGCCGATGCGCAGCGAAGGGCCGTAGTTCGGCCCCTTGGCGTCGTGCAGCCGACGCACGTTCTCGACGACGCGTTCGAGCGAAGCTCCGGAGCGCACGCGGCCGAAGGCTTCCGCGGAGGCGCCGTCGATGCTGACCACGAGCTGGTCGAGACCGGCCTGCAGAAGTCCGGCCGCCATCTCGTCGTCGAGCAGCAGCGCGTTGGTGGTGACCTCCGCGCGCAGTCCGCTCTCCTTGACCTTCCGCACCATGTCGAGGAACCGCGGATGCAGCAGAGGCTCGCCGAGGCCCATGAAGGCCACGCCCCCGGCCTCTGAGGCAGGCGCCGGCGCGAGACCGTCCACGACCGCCGCGAACGTGGCCCACTCCATGAAGCCCTCGGGCTCGTCCCAGGAATGGCGCACGCACGTCCTGCAGTCGAGGTTGCAGGCGTTCGTCGGCTCGACGTAGACCTTGCGGGGGCCCTCGACCGTCGTCATGTCCGCCTTCTCAGGCCTTCCGCTTCGCCGCCCGCAGCGCGTCGAGCGTCGGGAAAGTCAGGGCTCCTGCCTCGCACATGCCGGCGCAGTGCGAGCAGCCCTCCATGCAGGATGCCTTCGCCACGACGCGCACGTGACCGTCGACCATCGCGTAGACGCCCTGCCGGCAGAACTCGAGGCAGACCCTGCAGTCGGTGCAGATCGCCTCGTCGAGGGTCGGTCCCCAGACGAATGCAGTCACGCTGGCCTCCCTCTCAGCAGCAGCAGCCGGAGCCGGCCGCGGGCCTCTTGTTGGCGAAGTAGCGCTGCAGGTTCTCGGGCAGCTCGGCGAGCGGCTCGGGAGTGATGGGCGGCGACTCGTCCAGCTTGAGCATCGCGTCCATGAGCTTCTCGACGAGGAGCGGCAGCGGGGCGGCGCTGTAGACCTGCCCGCGGTAGTGCCACTCCCGGCAGTCGACGCTGACGTCGTTGTCGGTCAGGTCGCCGCAGGATTCGCACTCCGACTCGCGGATGTCCTGGTCGATGTCGCGTCCGTTGATGCGGATGGTCGGTGAGGAGAGAAGCGCGCGGGCCTTCGCCTCCTCCGCCGTCTGCACGACGGTCTCGCGATAGGTGAGCCCGATGCCCTGGGCCTCGGCCGCGGGGGCGACGAGCTCGATGGCGTTGCGCAGCTGCTCTCCCGTCGGCACGCAGCGCGCGCAGCTCTCGAGGTCGATGACGAGCAGCTCGATGTTCAGCCGGCGTGGCGGCGTCGCATCCGCGGGCGGCCCGGCCGCGGCCTGGGCGGTGGGGGCGCCGCCGCAGCACGGAGAGGCGGCGGACTGATCGCCGCAGCAGGACGAGGTGGGCCGGGCGGTGGTCTGTGGGTCGCTCATGCTGGTTCAGAACTCCTTCATCGAGGTGGTCCTTCGGATGTGTCGATCGGGAATGGCGGGTCACAAGACCGCGTTGAACAGGAAGCCGACGAACATGATGCCCGTACCGACGACCCCCAGGAAGGCGAAGATCAGCGGCCACTTCAGCACCTTCTTGAGGATGATCGTCTCCGGCAGCGAGAGGGCGATCACGGCCATCATGAAGGCGAGCACGGTACCCAGCGCGGCGCCCTTCTCGAGCAGCGCCTCGACGATGGGGATGATGCCCGCAGCATTCGAGTACATGGGGATGCCGAACAGGACCGCCAGCGGCACGCTCCACCAGGCGTCGGCGCCCATGATCGACGCCATGAAGTCCTCGGGGACGTAGCCGTGGATGACGGCGCCCACGGCGATGCCGGCGAGCACGTACGGCCACACCTTGCCGACGATGTCCCTGACCGCCTGCCAGGCGTAGGAGACGCGGCCGGGCCAGTCGAGCTCCTGTGCGCCGGCGGTGTCGCCCATGCGGATCTCGCGCACCCAGTCCTCGACGTAGCGGTCCATGCGCAGGCGCCCGATCACCCAGCCGGCGACGATGGCGATGAGCAGGCCGGTGACGAGGTAGAGGGCGGCGACCTCCCAGCCGAAGAGCCCGTACAGCAGTACGAGGGCGATCTCGTTGACCATCGGCGCCGCGATGAGGAACGAGAAGGTGACCCCGAGCGGGATGCCGGCCTCGACGAAGCCGATGAACAGCGGCACCGCCGAGCAGCTGCAGAAGGGAGTCACGATGCCGAGGCCGGCGGCCATCACGTTCCCCGTGGTCTCCCGGCGCCCGCGCAACAGCGACCGGGTGCGCTGCGGGCTGAAGAACGAGCGCACGATGCCGACGCCGAAGACGACGATGGTGAGCAGGAGCATCACCTTGACGCTGTCGTAGACGAAGAACTCGAGCGCCGAGGCCCAGCGGGTGTCCGGGAGGCTCAGCACGTCGTGGAAGAGCCAGACGATGAACGGCAGCCAGTAGTGATAGACGAGCGCCCAGAGCGCGACGCCGCCGGCTACTCGCGCCCACCACGGCAGGCGGCCGAGCGCGCGAGCGCCGGCCCTGAACGGGGCGCGCCGGCCGGCGACCGCGTCCGCGTCCGGCGGCTCGCTCGCGGTGGCCGGCGGGGCTGCGCACTCGCAGGCCGGCACGACCCGGGCCGGCGCGTCGTCCGGGTCCGGACCCTCGACCACGGCCTGTCCCGCCGCCGCTGCCACAGGCTCCTCGAGCGCCTCGGCCGTCACGTCTCGACGCCTCCCCGCTCCGGTCCCGCGAAGCTCGTGATCAGCGGCGTCGCGGCCAGCTCAAGCCGCAGGCGCTCGTGGTCGTAGGGGACGCGCACGAACTCGACGAAGCCTTCGGAGCCGAGCTTGGTCGGGTCGACGATCGCGTAGCAGACGCGCCAGTCGCCGTCCTTGGGCCGGCCGCCGCTGCCGACGTTGACGAAGACCGTCTCGCCGACCGGCCGTGCGTAGGGGACGTGCGTGTGGCCGAAGAGGATGGCCGGATAGGGGAACTCGTCGGCCATGCGCGCCATGGCCTTCTCCGGCCGGTCCTCGAAGAGGTACTCGTTGATGCGCCGGGGGCTGCCGTGCACGGCGAGCAGCGTACCGGCCGGCGTGTCGAGCTCGAAGCGGTCGTCGAGCATGCGCAGGTACGCCTTGACCTCCTCGGTCACCGCCTGCTGCGTCCAGGCGAGCGACGCCGCGCCTTCGGCGCGCTGCTGGTCCGTCTTGTAGACGCAGCCGCAGTCGCCGGTCTCGAACGCGATGCCCTGGTCGTAGTTGCCCATGAGCGAGGGGATACCGCGCTCGCGGACCAGCAGGGCGACCTCGTTGGGGGAGGGTCCGTAGCCGACGAGGTCGCCGAGGGAGATCGTCGCCGACACCTTGCGCCGATCGACGTCGGCGAGGATGGCCTCGAGGCCCGGCAGGTTGCCATGCACGTCGCTGAAGACGGCGAAGGGCGTGGCGATGCGCAGTGTCCTCAAGGGGAAGTCCTTTATCGACCGACGTTTATATCAAGCTACCTTGACCATAAACGGATGTCAATGTAACCTGTCGCCATGGCACAGAGCACCGTCAAGCGCCTCTCGTTCCTCGACCGCTACCTGACGCTGTGGATCTTCCTCGCCATGTTCATCGGCGTCGGCATCGGCTGGGCGTTCGTCTCCGTGCCTGAGTTCATCGACCGCTGGACGGTGGGCACCACCAACATCCCCATCGCCATCGGCCTCATCGTGATGATGTATCCGCCGCTCGCGAAGGTGCGCTACGAGGAGCTCGGCGACGTCTTCCGCGACTACCGTATCCTCGGCCTCTCGCTGGTGCAGAACTGGCTCATCGGGCCGTTCGTGATGTTCTTCCTCGCGATCATCTTCCTGCACGACTACCCCGAGTACATGGTCGGGCTCATCATGATGGGCCTTGCGCGCTGCATCGCCATGGTCATCGTCTGGAACCAGCTGGCCAAGGGCGACACCGAGTACGCCGCCGGCCTGGTCGCCTTCAACAGCGTCTTCCAGGTGCTCTTCTACAGCGTGTTCGCCTGGGTCTTCGTCACCAAGCTGCCGCCGCTCTTCGGCCTCGAGGGCGTGGCCGTCGACATCACCATCGGGCAGATCGCCAAGAGCGTGTTCATCTACCTCGGCATCCCGTTCCTCGCCGGCATGCTCACCCGGTTCGTCGCCCTGAAGACGAAGGGCCGCGAGTGGTACGAGCAGAAGTTCATCCCGCGCATCAGCCCGCTCACGCTGATCGCCCTGCTCTTCACCATCTTCGTGATGTTCAGCCTCAAGGGCGACCTCATCGTGGAGCTGCCGCTGGACGTGCTGCTCATCGCCATCCCGCTGTCCCTGTACTTCGTGATCATGTTCTTCGTGAGCTTCTTCATGGGGCGCAAGATCGGCGCCGACTACTCAAAGACGGCGACCCTCAGCTTCACCGCGGCGAGCAACAACTTCGAGCTTGCCATCGCCGTGAGCATCGCCGTCTTCGGCCTCAACTCGGGCCAGGCGTTCGCGAGCGTCATCGGGCCGCTCGTGGAGGTCCCGGTGCTCATCAGCCTCGTGAGCGTGGCGCTCTGGCTGGGGCGCAAGTACTGGGGCATGACCGACGAACCCGTGCCTGCGGCCGTGGCCGCCGGATGTGACGAGGTCGGCTGCGACCCCGTCCGGGGAAGGGAGACGAGCTGATGACCGTTGAGCCGGTGCACGGAGGCACGATCACCGACTACGTGCCGCTGTTCAAGGCGCTCTGCAACTCGACCCGCGCGCAGATCATCGAGTTCCTGCTCGGCGGCGAGCGCTGCGTGTGCGAGATGACCGGGCCGCTCGACGCCAGCCAGC
>DASUMX010000295.1:0-6587 GCA_036277455.1 Thermoleophilia bacterium
GCCCGGACTGCTGGTCACGCCGAGCCGGCCGCCGACCTCCGTCGCGCGCTCACGCATGGACACGAGGCCGAGGTGGGTCGGGTCGACGGCGCAGCCGGGGTCGAAGCCGCAGCCGTCGTCGGCGACGATCAGCCGCAGGCCCCGGGACGCCAGCTCGAGCTTCACCTGCGCGGTGGCCGCGTGGGCGTGGCGCACCACGTTGTTCAGCGCTTCTTGCGCGATGCGGAAGGTCGCGACGTGCACGTGCGCCGGCAGGCTCGCCTCTCCCGCCGTCGAGAGCTCTACGCTCACCCGGGCCCGGCTCTGGGTCGCCTCGGCCAGGTGGCGCAGCAGCAGCTTCAGGGGTACGTCCTCGATCGCCTCTCCGCGCAGCTCCAGCAGCATCGTCCGCATCTGTGCCAGGGCGCCGCGGTTGACACGCTCCACGTCCTCGAGCGCCGCGGTCACCCCGGGAGAGAGTGGTTCGCCGGAGCGCTGCAGCGCTTCCATCCTCAGGGCCGCGGCGAAGAGAGCCTGCGTGACGGAGTCGTGGAGCTCCCGCGCCAGATGGTTCCTCTCCTGTTGCGCGGCCTTCGCGATCTCGCTGTCGCGCAGCGCCTCCTCGGCACGCCTGCGCTTGGTGGTGTCCGTGTGCATGGTCAGATTGGCCACGTGGGTGCCGGACTGGTCGACCATCGCCGAGGAGCTGAACCACGTCCACAGGGCGCTGCCGTCCTTGCGCCGCAGCTTGATCTCCCCGCGCAGCACGCTGCCGGAGTCCAGCGCGGCTCTGTTCTCGATCACCTTCATCTCCCAGTCCGGGAAGACGAAGTCGAGGCCGCTTCTGCCGACCAGCTCGTCGACCGAGCAGCCGAGCATGTCGGCCATCTGCTGGTTCGCGTACAGGATGACGCCGTCCGGCCGGCCGATGATGACGCCCTCCGCCGTGGTCTCGACGATGCTCCGGTACCTGGCCTCGCTGTCCTTCAGCGCGTCCTGTGCCCGTCGCTGCTCGGTGACGTCGTCGATGGTCGTCAGCACGTGGTCGGCGCCGCCGACTCGGATCGGCGTGACGGCGACGGACAGGATGCGCTCCTCACCGGTCCGCAACCTGTGCACGAACTCGACGCCGTGCAGGCTGCGCCGCTCTCTCATCGCGGCCGCGACGAGCGCCCGGCCGGCTTCATCGCCCGGCATGAGATCCAGGCTGGCCTTGCCGATCACCGTCGCGCGGGAACATCCGAGCAGCCGTTCGAGGGCCGCGTTCACACCGACCGTGACCCCGTCCTGCATCCTCGTCACGACGAGGGCGAACGGCGACGCCTCGAACACCACCTGGAATCTGTCCTGGCTCTCCGGCTGCGTCATGGACGCATTCTAGGGCAGCGCGCTATCTCCCGCGCCGTGAGAGCCACGTCTCGTTGCGCACGAGGCCGTCGGAGAAGGCCAGCACCTGGTTGCGGCCGGCGCGCTTGGCCGCGTACATCGCCCAGTCGGCCTTGTCGAGGAGCTCGTCCCGGGAGCCGGCGTCGTCGGGGAAGGTGGCGACCCCGATGCTGACCGTGAGGGGGCGCCCGCGGCGCCCGCTGGCCTCCTCGATCTCGCGGCGGAGGGTCTCGGCGACGACGCGCGCGCCCGCCGCGCCGGTGTCCACGAGCGCGAGCACGAACTCCTCGCCCCCATAGCGCGCCGCCAGGTCGGTGCGGCGGCTGTTGGCCTCGAAGATGCGCGCGATGCGCCCCAGGGCCGCGTCGCCGGTCTTGTGGCCGTGGGCGTCGTTGTACTCCTTGAAGTGGTCGCAGTCGCAGAAGAGCACCGAGAGCTCGCCCCCGCAGCGACGGGAGCGCTCGAGCTCCTCCTCGAGGCGCTCGTGCAGGTAGCGGTGGTTGTAGAGCCCGGTGAGACCGTCGGTGATCGCCTCGACCTCGGCGCGGCTGAAGCGGATCGTCGCCGCGCGCAGCATCGCCGCCAGCGTCTGCGAGCGGTCGCCCTCGGCCGACCAGCCGCGCGACTCGACCGCCGGCGCGTCGACGGTGACCGCCGCCACGACCTCGCCCTCGGCGCCCAGCACCGGGGCGATGCCCGAGACCCAGACGCCGTAGTCGTCGGCGTTGAGCACGTTGGCGAGGAGGCTCTCGCCGGCCAGCACGCGCGCGAGCCCGTCCTCGGGCAGCCAGGGGTCGCCGCAGCGCGAGAGGTCGTCCTCGGTCTCGCCGGTGTCCAGCACCGAGACGCACTGATCGCCGCGCAGCGAGAAGCTGCTGATGAAGCGCACCGGCGGGTGAGCGTCGCGCAGCTCGCGGAGCGCGCCCACCATGCGCGCGTACTCCGGCCGCGCCTGGTCGGCGTGCGTGCGCAGCAGGGCGTGAGCCGCGGGATCGATGCCCCGCGCGGCCTCGACGGCGAGCTCCTCCACGAGCGCTCGCCGCCGCTGCAGGCGGACGAGGACGCGGCGGAAGCTCTCGACCATCGCCGGGTCGAACTGCGTGCCGGAGCAGCGCTCGAGCTCGGCGACGCACTGCTCGTAGCTCAGGGCCTGCCGGTAGGGTCGCTGGCAGGACATGGCGTCGTAGCAGTCGACGACGCACAGGGCGCGGGCCGTCAAGGGGATGTCGTCGCCGCCGAGGCCGTCGGGGTAGCCGAGGCCGTCGAAGCGCTCGTGGTGGTGCCGCACGCCCGCCACGAGCTCCTCGTCGAAGAGCGGGCGCACGATCTCGGCGCTGATGCCGGGGTGCTGGCGCATGAGCTCCCACTCCTCGCTGGTCAGCGGGCCCGCCTTGAGCAGGACGCGGTCGGAGACGCCGATCTTGCCGATGTCGTGCAGGAAGGCGGCGTTCTCCACCGCCTCGAGGCGCTGCTCGGGCCAGCCCAGCTCGCGTCCGAGCAGCGCCGTGTAGGCGGCGACGCGGCTGGCGTGACCGAGCGTGTAGTAGTCCTTGGCGCTGAGGGCGGAGCTGAGGGCGCGCAGGTTGCCGAGGTGGAGGCGCCGGACCTCCTCGTAGAGCTGCGCGTTGTCGAGCGCCTGCGCCACCTGCTGGCCGATCGCCTCGGCGGTGGCGATCTCCTCCGCCGTGAACTCCCGCTCGACGTAGTCGAGCAGGTCGACCACGCCGATCGCCCGGCCGCGGCTCACCAGCGGCACCGTCAGGCAGCTCTGCTGGCCGTAGGGCAGCATCTGCTCGCGCTGCTGCGCGCCGAGCCGCGGGTCGTCGAGGCTCCCCACCGGGATCGGGAGGTGCGTCTCCACGGCGAGCCGGGTACCGTGCCAGCCCGCGAGCGAGAACTCCCTGCCGACCCAGTCGTCGTCCAGGACCCCTCGTGTGGTCGAGGCGATGCAGACCAGGCGTTCGCCCTCGACCAGCCGGTAGATGTCGCAGTCCGGGATCGCCAGGATGGTGTTCAGACGCCACGCCGCCGCCTGCAGCACTTCGCGCAGGTCGAGGCTGGAGGTGAGATCGCGGCTCGTCTCGTAGAGCAGCCGGTAGCGCTGCTCCTCGGGGGTGTCCGGGGATCCGGGACCGGGGTCTGACGGCGCCTCCGGCGTGAGGCAGCGCTCGAGGTCCTCGACGAGGAAGCGGCGCTGCCCGCTCGGCGTGCGCCGGCAGGGCACCCTGCCCTGGGCCGCCCAGCGACGCAGCGTGCTGGCGCTGACCCCGATCAGGTCGGCAGCCTCTTGCACGCGTACGCAGCGCGGTCTCGTGGTATCGGCGCCCACAGGTGACGCTATCGGACCGCCGTGCTCGGACCTTGAGCACCTCTGTCATGAGATCGCGCCCAGTTCACCAGCGGGCAGTGCGGCGACGCGGGGAGGGTATGGCGCGCAGGGTCCTCTGAAGACGTAGAGACAATGTAGAGACATTCCGCCGGCTTGTGACGCGATCCCGCCGAGATGTAGAGCCAATGTCTCTACGCCAACAGAGCGTCCGGCGAGTGACCTCCTCGGCCGCCGGCAGGCGCGCGGCGCCGGCGCGATAGAATCCCCGGGCCCGCCGCGACCGCACGAGGACCGCCATGACGCACGAAGAGACCCCGACCGTCGACTCCCAAGTTGGGGAGGAGTCCCTCGACCCCCAGAACTGGGCGGAGCTGCGCACGCTCGCGCACCGCGCCGTGGACGACGCCGTGGACTACATGGAGACGCTGCGCGAGCGCCCCGCGTGGGAGCACGCGCCGGAGCACGTGAAGGCGCACTTCGACGGGCCGCCGCCGGCGGGGCCGCAGCCCGCGGAGGAGATCTACGCCGAGTGGCTCGAGTACGTGCGGCCCTACCAGCTGGGCAACAGCCACCCCCGGTTCTGGGGCTGGGTGCTGGGCAGCGGCACGCCGATGGGGGTGATCGCGGAGATGCTGGCCGCGGCGACGAACTCGGTGAGCGGCATCTACTCCTACGTGAGCAACAACTACGTCGAGCTGCAGGTGCTGGACTGGTGCAAACAGCTGCTCGGGTACCCGCTCGCGGCCGGGGGGCTGCTCACGAGCGGGTGTTCCGCCTCGAACCTGATCGCGCTGGCCGTGGCGCGGAACGCCAAAGCGGGGTTCGACGTGCGCGGCGAGGGGCTGGCGGCCGCGCCGGGCGTGCCGGGCGAGGCCGGCGCGTCGCGACGCCTGACGGTGTACTGCTCGGCCGAGGCGCACTCGTCGCTGACCAAGGCCGTCGAGCTGCTGGGCATGGGCACGCGCTCGCTGCGGCGCGTGCCCACCGACGACCTCCTGCGTATCGACCTCGAGGCCCTCTCAGAGATGGTCGCGCGCGACCGCGCCGCAGGGCTGCGCCCCATCTGCGTCGTCGGGGTCGCCGGTACGACCAGCACGGGCTCGATCGACGAGCTGCCGGCCCTCGCCGACTTCTGCGAGCGCGAGGGCCTCTGGTTCCACGTGGACGGCGCCTTCGGCGCCTGGGCCGCCATCGCTCCCGCGTCGCGGCACCTCGTCGCCGGCATGGAGCGCGCCGATTCGCTGGCCTTCGACCTGCACAAGTGGATGAACCTGACCTACCCCGTCGGCTGCGTGCTGGTCCGCGACGCCGAGGCGCAGCTGCAGACCTTCTCGCTGACCCCGTCCTACCTCGCCCACGGCGAGGGCGAGCGCGGGCTCACCGGGGTGGACGTGCCCTGGCTCTCCGACTACGGGTACGAGCTCTCGCGCGGCTTCAACGCGCTCAAGGCGTGGATGGCGCTCAAGGAGCACGGCGCCGACAAGTTCGGGCGCGTCATCCAGCAGAACATCGACCAGGCGAGGTACCTCGCCGGCCTTGTCGCGGCCACGCCCGAGCTCGAGCAGGCGCTGCCCGTGGCGCTCAACATCGTCTGCTTCCGCTACGTGCGCCCCGGCCTGGACGACGCCGCGCTGGACCAGCTCAACAAGGAGATCGAGCTGGAGCTGCAGGAGCGCGGCATCGCCGTCCCCTCCGTCTCGACCATCCATGGCCGCAAGTACCTCCACGTGGCCGTGGCCAACCACCGCAGCCGCCGCGAGGACTTCGACCTGCTGGTGCGCGAGGTCGTGCGCCTGGGCGGGGAGCTGGCGACCGGCTGACCTCAGCGGTCGACCGCGTGGCGCCGTCTCTGCGCTGCGCTGACTCTCGCCCGAACATGCTGGGGACTGCCGCCGCGCGTGCTTGGTGGCCCGGCCTTTGACAGCCCGCTGCGCCATCTCTACACTGGCCTTGGTCGGGTATTGCGTAGCGGTCCCCGGCCATCTTCTTTGGGCAGGACGACCAGTCCGGCCCCCTCCCAATCTCCCTTCGGACTGCGGCGCAGCTTGGCGCGCACCACGTCGAGATCCGGTCTCGGCGCCATGCCCGCGACCCAGCGGCCAAGGGGTGTGACGACGAGGTCGGCGATCTCGAGACCGCCGCCGCCGGTGGTTTTGGTGACGAAATCGAAAGCCGCGATGCGGCGCCGTAGGACCTCGGGCCTCACGTATCGCGTGCCGTTCAGGCGGAGGAGATCCCAAGCGTCGAGGAACAGGTGGTGCATGCCGTCATGGTAGGCGGCGCCCTCGAGCCCGCACAGAGTGACATTAGCGGTCGAAGTGGCTGGACGTGCCGCGACCGGGCCTCGCGCCGCGAGCACGGCCGCGCCGGTCTATGATGCCGTCATGTCCTTTGAGTCCGACTTCCACGCCGCCGCGCGCCTGCTCGCCGAAGGCGACGCGCGCGCGGCCGCCGAGCGCCTGCGCGCCGTCGTCTCGGCGGGCGGGCTCGCGCCCGGGTTCGAGGCGGAGGTGCGCTACCTGCTCGGGCGGGCTCTCGCGGCCGGCGGCGACCGCGACGGCATGACGCGCGAGTGGATCCGGGTGCTGGAGCTCGACGCCCTCGCCGTGCGGCGGCCACCGCTCCTGACGGCGGAGGAGTTCGAGTCCGTCGCACAGGCCGCCCTGGACGAGCTCCCCCAGGCGTTGCTCGACGAGCTGAACGGCGTCGCCATCATGATCGAGGACCGTCCCTCTCCGGAGTTGGTTGCCGACGGCATCGACCCGCGCATCCTCGGCCTCTACCACGGCGTGCCGCTGAACCGGCGCTCCGCCAGCTTCGGCGCCCCCTACGCGGACACGATCCACCTGTTCCGCGCCAACCTGGAGCGCGCGTTCACGACGCGCGTCGCGCT
>DASUMX010000296.1:0-5114 GCA_036277455.1 Thermoleophilia bacterium
GTCGCTCGACCGCGAGGGCGCCGGCCGGGTCCAGACGGACGAGTTGTGGCGCGCCGGCGGCCGCTTCGCGCACCGGCTGCTGGCCCTCGACCCCGGCGACGACCGAGAGGCGCTCAAGGAGCGCATCGAGCGGCGCGTCGACGAGATGCTCGCCGCGGGCGCGCTCGAGGAGGTCGCGGCCGCGCGCGCCGCCGGGCCGTTCTCACGCACCGCGGCGCAGGCGATCGGCGTGCGCGAGCTCTGCGCCGTCCTCGACGGCGAGCTCGCGCTGCCCGAGGCGGCGGCGCGCATGAAGGCGCGCACGCGCGCCCTGGCGCGCCGCCAGCTCACGTGGATGCGCAAGCTCCCGGCCGCGGCCAGGGTGCCGGCCTCCGGCCGGCCGCCGGCCGCGGTCGCGCGCCATGTCCTCGGTCTGGTCCGCGGCCCGTCGTGGTAGGATGCGGGTTCCGGCGCGGCGGCTCCCGCCGCGCGCTGTACGCTCTCAGGGGGTCATGATCCGTGCAGCCTCAGTGGCAAGGCCTCGGCAAGGTCCAGTTCTCCAAGTGGCAGGGTCTCGGCAACAACTACATCGTGCTCCACGCGGAGCAGCTCCCGTTCGAGCTCACACCTGAGCGCGTGCGCCTCCTCTGCGACCGCAACCTCGGCATCGGCTCGGACGGCATCCTCCTCATCGGCGAGAAGACCGCCGAGGCACGTTATCCGCTGCGCATCTTCAACCCCGACGGCAGCGAGGCCGAGATGTGCGGCAACGGCGTGCGCATGGTCGCGCGCAAGCTCAAGATGGAGGGCTCCATCACCGGCGACACGGTCGTCCTGGACACCGGCGCCGGCGAGATCGTCCCCAAGCTCGGAGACGGCTACGAGGTCACCGTGGACATGGGCATCGCCCGCTTCGGCGGCGAGAAGCTCGAGGGCTTCGACGGCGACTGCGTCGAGCAGACGCTCAACGCCGCCGGCCGCAGCTTCACCTTCACCTTCGTCGACGTCGGCAACCCGCACGCCGTCATCCAGTCGCCGTGGCCGCTCGAGCTGGTCCCGCTGCACGAGATCGGGCCCGTGATCGAGGAGCACAAGTACTTCCCGCGCAGGGCGAACGTGGAGTTCGTCAAGGTGCTCGGGGAGCACGACGCCAAGGTCCGCGTGTGGGAGCGGGGCGTGGGGGAGACCCGCGCCTGCGGCACCGGCGCGACCGCCACGGCCGTCGCGCTCGTCCGGACCGGCCAGTGCAGCAGCCCGGTCACCGTGGAGCTCCCGGGCGGCAAGCTCGTCGTGGACGTGAGGCCGGACTGGCGCGTGTTCATGACCGGTCCCGCCGAGGAGATCTACCACGGCGACCTCTCGCTCGAGTTCCTGGCACACCTCGAGTAGGACCGCCGCCACGACCCGTACTCCCGGAGGACCATGAGGATCGCAGAACGCGTGCGCACGCTGCCGCCGTACCTGTTCGCGGCGATCGAGCGCCAGATCGCCGAGCGCAAGGCGGCAGGCATCGACATCATCAGCCTCGGCATCGGCGACCCCGACCTGCCGACGCCGCCGCACGTCGTCGCCGCGCTCGCCGAGGGCGCGGCCGACCCGGCGACCCACCAGTACCCGAGCAATCAGGGCGAGCTCGGCTTCCGCGAGGCCGTGGCCGCGTTCTACGCGTCGCGCTTCGGCGTCACGCTCGACCCGGACGGCCAGATCGTCCCCTTGCTCGGCGCCAAGGAGGGCATCGCCCACATCTGCCAGGTGCTGCTGGACCCGGGCGACGTCGCCCTGGCCGCGGATCCCGGCTACCCGGTCTACGTCACCGGCCCTGCGCTGGCGGACGGCGCCGCCGTCCACCTGCCGCTGCTGCCGGAGCTGGGCTTCCAGCCCGACCTGGAGGCGATCCCGGCCGAGACCGCACGGCGCGCCAAGATGATCTTCGTGAGCTACCCGAACAACCCGACCGGCGCCGTCATCGAGGACGACTTCTTCGCCCGCCTCGTGGCCTTCGCCCAGGCGAACGACGTCGTCGTCGTCCACGACAACGCCTACGCCGACATCACCTACGACGGCTACGTCGCGCCGAGCTTCCTGGCGACGCCGGGAGCCGCCGAGGTCGGCGTCGAGATGTTCAGCCTCTCCAAGAGCTACAACATGACCGGCTGGCGCGCCGGCGCCGTCGTCGGCGACCGTGAGGTGGTCGACGCCTACTGGCGCCTCAAGACCAACCTCGACTCCGGCATGTTCGGCGCCGTGCAGCGCGCCGCCGCGGCGGCGCTCGGCGGCTCCCAGGAGTGCGTGCACGAGATGTGCCGCGTATACCGGCGGCGGCGCGACCTCCTCGTCGAGGCGCTGCGCACGGTGGGCATGCACGTAGAGCCGCCGAAGGGAACGATCTATCTATGGGTGCCCGTTCCCGAAGGCTACACGTCCGCCGGCTTCACGCAGCAGGTGCTGGAGCAGGCCGACGTCGTCGTGACGCCGGGGGCGGCCTACGGCCCGTCCGGCGAGGGCTACGTGCGCCTGTCCCTGACCGTGCCGGACGAGCGCCTAGAAGAGGCCGTCCGGCGGATCGAGGAGCGCGTACGCCTCTGATCGCGACCAGCGGCGCCGCCGCGGAGACGCCGTGAGCGGCGAGAACGTCGTCGACACCGGCGCGACCGAGGCTCGCCCGCGCAGCGTCGTCTTCGCCGTCGTCCCCGGCGGCCACGGCGATCCCGGCGAGGACGAGGCCCTGGCCGAGATCAAGGAACTGCTGCGCTCCGCCGACATGGACTGGGTCGCCGACGTGATCCAGCACCGCGACACCCCCGACCGGCGCACCTACCTCGGCAAGGGCAAGATGGCCGACCTCAAGGCGACCATCGCCGAGACGGGGGCCACGGTGGCCGTCTGCGAGGACGACCTGTCGCCGGCGCAGGTGGCGGCCGTGCTCGACGCCGTCGATGCCGACGTGCTCGACCGCACCGAGCTCATCCTCACGGTGTTCAGCAAGCACGCGCACTCGCTCGAGGGCACCATGCAGGTGCACCTCGCCCAGCTCGAGTACGAGCTCACGCGCATGCGCGGCAAGGGCCTCGTCATGAGCCGCCTGGGCGCCGGCGTCGACATGCGCGGTCCGGGCGAGACCAAGATGGAGGTCGACCGCCGCGTCGTGCGCAAGCGCATCCAGACGCTGCGCCGGCGTATCGAGCAGATGGCGCGCACCCGCCGCACGCAGCGCGCCAGGCGGCTCCGCGCCGGCGTGCCGCTCATCGCCCTGGCCGGGTACACCAACGCCGGCAAATCGACGCTCCTGAACGCGCTCACCGACGCCGAGGTCTCCGTGCGTGACCGCCTGTTCGAGACGCTCGATCCGACCTCACGGAGTTACCGCTACCGCGACCGTGACTACGTGCTCACCGACACGGTCGGCTTCATCCGCAAGCTGCCGCACCAGCTCGTCGACGCGTTCGCCAGCACGCTCGAGGAGACCACGCTCGCCGACGTCGTGCTCGTGGTCGCCGATGCCAGCCTGGAGGCCCCCGAGATCGCCGTGCGCGAGCAGACCGTGGCCGACGTGCTGGACAGGATCGGCAGCACGGCCCCCCGGATCGTCGTGTTCAACAAGATCGACCGCGTCGACGAGCCCAAGCTGCTGCGCCTGCGCGCGCTCTACCCGGAGGCGGAGTTCATCGCCGCCGGCAAGGGCGTCGGCCTCGAGGCGCTCCAGGAGCGTCTCGGCCGCTTCTTCGACCGCGCGCTGCGGCCGGTGCGCCTGCTCTTCCCGTACGCCGCGGCCGGCGAGATGCACCGTCTCCGCGGCATCGCCAGCGACGTGCGCGAGGAGCACACGCCCGAGGGTGTGGTCTTCGCCGCCCGGCTGCCCGTGGCTGAAGCCGGGCGCTACGCGCGCTTCCGCATCGAGCCCGAGGCGCCTGAGGCGGACGACGCCGCCCTGGATGCGTCGCCCGAAGACCGGAGCGAGGAGGCCGGCCCCGATGCCTGACGCCGGCCTTCCCGTGCCCGTGCGCCTGCTGACGCCGGCGGCCCGCCTGCCCGAGCGTGCCTACGAGCACGACGCCGCCTGGGACCTCTACGCGGCGGAGGCGGCTACGCTCCCGCCGCTCGCGCGCGCCGTCGTCGGCACGGGCATCGCCCTCGGCCTGCCGGCCCATCTCGCGGCACTCACGCTACCGCGCTCCGGCCTGGCCGCGCGGCACGGCGTTTCGATCGTCAACGCTCCTGGGCTCATCGACCCGGGCTATCGCGGCGAGGTGCGCATCATCCTCCTGAACACCGACACCGCGGCGACCTTCACCGTCGCACCCGGCGATCGCATCGCCCAGCTCCTGTTCCTGCCGCTCACGGACGTTACACTGGTGCCGTCCGACGTTCTTGAGGAGACGCACCGCGGCGAACGCGGCTTCGGCTCCAGCGGGACGGGGGAGAGGTGACCATGGACGACGCTGCGATCGAGGGCGACAAACCGACTAGTCGGGTCGCAGGGCTGCTCGTCCACGAGGGTAGTATCTTGATGGTAGAGCAGGGGAGAGGCGACGAACGCTACTGGCTGCTCCCCGGCGGCGGCGTACAGTTCGGCGAGACGCTGTCCGACGCGCTGCGCCGCGAGCTCCAGGAGGAGCTCGGCCTGCGCGTGGGGGTCCAGCGCCTGATCGCGATCGTCGAGTCGATCTCGCCGGAGCCCGACTATGCCAAGCACGTCGTGCACCTGATCTTCGAGATCTCGGCGCCGGCGGAAGCGCTCCCGGAGCCCCAGGACGTCAAGGTGCTCAACGCCCGTTTCCTGAATGAGTTCGAGCTGCAGTCCGCCGACGTGCGCCCGCCCGTGGCCGAGTTCCTGAGCTCGTGCGTGCGGGAGATGCCCTCGTCGCCGCAGTACCTCGGCCGTCGCTGGTAGCTCGCGTCTGAGTCGGATGCACGGACCGGCGCGGGCAAGCGCGTCGCGCGGGCCGGCGTATCTGCGCTGGCTCTGACGCCACGGGTGACGCCACCCATGACGCCAGGGCGCCAAGATATCCCCGAAGACGCCCGAGAACGGTTGCCTCCTGCGCAGTAGTAACACGCGATAATCGCCGTTATGTAAAGCTAGGTGTGGAGACGCGGCGGGCGACCTCTGGATCACCCCGTCCTCCCGTCCGGGC
>DASUMX010000297.1:0-4380 GCA_036277455.1 Thermoleophilia bacterium
GCCCTCGCCGCGGCCGAAGACCTCATCTCCGACCCGGAGTTGCGTCACGTTCTTGCCGACGGCCTCGACGATCCCGGCCATGTCCGTGCCGCGGATGCCGAGCCTCGGCCGGCGCAGCCCGAAGGACAGGCGGACGATGTACGGCACGCCGTGGACGCCGGCCCAGTCCGGGGGGTTGACGGCGGCGGCGCGCACGCGCACGAGCACCTCGTCATCCTTGATGGCCGGCTTGTCGACGTCCTTGAGCTCCAGGACGTCCGGTGAGCCGTACTCGCTGTGCGTGACTGCCTTCATGATGCTTCCTCGGTGCGTGCGCCGGCACGTCGGTCCAGCGTGGCGCGCGGAGCCACGGCTTCTGCGCCGCGCGTCGCCCAGACCGACCAGACGATCAGCGCCATGCACGCGACCTCCACGGACGCGAAGAACACGTAGTGAGCGGTCAGCGACCCGCCGCCGACCACGAACGCGGTGGTGATCACCGCTGCAACGGTGTTCGCCCAGCGGTTGGCCCTCGGCTTCAGGACGCGGGACACGAAGATCATCGCGATCGGGATCTCTATGAGTATCGCGAACCCCAGCAGGACCCCCGTGGTGATCTGCACGCCCGCCTGCCCGGCCCACAGTTCCTGCAGGGCTCCGGGCTTGATGAAGGTCAGGATGTCCGCGAAGACCATGTTGAACATGACCACGATCCAGAGCGTCGAGATCCTCGTCCCCAGGTCGTTCATGACATCGATTCGCCTTGAGCTCGGTATCGTGTCCCCCATCGTGAGTCCCACCTTCCCCTTGAGTTGAGCGCCTTGACCCGAGGAGCCTACGGCTGCGCCTTCCGTCGGTCGTCTCCCGGCGGGCGGAGTCTGGGGTCAACTGTGGGAGGAACTTCGGCGCGGGCGCCATGCCCCTGCGGGGGGACGCCGCCGGCGCCGGAGGGGAGGGGCCCGGGCACGCGCTCCAACGCCCTGCTACTTCAACTCACTAGCGATGTACCTCACGCCATGGACACCTTCGAAGTCGGAGTCTTGCGTCCACAGCGTGGCCTGGAAGGCGCGCGCCGTGGCGAGGATGATGCTGTCGGCCATCGGGAGACCGAGCTCGGCGCTCGTCCGTGCGGCGTCAAGAGCGATGGGCGACGTGAGCTCGACGACCGAGCCTTGCTGCATCAGCGCGACGGCCTGCAGCGCATCGCCCTCTCCGCGCTGCTGGAGGACCCGCTTGAAGACCTCGTACACGCTGACCGTCGGCACGACGAGTTCGTCCACCGCCTCGACTGCAGCGGCGAAGAAGTCGGCGTTGGGCCCTCCGGCGAAGTACTCGAGCCAACCGGACGAGTCGACGACGTTCACAGCCGGTCGGTCTCGCGCGGCACATCGGTGTCGATGCCGCGCAGAAAGCCGCGCATCTGCTTGAGCGGCTTGACGGGAACGAGCTCGACGCGATCGCCGTACTGGATCGCCTGGACCTTCTGGCCCGCGTGCAGGCCGAGCTTCTCACGGATGCGCTTCGGGATGACGACCTGGAACTTGGGCGAGATGGTGACGGTATCCATCACAGTCTCCTCATCGATACTGAAAACGTATAACGACAAGAGTAACGATGAAGACTACGTAAGGCAAGGGTGACGGTCTGGTCGGCCGCTCCGCCCGCGTCTCTCCGTCAGATGTAGGCGAACAGCGGCGGGAAGGCGATCACGACGGTCGCCGCCCACACGGCGTAGACCGGCAGGTAGTCGGTCTGCCACTTCTCGAGCCTCGCGAAGGAGCTGCGCCCTCTCAAGAAGCTGATGTAGAGCACGGCGGACCACGCCAGATTGACCAGGAGGATCACGTTCTCCCCGAGGGCGGCCACGCGGTTCGGCGTGAAGCCGAGCTCGGTGATGCGCGCGCCGATCGCCCACAGCGCCACCGCGTCGGCCAGGAGCGCGCTGACCACCAGCACGACCTGCAGCACGTCGAAGCCGTTGGGCGGCGCCTGGGGGTCGCGGGCGGAGACTGAGTAGAGCAGCAGGCCGAGCACCACCACCAGGAGCAGGTCGAAGGCGATGAGGACGTCCCGCTCGACGTCGATGCCGCGTCCGGTCCACAGCAGCGTCCCCAGGAACACGAGCAGCGCGGCGGCGAAGAAGGGCGTGAAGAGGCGCGTCAGCACCGGCGCCATGTTCTCGATGACGCTCTGCTTGGCCTCCACCAGCCAGGCCGCGACGATGACCGCCGCGGTCGCTCCGCACGGCAACAGCCACGACTCGAAGAACGGCTCGACGTCGATCGCGATCGCCTGGAAGATCAGCACGATGAAGGCCATGAGGACGCCGCCGCCGAGCGCGATCAGGACGTAGTAGATGAGCAGCTCCCCCGAGAAGCGGATGAAGTCCATGCGGCCGGCGACCTGTCTCCAGCGGCTGCCCGCGTAGGCGACGCCGACCACCAGCCACAGCGCCAGCGGCAGGTGCAGCGCCGTGAGCGTCTCGGTGTAGCCACCCGGGGCGAACGGATAGACGTTGGCGAAGACGGCCGCCACGGCGAACGCCAGGGCCAGCCAGAGGATGGTGCGGGTGGAGAGCCGCCGCTTCCAGGCGAAGTAACCGGCCAGCAGGGGCAGCACGAAGAGGCTCAGGTTGCGGGCGTAGAAGCCGCCCTCGTCGTCCAGGCCGACCCCGAAGAGCGCCGGCAGCTTGATGGCGACGGCCGCCGCCACCGCGAGGCCGAAGGCGACGACGGTGTCCGTGCGCGCCCGTGTCCGCGGCTCCCCGGCGTCCGAAGGGACCACGACGAGCTGCTTCCAGAGGCGCTCCGAGTGCTCGCGCGCGAACTCGCGCGAGAGCGCGTCGAGGTCGCCCATGCGCTTCACCGCCACCAGGAACGCCTCGTCCGTGGTGAGCCCCGCGTCCACAAGGCCAGCGACCTGCTCGCGCAGGTGGTCCTCCAGCTCCGCCACGTCGACGGAGTGGATCGCCTGCCGGCGGAGGAGGTAGCCCCGCCAGTGGGCGATCTGCTCCTCCAGTGCTCGCGCCTGATCCGGGGCCGGCATCGCTCAGGCCCCCTCCGGCAGGAGCGCTGCCGGCGCCGGGTGGCCGGCCGGGACGCGCGGGGACGCGCGCCAGAGTCCCCGCAGCGTCGCGTCCACCGTCTGCCACTGGCGGCGTTCCTCGGCGAGGTGGGCCCGGCCTCGGGGCGTGATCCGGTAGTACTTGCGCCGGCGGCCGCTCTCCGAGACCTCCCACCGCGCCTCGACGTGCTCGAGCCGCTCGAGGCGGTGCAGGACGGGGTAGAGCATCCCGTCCGTCCACTGCAGGCTTCCTCCGGAGAGCTCACGGACCCGCTGGAGGATGGCGTAGCCGTAGCTGTCCCCCTCGGCCAGGATCGCCAGGACGATGGGGGTGGAGGACGCCGCCGTGAGTTCCTTGTTGATCTCCATAGCCAGCGGCAGTATGCATAGCAGCGCTAGGTATGTCAAAGCCGCGGCTGGGAGTCGCGCCTCCGGCCGCGGCGCGGGGTCTACGGCTGGTAGGCCTGCACGGGCAATCCGGCGTCCATCCAGGCGGTGACGCCGCCGTCCACGTTGTAGACCTGCCCGAAGCCCAGCTGGACCAGCGTCTCCGAGGCGGTGCGGCTGCGGTTGCCGCTCCGGCAGATCACGTAGACGGGACTGCCGGCGTCCAGCTCGGACGGCGCGCGCGACTGGACTTCGGCGAGCGGGATGAGCACCGCCCCGTCGGGGACGCCCGTCTCGGCCCACTCCTCCGGTTCGCGCACGTCAAGCAGCTGGGCGCTCTGATCTGCGCTCACCGCGTCGTGGGCGGTCTGGACGTCCACCGTCGTGTAGCCGGCGGTCTCCGCGGGCGCGCCGGTCGCGGCCGGAGACGCCGTCTCATCGCTCGAACAGCCGGCTGCGGCCACCGCCGCCACCAGCAGCAGCACGACGGCCGCCAGTCTTACTGCACGATGTGGTGTTCGCATGGTCGGGACTCCTCGGTCGCGCGTGGGCGTGCATCGGCAACTGTACCCGCAAGCGCGGCATCCGGAGTCATCCACGGTCGAGCAGGTAGCTCAACGTCCGGCGCGCGTCCCGCAGCGCCGCCTCGAGGTCGAAGCCCGGCGCGGCGACGACCATCTGCATGAAGATCCCGTCGAGCAGGATCGAGGCGAACTGCCCGATCGTCGCCGCCCTCCGGGCGCGCCGCTCACCGTCCGCGCCGGCGGGCACGAGCACTTCGCGGGCCCAGGCGTACCAGCCCTCGTAGTAGGTCATGAGGCGCTCGCGCAGCTCCGTGTCGCGGGAGGCCTCGGGCAGGAGCTCGTAGAAGGCGGCGAAGCGCTCCACCCGCTGCCTCAGCTGCTCCGCGCTGCCCACGATGAGGTCGATGCGCTCGTCGAGCGTGGCGCC
>DASUMX010000298.1:0-4780 GCA_036277455.1 Thermoleophilia bacterium
CCGCGCGCGCGTGGTACGGCACATCCGCCAGCGCCACGATCTGCTCCACCGTGAAGCGTGGCAGCCGTTCGGGGACGAACAGGCCGCCGCCCGGGGCGATGCCCTCGAGGATCGCCTCCGTGAACGTGCGCGGCCGGTCGATGGCGCCGCGTGTGTCGAGGTAGCGGATCATGGCCACGGGATTCTACAGGAAGCGAGAGGCCTGAAGGCCGCCGCCGGGGTCGCCGCGACGTCCGTGGTTTGCGGGCTTGACTTCTGGGAACGATGCATTACGATATATCGCGTTAGAGCGATACCGAGCGTCCAAGGAGGACGACATGTACGGAAAGCAGTATGCGGGGGGCGGCGAGGGCCGCCCTCAGACACAAGAAGGTCGCGGCCGTCACGGCCACGGCGGCGGACGCGGAAGCGACTGCGGGCCGGCGCGCTTCCGCTCCGGCGGCGGCGAGGGAGGGCGCGGCAGCGGCCGCGGTCAGGGCGGTCGCTCCGGCGGCCACGGCCACGGCCACGGTTTCGGCCGCGGTCCCTGGTCGCGCGCCAGGCGCGGCGACGTGCGCGCGGCGATCCTGCTCGCGCTCGTCGACGAGCCGATGCACGGCTACCAGATCATGCAGCGGCTCGAGGAGCGCAGCGGCGGCGCCTGGCGGCCCAGCCCCGGCTCGGTCTACCCGACGCTCCAGTTGCTCGAAGACCAGGGCCTCATCAAGGGCGAGGAGGCCGAGGGCAGGCGCGTCTTCTCCCTGACCGAGGCCGGCGCGGCGGAGGCCGCCGTCGTCAAGGAGCGCCTGGGCGACGCGCCCTTCGGCGCCGAGGGCGCCGAGCAGGACCCGCGCTACGCGCTGCGCCAGGCGGTGTTCCAGCTCGGCGCGGCCGTCAAGCAGGTCGGCATGGCCGGCTCGGCGGCCGACGTGCAGAAGGCGCTGGAGATCCTGCGCGAGGCCCGCAAGCGCATGTACGCGCTCCTCGCGGACGCGGAATGAGGAAGGAGGCGCCATGAAGTCCACCGAGGCGGACGACCAGATCACCCGGGACGACCACCGTCCGTGGCCCGAAGGCCACACGGCCGGACTACTGCACGGAAGCGCTAGTGAGCGGCCGTCCCCCGAAGGGCCACACGGCCGGACTCAGCCCCGGTCGGCCGTGACGTCGTCTCCCGGAGCCACCGGCAGCAGCGTGACGCGGGACGGCTCCACGCCCGCCGCGACGAGCGCGCGAGCGGAGGCGGGCGTCGGCACGAACGCCTCGTCCAGGCGGCCGTAGAACCAGGAGCGGTAGCGGAGCCGGAGCCGCCCGGCGAGGTCGCCGGGCCCGTCCGGCGCCCTGAGCCCGCCCGGGTCCACGGCGCCGGTGACGGGCAGGTGCAGCAGCCGGGCCGCGGCGAGGGTCACGAGGCCTTGCGCCGCCGCCGAGTCGGTGTGCAGGGCGCTGAACTCCTCCTCCTCGAGGTAGTCGATGATCTCCACGAGCGGAGGCACCACCCAGCCCGGCGCTTCGCCGTTCGGCGACGGCCTCCAGGCCAGCGCGCGGAAGTCCACGGCGCCGGCCGGCGCGACGTCGGTGGCGACCGAACAGGTGAGCAGCGTGACGTCCACGTCGTGCCGCGGCGGGGCGCCGGGCGCCCCCGCGCCGTGTCTCTCCTCCGGGGCGCCGTCGTGGCCGGGCCGCGCCGCCCGCGGCGGCGCCGCGCAGAGTACCGCGACCTTCTCCCGGCGCGTGTGCCGGCGCTCACCCAGGAAGTAGGCGCGCAGCTGCTCCTGCAGCTCCCGGTCGCGGCTCTGGAAGCTCCAGGCGAAGTAGTAGGGGATCTCGAGGAAGGCCACCATGCCCACCGCGTAGATGCTCTGGAGCCGCTGCTTGAGGCTCATCCGGGAGCCCCGGTCGAGGAGCGCTCGCAGGTGCATGCCCATGACCTCGTCGGCGAGGCGCTGGGCGACCACGAAGAGCCGCCGGTTGAGCTCCTTGGCGTCGACGGCGTTGATGCCGTCGGGGTGGGCGATGAGGCTGCCGATCTCCTCCTCGAGGAGCGCTTCCCAGGCTGGGCCTCGGGGGTCGCCGTCCCGGTACAGCCCCGGGGCGATGCTGCGCACGCCGCGGAGCGTCTTCTCGAGCACCGGGACGTCGCGGCCGATGCGCCCGAAGCCCTTGCGCAGCAGGCCGAGGGCGCGCCTCTGCTCCTGCCGGTCGTCCAGGCGCAGGATCTCCCGGATCTTCCAGAAGGAGGCTGCGTAGATGCTGTGCGCCAGCAGGCGCGCGTCGCCGTCGGCGCCCGCGTGGCGGCAGTCGCCGACGGCGACGGCGCGCAGAAAGCCCTCCGCTGTGCCGTCGCCCCCCGCTACGGTGTGCGCGCTCGCCGAGAAGAGGCCGCTGTGGTCGTCGGAACCGCCCGTCAGCGCCTTGCGCCAGGGCGTCTCGCCGTAGGGCTCGATGCCCTGACGCTCCGCCATCGCCTCGATCTGCTCGCGCGTGAGCGCCTCTGCTATTGCGCGCAGGAGGCCGTTGCAGCGGCTCGTGCGCGCCCCGTTGCGGCCTTCGAGCACGTTGAACAGCAGGAGCATGCGCTCGACCGATTCCGGCGTGAGCTTGCCGCTCATGTCGAAGAGCGGGTGCGCGAGGTAGTGCGTGACGTCCGCCTCGCGCAGGCACGCGACCAGCTCGTGCACATTGCCGCGTGCCGCGTTCGCCGCCGCGAAGGCCCGCTCGTCGATGCCGAGCGCCACCACGTGCACGCGGACCTGGTCCTCGGGGAACCAGCTGTCGAACTCGCAGCTCAGGAACGTGCCCGGCAGGTGCGCGATCGCCAGCGAGCCCGCGAGCGTGTTGTGGTCGGTGACGGTGACGAAGTCCATGCCCCGCGCGCGCGGGGCGTGGTAGAGCTCGACGGGGTCGGTGAACGACTCGGCGCTGCGCAGCGCCCGGACGCCCGCGGTGCCCGAGGTGTCGGAATACCTGGAGTGGACGTGGAGATCGGCTCTGAACTCTGGTCTCACGCCTTCACTCTACCGCAAGGCGCGCGGCCTAGACGGGTGACCGCCCCCCCGGGCGCTCCACCACGGGCCGGGGCTTTGTCTTTCTGCCGCGATGCCGCTACTGTCTCTGGCATGGAGACTACTCACCACGCCGTGCTCACCGCCGTCGGGGACGACCGCCCCGGCCTCGTCGACGAGGTCACCCGCTTCATCACCGAGCGCGGCGGCAATCTCGAGGACAGCCGCATGGTCAATCTGCGCGGCCAGTTCGCGATGATGATGCTGGTCGCCGGCAGCGAGAGCGCCATGAGCCGGCTCCAGGACGGCCTCGGGTCGCTGCGGCGCGGCAGCCACGTCCACGCCGAGCTGCGGCCGGCGGACGCCGGCGCGGCGGAGCGGCCCCCGGCGCTGCCCTTCCGGCTCAACACCTGGGCCATGGACCACCCCGGCCTCATGCAGTCGGTGTCGCACCTCCTCGGGCAGCTGGGCGTGAACATCGAGAGCGTGGACTCCTCGCTGCGCCCGGCGCCGTACACGAACGCGCCGCTGTTCGAGATGGAGCTCGTGATCTCGGTGCCGGCGAGCACGCACGTCGCCGGCCTGCGCGAGGCGCTCGGGGAGCTCTGCGACGAGATGAACATCGACTGGCAGCTCACGGCCCTCTGAGGGCCGGCCCCTTCCCGTCTCGGCCGCCCGCGCGGCCTCAGCCCTCTCCTGTCCCTCCGGCCCTGCTCGCCAGCAGGCGCGCGGCCTCGTCGGTCGCGAAGTCCGGCCACGGCGCCGGCAGGTCGCGCTCCAGCGCCACCACCGCGGCGCCGTCCTCGGTGAGCTCGCCGATCTCTGCGGCGGCGATGCCGGCGCCGGCCAGCGCGGCGAGCAGAGCGGGCGCCTCCTCCGGATCGCAGCAGACGAGCAGGCTGCCGGAGGCGATGAGGCCCAGCGGGTCGGCGCCCAGCAGGTCGCAGATGCGTCGCGTCCCGGCCGAGACGGGGATGCGGTCGCGGTGCACGAGGACGCCCCTCCCGGTCGCCGAGGCCAGCTCGCGCAGCGCCGCGGCGAGCCCACCCTCCGTGACGTCGTGCATCGCGTGGACGCCGGTGAAGCCGCGGGCGATGCGCGCCTCCGGCAGGATGCTCGCCCGCTCCTGAAGGGCGCGGCAGGCGTCCAGCTCCGCCGCGCTCATGCCCAGGGCGCGGAGGCGCTCGCCGAGCTCCCCGGCGAGCAGCGCCGCGCCCTCCATCGCCAGCTCTTTGGTGAGCAGGATGCGGTCGCCGGCGCGCGCGGAGCGCTTGTCCTTGAGCCCGGCGCGAGGCACGGTGCCGAGCGCCGTGAGCGACACGACCGGCCTGGCGACGGCGTCCGTGACCTCCGTGTGGCCGCCGACCAGCGTCCCCTCCGCGGCGGCCACCGCCGCCTCGAGTCCGCGCAGCTGCGCCAGCGCCTGCGACGGCGTGGTGCCCACGGGCAGCAGCACCGTCGCCAGCAGCCAGCGCGGCTCGGCGCCGGCCGCCGCGATGTCGTTGACGTTGACGAGGACGGCGGCGCGGCCCACGTCCTCGCCGCCGAGCGTGATGGGATCGCCGTGGGCCACGAGCAGCTCGGCGCCGGCCAGGTCGAGCGCGGCGACGTCCTCCCCGACGCGGGGAGGCACGACGACCGCGGGGTCGTCGCCGGCGGCGCCGGCGAGGAACCCGGCCATGAGGTCGTTGGGCAGCTTGCCGGGCGGCAGCGGCAGGCCGAGGCGCACGACCTCCTCGAGCTCCCGGAGGCGGCCGACGACGAAGTCGCAGTCGGCCGCCTCGGGCGCGGCGGCC
>DASUMX010000299.1:0-6669 GCA_036277455.1 Thermoleophilia bacterium
AGCCGCTCTGCGGCCCCGGCGAGGCCATCGCCCTGGTCACCGACGCCGGCCTCGAGCACGCGCACCGCTTCGGCCTCGAGGACGCCGCCGCCCTGGCGCGCTTCCTCGCCGTGCGCCTGGACGCGCTGCGGGTGTACTGAGCGGACAAGACCCTCTCCGGCGATTGCCCGATTCATCCATACCTATTGCCCTTGACAGCCGACTAACCCGTTCATAGAGTGAGCCGGCGCCACCTGAGAGGCTACCCCCGCGGAAGGGATGGTCCCGCTGTCATCGTCGCCGCGCGCACGACAGCCGGGCTGCCGAGAACGTTCGGCAGCCCGGCTGTCGTGCGTTCGGTCAGGGATCCAGACAGAGCAGCGCAAAGGAGGTGAGGCGTACTCCCAGGGCCTTCCGCACGCGTCGTCTCAGTCCCGTCGTCGTCACCCCGGGGCACTGCGGAAAACTAACGGCGACTTCTCGTCGCTCTCATGCTAGACAGTAATCCTCACCACGTCGTTCTCACCAACGCGAAGGAGGTCAGGTATGCAGTGTTATGTGTGCGCGCAGGCCGGCAAACAGACCGAAGCGGTCGGCATCTGCATCGTGTGCGGCATGGGGCTCTGCATGGATCACGCGCTCAGGGAGGATGTCGACTTCTGGGAGGGCGGCTACCCGTTCCCCAACAAGAAGTCCCGGAAGAAGCTGCCGCGCATCCTCTGTGCGGAGTGCAAGGAAGTGGTCGGCTGAGGTAGACCGGCGACGGTCGATCCCCAGAAGGTAAACGGTCAAACGAGCACGGAGGTAGAGATGTCGCTGTACGAGAAGATGATCAACGAGGCCGTGGGCGCCACGAAGGCTGTCTTCGGCGTCAACAAGGCCAACCGCGGCGGTACCTTCAAGGTCACGGACGCCAAGCCGTACGTCGACGCCGTCAACCAGATGACGGTGTATGAGGGGCAGTCCAAGGAGGTCATCGACCTCCACGTGAAGTCCGTCAACGCGCACTTCGACGTGATGACCTCGCTCACCGAGACGGTGCGTCCCGAGGACGACCCGTTCGTCGAGCACTACCAGACGCCGCCGATCCTCGAGGTCATGTACGAGGAGGATCCCGAGTTCAAGGCGTCCATGTGGAAGTTCATCGACGCCATCGCCGCCAACAAGGCCCTCATCGGCCGTGAGTCCGTGCGCCGCTACGGCGGCATGTACGGCCCCACCTGCGTCGTCGACTTCGCGATGTCGGTCGGGTCGGTGCCGAACGTGGTCAACCAGATCCTGGCGCCGATGGACATCCCGGTCGCCCACAAGCAGACCATCCTCGCCTGCAAGTCGTGGGGCATGAACACCTCGTACGGCCTCGCCGGCGCGTTCCGCGGCGCCGTCGAGTCGGGCAAGACCATGGCCGAGGCCGAGCAGGCCGAGGTCGAGATGCTGCAGTTCGTGTACCGCGAGCCCTCGGCCGCCCAGGCGCAGCTCATGGACACGCACAACCTCGGCGGCCACGGCCCGCACACCTCCTTCGACACGCGCAAGTACATGGCGGGCTACAAGGAGAAGATGCGCCCGACGATCGTCGCCGCCATGAAGGCCGGCGTGCACTACGCCAACATCACGGCCGTGCCCGCCTACTGCGTCGGCGACGTCGCCCACCACATCGCGCAGTCGGCCTACAACATGTTCAACGACGACATGGTGTTCGCGATCTACGAGGCGGTCACCGGCGTACTCGAGAACACGCTGGACCGCGCCCTGAAGGCCGACGCCTTCAAGGGCCCCTACGACGTCCTGGCGGTGGCAACGGGCTCCACTGCGTGCGCGACGGCCTACATCCTGTGGAAGGACAGCTTCACCGTCCCGATGGTTATCGACCTGCTCAACAAGCGCTTCCACAACTACGCCGCCATGCATCCGGATCGCGGCGAGGCCGACGAGCTGCACAACGTCGACTTCATGGACATCCTCAAGCGCGGTGAGGCGATCCTCGACATCACCCCGCTCGGCAAGGGTGGCAAGATCAAGGGCGTCGAGGTCGACTTGAGCACGGTCGACAGCAACGAGGTCATCAGCAACCCGCAGCGCTACACCTACCCGGCCTGCGCCATCACGCAGCGCTTCGCCGCCCTGATGACGTTGTCCGATTTCCCGTGCTTCCTCACGCCTGAGTGCACCACCGCTACCCTCATGACGAACGCCATCGCCGTGGCCCCCGGCACGCCGGGCGCTCCAGTGCGTGGCTGCAAGCAGTGCGCCACCTGCGACCTGATCAAGCGGAACGTGCCGATGGCGACCGGTATCGGCTCCGGCGCCAAGGGCTACTGCCAGTGGCACCTGACCGTCTGAGCGGGTCGATCGCCGGCCCGATCTGACGTCGCCTTTCGAGGCGGACGGGGACCGGGGTGCTCGCACCCCGGTCCCCGTCACCAGACCTGTTCAGCAACTCGATCAGTGGAGGTGAACCGTGCCGCAACCCACCCTCGCGAAGCGTGCGCTTGCGGAGCTGATCGGCACCTGGGTGCTCGTCTTCCTCGGTACCGGCTCCGTCATGGCCATGGCCGTGAACTTCTCCGAAGCGGGAGGCGTCAACCAGGCCGCTCTCCTGCTCATCGGCATATCGTTCGGTGTGGCGGTCCTCGTCATGATCTACGCCTTCGGGCATATCTCGGGGACCCACATCAACCCGGCGGTCAGCATCGCGCTGTGGCTCACCGGGCGCTTCCCGACCAAGGACATGGTGACGTACGTCATCGTGCAGTTGGTCGGCGCGTTCCTCGCTACGGCGACGGTCTACGCATGCTGGGGGTCGCGCGCCGTCGACGCCGGACTCGGCATCACGCTGCCTGGAGCCGAGGTGAGCTACATCCAGGCGATCCTCGTGGAGATCGTCCTGACGTTCTTCCTGGGGCTTGCCATCTGGGGTGCGGCGGTCGACGGCCGGGCGCCCGCGGGCTTCGCGGGGCTCGCCATCGGCCTCGTGGTCGCCGCCGACATCTGGGTCGGAGGCCCGCTCACCGGTGCGTCGATGAACCCGGCGCGTTCCTTCGGCCCGTTCCTCGGCGACACGTTGTTCGGCGGTTCCGCCGCCGATTGGGCCAAGTTCCCGATCTACCTCATCGGGCCGATCGTCGGTCTGGCCCTGGCAGCCTTCGTGTACGACTACATCTCAGACCTGAAGAAGAAGGGCGCGGCCGAGTAAGCGGCAGTCCGGCCGCCAGGCCGGGAGGCCCGAACGCCCGGGTCGTGTGCGGATGAGGCGGGGGTGCCTGCCGGAGGCGCCGGCACCCCCGCCCTCATCTTCCCTGCGGCGGCATCCCTTGAGCGAGAAGTGCGGGGTACGTATGAACGACAAGGGCATCACGCTTCTCGGCATCTCGGGAAGCTCTCGCCTCAAGGCCACCCACTTCGCCGTGAACGAGGCGCTCCGGTACGCCCACGAGCGGTACGGCGTGACCGTCGACTCCTTCAGCGCCCATCGCAAGACCATCGGGTTCTGCGTCCACTGCGACGCCTGCGTGCGCAAGAAGCAGGGGTGCGCGTTCAAGGACGACATGGAGGACCTGTATCCCAGGCTCGTGCGCGCGGACGCGTGGATCCTCGGCACCCCCGTGTATCAGGGGCAGGTCAGCGCGCAGCTCAAGGCGATGATGGACCGTACGCGCGCGGTCGTCGCCGGCGATCCCCAGGTCTTCCGCGGCAAGGTAGGAGCTGCGATCGCCGTCGGCGGCGACCGCAGCGGCGGGCAGGAGCCGACGCTCCTGGCGATCGCCGGGTTCTATCTCATCAACGAGATGATCCCCGTGGGCGGCGGCGCGTTCGGCGCCAACCTCGGCGCGGCCGTCTGGTCCCGCGACAAGGGCGCCGATGGCGCCCGCGACGATGAAGAGGGCATGCGCGCGGTACGCCACGTGGTGGACAGGCTGATCGACGTCACGCGCACGATGCGCGCGGGCGAGGACGCGAGGAGGTCACGAGGATGACGCTGAAAGTCGTGTGGGGCATCACCGGCTCGGGCGACAAGATGCCCGAGACCGTTGCGGCCATGGAGGACCTTCGAGGGCGGCTCGACGTGGAGATCACGGCGGCCGTCTCGGTGGCCGGCGAGGTGGTGCTGCGCTGGTACAAGCTCCGCGAGACGGTCGACGAGCTCGCGAAGTCGGTGAAGATCGAGAAGCACGCCAACTCGCCGTTCATCACCGGCCCTCTCCAGATCGGCCACTACGACTGCCTGCTGGTGGCGCCCGCCACGGCGAACTCGGTGGCCAAGATCGTCCACGGCATCGAGGACACGATGCTGACGAACGCCGTGGGCCAGACGGCGAAGTCGACGACGCCCATCTACATCATGCCCGTCGACCTTCACCCCGGGACCACGGTGACGATGCGTCCGGGCGGGGAGCGCCTGGAGCTCAAGATCCGCGAGATCGACGTGGCGAACTCGAACCGGCTGCGCACCATGGAAGGCATCACCGTGTTCGAATCGCCGTCCGAGATCGAAGGGATCCTGCGCGCCTGCGCAGAGCGGCGGGACGCCGCCCCATGAGGGTCTCGGTCGAGACCGGCTGTCGCCTGCACCTCGGGTTCACCAATCTGAGCGAGGACATCGGCCGCTGCTTCGGCAGCATCGGAGTCGCGATCGACCGGCCCGGCACATCCATCGTGTTCGATGAGCACGATGAGCTGGCGATCGCCGGCGAGGACAGGGAGCCCGTGCGCGCCGCGGTGCGCAGGTTCTGCGACACCTACGGCGTCGCGCCGCGGGTGTCGATCACGGTCAAGGAGCACATCCCGGAGCACGTGGGACTCGGCTCCGGCACGCAGCTCGCGCTGGCCGTCGGTGTCGGCCTCGCCGCCGTCTGCGGCATCGACGCCGACGTGCGCGAGATCGCCTCGGCCCTGCAGAGGGGGCGGCGGTCCGGTATCGGGATCGCCGCCTTCCGTGCGGGAGGGGTCGTCATCGACGCCGGCAGCAGGAGGCAGGGCGCCGATCGCGCCGGCGTGCCCACCGTCGTGTGGCGCCACGACTTCCCCGCGGACTGGTGCTTCGTGATCGCCGTCCCAGCCGGGCGGGAGGGGCTGAGCAGCCACGGCGAAGAGGGTGTGTTCGCGTCGCTGACGCCGTCGGTGCACATCTCGGAGGAGGTGTGCCGCATCACCCAGCTGCTGCTGATGCCGGCGCTGGTCGAACGCGACATCGAGGCGTTCGGGCGCGCCCTGACCGCGATCGACCGCAAGACGGGCGCGTATTTCTCGGATGTCCAGGGTGGGCTGTACTCCCACGAGGCCACCAACGAGACCGTCGCCGCGATGCTGAAGGAAGGGGCGTTCGGGGCCGGCCAGAGCTCCTGGGGGCCGGCCGTCTACGGGCTCGTGCGCGCGGAGCAAGCCGCGCGTCTCGAGTCGCGCATGCGCGAGCACCTGCGGCAGAGCGGGCTCGGAGATCTCGTGACCATCGCCCACGGGCGCAACACCCCGGCCAAGGTCGAGGTCCGCAGTGACGCCCTATGACTCCTGCGCCAGCCCGTCCCGCAGCCTGGCCAGCGTCGTCGCGAAGCGCGAGCCGGGAGCGACCTTCGCCGCGACGCGGGCGTTCTCGGTGACCAGCGCGAGCGTGCTCTCCCGCGAGCGCAGGCCGGCCCGCGTGGCCGCGACGAGGCTCTCGACCAGCAGCCCTTCGGCGCGGTTGATGAGGCGCACCCCGCCGCGTGTCGTCACGTGGCGCACGGCGCCGGTGACGAGCGTCCTGCCGTCGTGCGGCGTCGCCTCCGCGACCGCGAGCTCGACGGTCGCGGTCGCGTCGGTCAGGCAGGGCGCGGAGACCACCGACGCGCGCCCGAAGCTGAGCGCGGACGGATCGTACAGCGCCAGGAAGAACGCCCCCGCGTCTGCCGGCAGGTCCACGCAGAACTCGCCGGCCGCGAGCAGGGCCGGCAGCGAGCGCGACGTGTCGTACAGCTCCATGTTCAGAGAGCGCAGATCGGTGGTCCACACACCCGCCGGGGATGCGTGAGGTGAGCCCTCGAGGTCTGTGCATACGACGGCCTCGTAGATCCACCCGGGCGTCAGGGCGAGCTCTCGGAGCGGACTCATGCGACAAGGCCTCCGGCGGGCGTAACGCGTTGACGAGGTCGAAGAACGCCGGACGAGTATACCTTCCGTCCTTGCGCCGGCCCTCGAGCGACGACTGAACGGAATCAGGAGGGAGAGGCCCATGAAGAAGATCCTCATCCAGTTCGACAGCGACCGCGTCGCCGCCGTGTTCGACGCGGTGACCGCCTACGACGCCGGCATCGACGCGCTTCTGCAGTACGGCGGGATCGAACCCGGCGAGGTGCGCGACCTCGTCTACGGCGCCATGTTCACGCGCGGCCCCGCCGATCTGAAGAACACCGCCGTGTTCATCGGCGGCATCGACGTCGCCAAGGGCGAAGCGATCCTGCGTGAGGCGGTCGGCTCGTTCTTCGACCCCCTGCGGGTCTCGGTGATGCTCGACTCCAACGGCTGCAACACGACCGCGGCGGCCGCCGTCGTGAAGGTCATCTCCACGGTGCCCGTCGACGGGCAGAAGGTGGTCGTGCTGGCGGGGACCGGCCCCGTGGGCCAGCGAGCCGCGGGGCTCCTGGCCGCCGAGGGGGCACAGGTGACCCTGACCTCGCGCACCCTCGAGCGCGCCCAGACCGCCTGCGCCGCCGT
>DASUMX010000300.1:0-3584 GCA_036277455.1 Thermoleophilia bacterium
CTTCTCCGTGGTCACGACGAAGCCAGGGTCGTACTGGGCGGCCAGCCGGCGCATCTTGGACTCCTCGCCCTTGATTAGGTCGAGGTCCTGGTTGACCTCGGACCAGCCGAACCAGTGGCTGTAGTCGGGATTGATGTGGTAGGCGCCCTTGAACGTGTTCACGTGGTCGTACTTGTAGGTGTAGAAGAAGAGCTGCTCGATCGCCGACGTGCCGCCGTAGAGCTGCTGTCCGCCCAGCACCAGCGCCTGCCCGAAGTTGGGGTTCGGGGCGCGGTTCGCGGGCATCGGGTCGAGCAGGCCGTCCCACCACAGGCCGCGGATGCGCATCACGGGGTCCCAGAGCAGGGTGTCCACGTCGGCCTTGATCTCGTCGGCTCCCTCGAGGTTCCGGCGGACGAAGGAGGGCGCGTGGCAGTCGTCGCAGACGGCGACCATCTTGTTGCGCCTCACGTCGAAGTCCCAGTTGGAGATCGTGCGCATCGGCACCGGGAGCGCCACGCCCGGCAGGCGGGCGCCCTGCGCGACGGTGCCGATCGTGAGGTTGGTCGAGACGTTGTGGGTCAGGGACTGGCCCTTACCCTTCTCCAGCTCCGGCATATGGCAGGTGACGCACGTCGGCGCGCGGCTCGGGTCGCCGCCCGCGCGCTCCTTCTCGGTCCCGTAGACGACGCCGTGCTTGCTCTTCTCCCACATGTCGATCTGCTCGTGGTCCGGGCCCATGTGGCAGGTGCCGCATGCAGGCGGCTCCATGGCCTCCTCGGCCGAGAAGGTGTGGCGCGTGTGGCAGCTGTCGCACTTGCCCACCGAGCCGTCCGGGCTGACGTAGCCGACGTTGTGGCAGCGCTCGCACATCTCGTAGCGCTGCTCCTCGGGCATGACCTTGTAGCGCGCGGCCGCGGTCATGCGCGTCCATCCGATGGCGTGCTTGTTGACGTAGTCGCCGGCGGCGTCCTTGTACGCGAACTCGGCGTACTGGTCGGGGTGGCAGCCGGCGCAGGTGCTCGCCGGCACGCTGCCTTGGGCGGCGGCGATGGCGGCGTGGTCGGCGCCGTGGCACGAGACGCAGGTGACGCCGGCTCCCGACATGTCTCCCTGGTGGTACTGCTTCACCAAGCCCGGCTGGAACGAGGTGTGGCAGGCGAGGCACTCCTCCGGCGTGTAGGTGTCGGCAGAGGCAGGCGGCGCCAGCAAGCCGAACGTGAGCAGCGCTGCCGCCAGCAGCAGGACCGGTCCCCTCATGGTGCACCCCCACCGTACGTAGTTGGTCACCCCCAAGTATGGACCCGTGTCAACGGCCGCCGAATTGACCTTCGTCGGATGCTGAGGGTGGCGGCGGCCGGCGCGCGGCGCGCGCGAGGAGGTCAGCGGGCGCCGGGTTCGATCTGGAACACGTGGTGCCGGTTGGCTCCGCGTTCGCAGTCGAAAGCGAGGGTCGCGCGCGAGAGGTCCTTGACGCCGAGGCCACGGAGTTCGGCGTGGTCGAGGCGGAAGTTCCGCAGGTTGGTGGCGAAGAGCAGGATGCCGCCGGGGGCGAGCAGGCGCCGGGCGGTCATCCGGATGAGGTCGGCGTGGTCGCGCTGGACGTCGAAGGTGGCGCGACCCATCTTCTTGGAGTTGCTGAACGTCGGCGGGTCCAGCCAGATGAGGTCGTAGGCGCCGCCTGCCTCGGCCACCCAGCGCAGGCAGTCGGCCTGGACGAGGGTGTGCGGGCCGGATCCCGCCGCGGCCGCTCCGGCCGACGTCACGGAGGACTCGTCCGGCTTGCCGCTCGGCGCCGGCCAGACCTCGGTCGCGGTCGCGAAGCCATTGGCGGCGAGGTTTCTCTCCGCCCAGGTCAGATAGGTCGCGGAGAGGTCGACGGTGGTGGAGGCCGGTGATCCGCCGGCCAGGGCGTTCACCGTCATGGTGCCGGTGTACGAGAAGAGGTTGAGGAACCGGCGGCCGCCGGCCAGCCGCCGGACCAGGCGGCGCGTGAGCCGCTGGTCGATGAAGAAGCCGGTGTCCAGGTACGTGTTCAGGTCGACGAGGTACGTGAGCTCGTCCTCGCTCACCTCGAGGTGCTTGCCGGCGTCGCCGCGCCGCTCGTACTGCGCCGCACCGCGCTGCCGGCGGCGCTCCTTGAGCACCACACGCTGCGGCGGCGTCTCGAGCACGGCGCCGATGACCTCGACCGCCTCGGCAAGGCGCCGCTTGGCCTTGCCGGGGTCGATCTCGGGCGGCGCCGCGTACTCCTGGACGTGCACCCACTCGCCGTACACATCCACGACGAGGTTGTACTCGGGCAGGTCGGCGTCGTAGAGCCGGTAGCAGGTGATGCCCTCGCGTTGCAGGCGCCTGGCCAGCCGGCGCTGGTTCTTGCGCAACCGGTTGGCCAGGTACTCGGCGCCGCCGCCGAGCGCTCTGCGCGGACCGGAGGGAGCCTCCGTCTCGGGCGCCGGTGCGCTCACTGCCGGCCTCTCGGCGGCCGCGGCCGGCGCGCCCGTTGCGTCCGGCGCCGCCGCCTTGCGTGAGGACCGGGCCTCGGCTCGCGCGGTGCGCGGCGCGGCCGCACCGGTGGGCGCCGCGCCGGCCTCGTAGTAGGCGAGCACGCACTCGAGCGGGCCGTTGCGAAGGTCCGTCTCCCGCTTGGGCGCGAGGCCCACGGCCTTGAGTTGCCGGCGGTCGCCGGCGAGGACCACGGCGCTCCACCCCGGGAAGGCCTCCCGGAGGCGCTCGCCGAGCTGCTGGTAGACGACCTCGGTGTCGGCGACGTCGAGCCGCTCGCCGTAGGGGGCGTTGGTGGCGAGGAGGCCGCGCTCGGTGGGCGCGGCGACGGTCTCCAGCTGGGCGTGCTCGATCGTCACCAGGCCGTGCAGCCCGGCTCGCTTGACGAAGTCGCGAGCCACCTTCACGGCGCGCTGGTCTCTGTCCGACCCGCGGATGACGAGGCCCGGCCGCGCTCCCGCGAGCCGCTTCATACCGGCGCCCCGGCGCTCGCGCGCCTCGGCGATGAGCGCGTCCCAGAGCACGGCGTCGTGGCCGCGCCAGCGCAGGAAGCCGAAGGCCGGCGCGGCGCCCGGCTTGGTCTCACCCTCCGCGCGCAGCAGGCCGGGCGCGACGTCGGCGGCCATCAGCGCCGCCTCGATCGGCAGCGTCCCCGACCCGCACAGCGGGTCGAGCAGGCTGGCGCCGGCGGCGGCCTCGCTCGGCCAGGCCGCGTAGAGCAGCAGGCCGGCGGCGAGGTTCTCCTTGAGCGGCGCCTCCACCTGGACCTTGTCCGCACGGTAGCCGCGCCGGTGCAGGCTCTGACCGCTCAGGTCGATCGAGATGGCCACGCGCGTGCTTGCGAGGTGCGCGTTGACGCGCACGTCCGGCGCGCGCGCGTTCACCGACGGCCGCAGGCCGCCGGAGGAGGCGCGGAACTGGTCGACGATCGCGTCCTTGATGCGCACCGCGCCGAAGCGCGTGTCCCGGATCCTGTCGTTGACGCCGGTGAAGTCGACCGCCAGCGTGTCGTCCACCGCGAGGTGGCGCGACCAGTCGACGGACTGCGCGGTCTTGTAGAGGTCGTCGCCGTCGGCGGCCGTCCCGCTCGCGACCGGCAG
>DASUMX010000301.1:0-6558 GCA_036277455.1 Thermoleophilia bacterium
GCGGCGCGTCGGACGCCTCGTTGTTCGTTCGGGACCGAACTCAACCAAATGCAACGGCGTTCTGCAACCCAAAGCGCCTGCCAAAGACCGCGCCGAGAAGGCGCGCCGGCGCTCCCGGCGAGCCTCCTCATGCGCTCCACGCGCGACCCTGCAGGCTCGGGGATCGGGCGACACTCATGTTCTGGTCGAAGGTCTGCTCAGGCAGTGCACGAGGCGCGTCCACCCAGTGCATGAGACGACGCTCAGCGACTGCTTGAGGGTCGTCTCAAGCGCCGGTCGAGGGAGCGCGGAGACTGGCCTGGACCACCCAGCCGGCGACGTGCGTACGCGCGCTCACGACGACGAACCCCGCCTCGCGTGCGGAGCGCAGCGTGTCCCGGTCGAGACGGCAGCCGCCGGCGACCGACGCCCAGGCCGGGGCCGCCCTGCTCTGGAGGGCCCGCCCCGGCTCCCACGGCAGGTGGACGTGCTCGAGCAGCTGGAGCGTCCCACCCGGGACGAGGACCCGGCGGACCTCGGCGAGCGCCGCCGCCGGGTCCGCCACCGTGCACAGCGCGAACGCGCTCACGGCGGCGTCGAACCCCGCATCGGCGAACGGCAGCTCCTCGGCGCGGCCCTCCACGACGGTGACGCTCGCGGCGGCCCGCGTCGCCCGCCGGCGCGCCCGCGCGAGCATGCCGGCGTCCGGCTCGAGTGCGGTGACCCTCGTGCCCGGCGCATACCAGGCGAGCTGCGCACCGGTGCCGGTGCCGATCTCGAGCACGCGCCCGCGCGCGCCCGCAGCGAGGCGTCGCCGCCAGGCGCCGAGCGCCGTGCGCTCGAGCGGCCACATGAGGGCGTCGTAGACGACGGCGTGTCCGCCGGGAGGGGTTGAGAAGCGTGCGTCCATCCTGAAGACTGACCTGGTCCTTTCTGCGTCCGTCCGGTACTTGCCCCGCCGGCCGGCGCCACACGCATCGGGGCGGCGGCGGGATGTCCGGCCTCTTCCACTTCATGCAGTACGACAAGCACGCGCCCGGCGCGGCCATCGATGACGAGACGCGACAGGAGCTCGGCCGCGTCGCCAACCTCTTCCTCGTCTCGGCGATCACGATGATCGCCCTCTTCGCCGAGCTCTTCGCGCAGGCGCTCGAGGCAGCCTTCATCCCGCAGGCCGTCCACACCGTCCTCGGGCTCGTCTTCCTGGTCGGCTGGGCGGCGACCGTGGTGTACGGCGTCTACGTGACCTTCACGGCGCGGCGCTGGCTCTGGCTCGCGCTCTGCGTCATCCCGCCCACCAGCCCGCCCGCGGCGCTCGTCTACGCCTGGATCCGCCGCCGGGAGATCGAGCGCGAGGTCCTCGGCGACGAGCCCTCGCCGCCCGCGCGCCGGAGCCGCGGCGGCAGCACGAAGCGCTGAGCGGCCCACAGGCGTGCTCCCCGGCCGCCCGAGCGTGCCTGCGGCCCCTCTGTGGTAACGTCTTGGACTTGGCGGGAGGGCCCGCCGCGTCCGTCCTTGGGGAGACGCCATCAAGAAGACGCTCCGCCACATCATCGTCTTCGCCGTCATCGTGCTGGCGCTGTACCTGCTGCTGCCGAGGCTGGTCGACACGCAGCAGACGCTCGACTACATCTCGAACGCGAGCTACGTGCTGCTCGGGCTCGCGGTCGCGCTGGAGATCGCGGCGCTGGGCGGCTACGCCAACCTGTTCCGCTACATCCTGCGCGTGCTCGACATCCGCATGCGCCTGCGCGAGGTGTGGGCGATCACCCTGAGCGGCCTCGCCGTCAGCCACATCCTCTCAGCGGGCGGCGTGGGCGGCTGGGTGGTCACCTACAACGCGCTGATGAAGCACAAGGTGCCGCACGGCATCATCTTCGTCGCCATCGCCGCGCAGCAGTTCTTCAACTACGTGGTCCTCTGGTTCTTCTTCGCCCTGGCCATCGTGTACCTGATCCTGGTGCGCGGCAGCGACTCCATCTTCGGCTACCTGGTCGGGATCGCCCTGATCGCGCTCATCCTCTGGCTGACGCTGTACGGCGTGTACTTGTACAACCGGCCTACGCGCCTGCGAGTTCGCGCCACGCAGATCGCCCATCTGGTGAACCGGGTCTGGCGCCGCGAGGTGGTCAAGGAGCGGCACATCGACGGCTGGATCGACAACCTGCTGATCGGCATGCGCCGCATGGTCCGGTACCGCGGGTCGTTCCGCACCACGGCGGTGCTCGCCTGCACGTTCTGGCTCTTCGACATGCTCTGCCTCTGGTGCACCTTCCAGGCCTTCGGCTACACCATCGGCCTGGGTCACCTGCTCGTCGCCTACGTCGTCGCCTACTCCATCGGGACGCTGGCGCCCACGCCGGGTGGGCTGGGCGCCGTCGAAGGCCTCCTGATCGCGCTGTTCGTGAGCTTCGGCGTGCCCTCGGCCGTGGCCGTCGCCGTCGTGCTCGTCTATCGCATCATCAACTTCTGGCTGCCGATCCCGCCGGGGTTCATCGCCTACGCAGTCGTCCGTCCCGGGCGCACGCCCGTCATGGAGGGCGAGGTGGAGGCGGCGGCCGGCGAGGCGCCGCGCGAGCTCGACGCCCGGCGCTGACCCGGCCGGCGGGCGCGCGGGACGCTAGAGGCGGTAGAGCTTGAGGACCGGCCCGCGCTCGTCGGGTCCGGGCCGGAACTCCCTGACGAGCTCCGCCTCGGCGTCCAGGCGCCGGTAGAACTCCGCCGGCGCCGGGTAGTCCGCGGCGGCCGCCAGCACCCTGTCGCGAACGCGCGAGCTCGTCACCACGTACTCCACGCCCTGCTCCCGCAGGCGGTCCAGGTCGCGCGTGCGCTCGGGCATCCCGGGCAGGGGCAGCTTGAGCCGCACGAGGCGAAAGGCGACCGGGTCCAGGCCCGCCGCGCGGTAGTGGTGCAACTGGCCCTCGCGGACCAGCGGCGGGCCGTAGTTCTCGACGGCGATGAGCGCGCCGGCCGGCAGGCCCGACTCGATCCAGCGGCCCGCGACCTCGCGCGTGTCCGTGCCGCTCAGGGTGCGGTCGTAGGCGATCGAATCCAGCAGCGGCGGCACGAACCCGAACGCCAGCACCACCGCGGCCGCCGGGACGGCGATCCAGCGCAGTCGTGGTCGCAGCAGGGCGAGATCGACGACCAGGCGCACCCCGAGCAGGATGAGCAGCGGCGCGATCACGAGGAGGTAGCGGTCGGCCAGCTCCTTCCAGGTCCCGATGTACGCGAAGTACACGATGACGTACGGCGCGATCATGAGGTCGAGGCGGGTGCGCCGCCACAGGGCCCAGCCCAGGCCGGCGGCGCCGAGCACGACGAGCACGACGCCGATCGCGCCCGTCAGGTTGGGCGTCACGTTGTACCAGAACCCGTTGCCGACGTGCTCGAACCCAAGCCAGCCGCGGTCCATGATCTGCGTCTGGCGCCGGAAGTCGCGCACGAAGTGCGGCGCGTCGAGGACGACGAACGGCGACGCCACGACGAACGCCAGGAGCATCGGCACGTAGACGCGCAGCGCGAGCATCCGCAGCCAGACGAGCGCGGCGCGGCCACCCGCGGCCGCGCGCCGCGCCACCTCCGCACGGCAGGTGAGGACGGCGGCCACGGTCGCGGGCAGCACGAGCATCCCGAGGTTGTACTTGGTGGACGTCGCCAGGCCGGCGGCGACCGCACCGAGCACGAGCCAGCGGGCGGCACTGCGCTCGGCGGCCCGCTGCAGCAGCACCAGGGCGAGCAGCGCCAGCGCGACCGCGGTCACGTCGGTCACCGCCATGTGCGAGTAGGCCACGTGGAGCGGCGCCACCGCGAGGAACAGCGCCGCCAGGAGGCCCACGGGGCGGCCGAAGGCGACCCGGCCGAGCCGGTACACGAGGTACACGGACGCCGTGCCCATCGCCACGGAGAGCAGGCGGGCCAGGAGGAAGTACGGTCCCGGGTCGACGACCAGGGAGGTCAGCGACAGCAGATTCCCGTTGCCGAGCAGCCACCACACCGGCGCCGCCAGCACGTACACCGCTCCCGCCAGGTAGAAGTAGAACGACGGATAGAAGAAGAACTGCGGGTTCAGGTGCCCGCGGGCGGCGGCGGCGGCCTTGGGCACGACCGTGCTCTCGTCCGCGTTGACGAAGCTGTAGGGCAGGCCCCAGGTGATGCCCTTGAGCCGCAGCGCCAGGGCGAGGACGAGGATGGCGACGAGGAGGACGCCGGCGAGGCTGACGCTCCGGCGCCGGCCCGCAGGGCCGGCGCTCACCCGCCGCCGGCGGCGGGCCCCGTCGCCGCGCCGCCGCTGGCCTCGTCGCGGAAGCAGCTCACCGCGCCGGTGTGGCAGGCCGGGCCGGCGGGCTCGACGGACAGGAGGACGGTGTCGTGGTCGCAGTCCAGCCGCGCGGACACCACGCGCTGCACGTTGCCGCTGGTGCCGCCCTTGTGCCAGAGCTCCCGCCGGCTGCGGCTCCAGAAGTGCGCCTCGCCGGAGCTCAGCGTGGCGCGCAGCGCGGCTTCGTTCGCGTACGCGACCATGAGCACCTCGAGGCTGGCCGCGGCCTGGACCACGCAGGGCACCAGGCCGTCGGCATTGTAGCGCACGAGCCCGAGGAACGTGGCGTGGTCCATCACGCCTCAGCCCTCCCCGCCGCCAGGCTCTCCCGCATGATCGCGACGCCGGCGCTGGTGCCCACCCTGACGGCGCCGGCGCTCACCATGCGCTCCAGGTCCGCCGCCGTGCGGATGCCGCCCGAAGCCTTGACGCCGACGTGCGCGTCCAGGCAGTCACGCAGCAGTTCCACGTCCGCGACGGTCGCGCCGTGCGGCCCGAGCCCGGTGGAGGTCTTCACGAAGTCCACGCCCGCCTGCTCGCAGATCTTGCAGGCCAGGCGCTTCAGCTTGTCGTCCAGGTAGCAGGTCTCGATGATCGCCTTGACGATCACGGTGCGGCCCAGGTTGTCGCCGCGCACGCGCACCGCGTCCACCAGGCCGGAGAGCTCGTCGCGTACGAGCCCGAACTCGCCGGAGAGAAGACCCGGCACGTTGATGACCACGTCCACCTCGTCCGCGCCGCGCCGCACCGCCTCGTCGGCGGCGAGGATCTTGACGCGCGGCGTGTCCGCGCCGAACGGGAACGAGATGACGGTGCAGGTCTTGACGTCCGTGCCCTTGAGCAGCCCCGACGCGAGCGGCACGAAGTGCGGGAACAGGCAGACGGCGGCGAAGTGCCAGGTAGCCGCCTCCCGGCACAGGGCGTCCACGTCCGCGCTCGTGCCGTCGGCGCGCAGCAGCGTGTGATCGATGGTCTTGGCGACTTCCTCGGCCTGCACGCCTCGACCTCCCATGGCCGGCATCGGACGGGCTGGAACGCGCAGAGTATAGCAACAGGCCGGGCGGGGCCGCGAAGCGCTACAGCAGGTGGTCGACGTAGCGGTCGTCGCGGCGCCAGCGCTTGCGCACCTTGACCCTCAGGTCGAGGAACACGTGCACGCCGAGGATCGCCTCGATCTCGTGACGCGCACCGCTGCCGATGGCTTTGACCACACGGCCGCCCTTGCCGACGACGATCGCCTTCTGCGACTCCGTCTCGACGATGACGCTGGCCTCGATCTCGACCAGCGGGCGGTCGCTGCGCTCGGTGATCGAGGTGACCTCCGCGGCGATGGCGTGGGGCACCTCGTCGCGGGTCAGCCGCAGGGCCTGCTCGCGCACGAGCTCCGCCACGAGCAGCTCCAGCGGCTGGTCGGTCTGCTGCCCCTCGGGGAAGTACACGGGGCCCGGGGGCATGGCCGCGGCCAGCCGGGCGAGCACGTCGGCGAGGCCGTCGCCGCGCAGCGCCGAGACGGGCAGGACCTCGCGGGCGTCGGAGAGCGAGCGCGCCTCCTCGAGGCGGACGCCGAGCCGCGGACCGTCCACGAGGTCGATCTTGTTGAGCACGACCACGGCCGGGACGCCGGCGGCGGCGACCGCCTGCGCGATGTAGCGGTCGCCGGGGCCGAACGTCTCGGTCGCGTTCAGCAGCACCAGCGCCGCATCCACCTCCTCCAGCGCGTCGTCCACGGTGGTCTGCATGCGCCGGGTGAGCGAGTCGAACGGCTTCTGGAACCCGGGAAGGTCCAGGAGCACCAGCTGGCAGTCGTCCAGCGTGACGACCCCGGTGATGCGCCGCCGCGTGGTCTGGGGATGGTCGCTGACGATGCTGACCTTGCGCCCCACGAGCGCGTTGACCAGCGTCGACTTGCCGACGTTGGGGCGCCCGAAGACGGCGACGAAGCCGCTGCGGAACTCAGTCATCGCCGCCTCCCTGCGGGGCGCTCGCCTCGGGCAGCGCGAACGGCGCCGCGAGCAGTTCGCGCAGGCGCACGACGCGCAGCTCGCCGCCGGTGCGGGCGACGATCTCCGGGTCGCCGAACTCCGCCAGCGTCTGCAGGCAGAGGCCGCAGGGAAGGCAGTCGGACCCGTCCAGCGCGGCGACGGCGACGTAGCGCAGCTCGCGCTCGCCGTGGACGACGAGCGCGGCGAGCGCGGCGCGCTCGGCGCACAGGCCGGCAGGGGAGGCGGCGCTCTCGACGTTGGCGCCGTGATGGCTGC
>DASUMX010000302.1:0-13196 GCA_036277455.1 Thermoleophilia bacterium
CGCACGTCGGGCTCGCCGGCCGCGGCCGTACCGCGGCGGCCGGCGAGCAGCCCGTGCGCGGCGAGCACCGCGAGCGCGGCGATGATGAGCACCATGCCGATGCCCTCGACGAGCGTCGGCACCTCTCCCAGCTGGATCCACGCGGCGGCCACGCCGACGACCGGGATGGACAGCGTCCCCAGTCCGGCGGCGCCGGCCGGCAGTGCATGCAGCGCGTACAGCCAGAGGAACCAGGCGACGGCGTTGGCGAGCACGACCGTGTAGATGAGCCCCCACCAGAAGCTGAGCGTCCACTCGGGCCCGCCGCTGTAGGTGAGCAGGGCGGCGACGATCAGCGGCACGGAGCCGAAGGCCATCTGCCAGGTGGTGAGCGAGAGGACGTCGACGCGGTGGCGGCGCTGCATGAGCTTGACCGCGAGTGCGCTCGCGGCCCACGAGAGCCCGCCGAGCAGGGTCAGGATGCCGCTGGCGGCGCCCGCGAGCTCCCATGGGCGCACGACCAGGACGAGCCCGGCGAAGGCGAGCGCGACGGCGAGCCACTGCACGCCGCGCAGGCGCTCGCCGAGGAAGACCCAGGCGAGCAGCAGCAGCCAGAACGGCATCGTGTAGGTGATCACGGAGACCCGGCCCGCGCCGGTGTCGTGGAGCGCGGTGATGACGAAGCCGACGAACAGCGTGGTCTGCAGGAGGCCGATGAGCATCGTCCAGCCGAGCGGCGGCGGGCGCAGCGGCTTGCGCAGCACGAGCATCACGAGGAAGAGGCAGGCGGCGCTCAGCGTCACGCGCAGCGCCGCGAACGTCAGCGCGTCCGAGTACTCGAGGGCGATCTTGGTGGCCACCCAGCCGTAGCCCCAGATCGGGCCGAGGACGAGGAGCGCGATGATGCCGAGATCGCGGGTGCGGTGTGCGGAGGCGGGGGCCATCAGCCTCATGCTAGCGGACGCGGGACCCGTCGCGTCGCGGTGGCCGGCCGGTCGCGCGACCCGTCACACGGGTCGTGTCAGTCGATGATCGGAAGGAGGGCCGGCTCCTCGCCGCCGGCCGGCCCGCCGCCGCGTCCCGCCTTGACGCCCGTCGCCGCCAGCACTGCCAGCGCGGCGATGATGAGCGCCATCCCGACCCCCTCGACGACCGCCGGCGCCTCTCCGAGCTGCAGCCAGGCGGTGACCACGCCGACGACCGGGACCGCGAGCGTGCCCATCCCGGCCGCGCCGGCCGGGAGGGCGCGCAGCGCGAAGATCCAGAGCGCCCAGCAGGCGGCGTTGGCGAGCAGGATGGAGTACGCGAGGCACGCGACGAAGACGCCCGTCCACTCGGGCGCCGTGCCTTCGACCAGCACGGCGACGGCGATGAGCGGCACGGAGCCGAGCGCCAGCTGCCAGGCGGTCAGCGAGAGCGTGTCGCAGCGCGTGCGCCGCTGCAACAGCTTGACCAGGAGCGCCGACCCGGCCCACGCGAGCCCCGCCCCGCACGCGAGGACGCCGCTGAGCGCCCCGCCGATATCCCACGGGCGCACGACGAGGACGAGGCCGGTGAAGGCGAGCCCGACGGCCGGCCACTGGAGGCCGCGCAGGCGCTCGCCGAGGAACAGCCAGGCGAGCGTCAGCAGCCAGAACGGCATCGTGTAGACGAGCACCGACACCTTGCCGGCGCCGCCCACGGTCAGCGCGGCGGTGGCCATGCCGTTGAACAGCGCCGTCTGCAGGAGGCCGATGAGCGCCGTCCAGCCGAGCGGCGGCGGCCGCAGCGGCCGCCGCGTGACGACGAGGACGACGAACAGGCACAGGGCGCCCAGGGAGGAGATGAGCGCCGCGAACGTGAACGGCTCGGAGTACTCGAGCGCGACCTTGCTGACGACCCAGCTGTAGCCCCAGATCGGGGCGATGACCGCGAGCGCGAGGATGCCGAGGTCGCGGGTGCGCTTGGAGGAGGTCGCAGGCATGCGGCCATGCTAACGGACGACGCCGGGGGCCGCAGAGGACCGGGTCCGGCGCAGGAAGTCGGCCGCGGCGCGCGAGGCAGGAGGCCCGGGCCCGCGCCGCGGGAGTCAGGCCGTCGCGATCGCCGCCGGGACGTCGCTGGTCTCGGCGAGCAGCCTGAGGTTTTCCATGCTGTCTTCGAAGTCGCGGCGCATGCGCTTCTCGAACAGGAGCCGGTCGGCCGCCCGGCCCCCGAAACGCCGCGGGACGTCGTAGTCGAAGGTGGTCGTCACGTCGGTGCCGTCGGCGCGGGGCTCGTGGTGGCACGAGATCGTGCCCGACATCGCCCCGTCGATCTGCCAGCGCCAGTCGCTGCTGCCGTCCGGGTTGTGCCGCTCCTCGACGGTGCGGTCCACCATGCGGACCTTCACCCCCATCATGTGCTGGAAGAACTCCGCTTTGGTGCCCGGACTGCCGTCGCCGAACACCCTCGGCGACGCGTCCATGCCCACCCAGAACGTGGGCCACCGGCGCGGGTCCTTGACGACCCCGTCGAAGACCTCGACGGGCACGCCGACGTGGAAGTCGTTCGTCAGATGTGCCATAGCGCCTCCCCCTCGTGGCTGAGCTCCGCGCACCCGCGCGGATCCGGGCCTCCTCAATCGACGGTTCCCGTGGCATGGTGAGCCCAACACCGTTGACGACGATCCATGCGAGACGGCGATGGCCGGGGCGGCGCATCGTTCCGCACTCCGAGTGGGTACAAAGCCTGCGTCGGCCACGCCGGGGCGGTGCTGGGAGCGACAGGAGGAAGAGGACATGATCGACGCGATCACCCTCGGGGCGGGGCGGCAGGAGACCGGGTGGACGTCCTCTCCGGCCTGACACTGGCCGCGCCGGCCGGTCTCAACGCGTACATCCCCCTGCTCGCGGTGGCGCTCGCCGAGCGCCTCGGTTGGGTGCACCTTCGAGAGCCCTTCGACGGGATCGGCTCGTGGTGGGTCATCGGGGTGATCGCCGTGCTGCTCGTGGTGGAGGTGGTGGCCGACAAGGTGCCGGCGGTGGACCACGTGAACGACGTGATCCAGACGGTGGTCCGGCCGGCCGCCGGCGGCCTGCTGGCGGTCTCGGCCTCGACGCAGGGCACGGTCGAGCCGCTCCTGCTCCTCATCGCCGGGGTGCTCATCGCCGGCGGAGTGCACGCCGTGAAGGCCACCGCCCGCCCGGCCGTGAACGTGACGACGGCCGGCGTCGGCGCCCCGGTGGTCTCGACCGGCGAGGACATCCTCGCCGTGATCGGCACCGTGCTCGCCTTGCTGGCGCCGGTGCTCGCGGCGGTGCTGATCGTCGCCGCGGTACTCCTCGCGGTGGTGCTCCTGCGCCGCCGCCGTCAGCGCGCCGCGTAGCGCCGGCGGTCGGTTCCGGCACCCATGAGCAGCGCCAGGCCCACCAGATCCTTCGGCTGGTACGTGGTGGGCGCCTCCTTCGTCGTCCTGTTCCTGAACGCCGGTGCGCGGCTGATGATCGGCGTGCTGTTCAAGCCCGTCATCGCGGACTTCGGCTGGAGCCGATCCGCGGTGTCGGCGGCGGTCCTCGTGAACCTGGCCGTGTTCGCCGTGGCGATCGTCGTCGCCGGACGGCTGTTCGACCGGTACGGCCCCAGGTGGGTCATCCTCGTCTCCAGCGTCCTCTTCTCGGGTGGACTGATGCTGACGGCCGTGATGACGGACCTGTGGCAGTTCTTCCTGTTCTACGGCGTCATCTCGGCGGCAGGCCTCGGTGGCACCTCCGCGCCGATCTTCGGAGCCATCGTCAGCCGCTGGTTCGAGCGCGGCCGGGGCACCGCCGTCAGCCTGGCCATGGCGGGGACGTCGCTCGGCCAGTTCGCGCTGGTGCCGCTGTTCACCCTCTTCCTCATGGACCAGGGCTGGCGGGCCACGGTGTTCTGGGTGGGCGTGCTGTGCCTCGTGGTGAACGTGGTCCTCGTGTTCGCGGTGCTGAGCGGCGACCACGGTGATCCCGGCAAGGCTCGCGACCGACACGAGGCCTCCGCGCGCGCCGCCGCCACGCCGGCGGCCCCGGCGGAGGCGGGAGTCGCCGTCCCCCGCTCGCTGACCCTGCGAGAGGCCATGCGCACGGCGTCGTTCTGGTACTTCACCGTCGCCATGTTCATCTGCGGCGCCGGCGACTTCCTCCTCACCACGCACCTCGTGCCGATGGCGACGGACCACGGCGTGGCCACCTCCACCGCCGTGGCCATGCTGGCCTGGTTCGGCCTGCTCAGCCTGGGCGGGATCCTGCTCGCGGGTCCCGCCTCCGACCTCATCGGCGACCGCGTCCCCATCGCCATCGCGTTCGGCCTGCGCGTCGCCCTCTTCCTGCTGGTGTTCCGCTATCAGAACGCGGCCTCGTTCTGGGCGCTGGCGCTGGGCTTCGGGTTCACCTTCCTGGTCACGGCGCCGCTGACGACCACCCTCATGGGGCGCCTCTACGGCTTCGCCCACATAGGCCTCCTCGGCGGCTTCATCACCACCGTCCACCACGTCGGCGGCGGCATCTGGGCGTACCTCGGCGGCGCCGTGTACGACGCGACCGGCGGCTACACGCCGGCGATGGCGATCTCGGCCGTCGCGTCGGCCATCGCGCTGGTGCTGACGCTGCTGATCAAGGAGGTGCGGCACGTCGCGCCGGAGGAGCCGCACGGGCAGGATTCCGCGCCGGCCGGGGAACCCCGGTTCGCCGGCGCGGCCACGGGCGCCCGCGTAGTCACGCGCACGCGGGGTATGTGAGGAGCACAAGGTCCAGCGCAACGCTACGGCGGGAGCGGCAGTCCATGAGCGACATCGACGACCACGTCATTCCCTACGAGGAAGCCGTCCGGCGGCGGCGCGCCCGCGAGGCGCAGAAGGAGAGAAGCGCCGCCGCTGGACTGAAGATCAGCGACGCCATGAGCCACCTGCTCGAGCAGGCGGGCACGCAGGACGACGAGGGGCACATCCCCGCCCACCTGCGCGACATCGTCGAGCGCGAGTTCGCGGACGGGGAGCCGCCGCCGGACCGACCGTCCGCCGGGCGTCCTGGAGGCGATGCCTAAGTTTTCGCGCTCCTGAGCGTCTTGATGGGTGAAGAGGCGATCACGCCATCGTTGCGACTCAGGAGGTCGATGTGAGGCTCATCAAAGTGCTCGTGCTCGTGGGGGTGGTCCTGCTGGTGGGGAGCAGCGTCGCGCTGGCCGGCGACCGGCTCGCGCAGCGGACGCAGGACCGTGACCGGACGCCGGTCGCGGCCAAGACCTGCACGCCTGCGCCGGACGCGACCTGCGCGGCCGTCCCGGCTCGGGACCGCGACCGTGACCGTGACGGGTCGGCCGGCGAGCAGACCGCCACGGGCGACCAGGTGCGCGACCGCGACCGCACCGGAGACTGCGACGGGACCGGCGACGGTCAGCAGGCGCAGACGCGGCAGCGCGACGGCCAGCAGACCCAGACGCAGACGCAGACCCAGACGCAGTCGCAGAAGCAGACCCAGACCCAGACGCAGAAGCAGACCGGCGACCAGGCCAGAGTCGGTCAGCCCGCGGGCGCGGGTACGGGGAACGGCTCCTGCGACGGGTCCGGCAGCGGCTCCAGCAACGGCAACGGCGCCGGCGATGGTACCGGCCCCGTCGCCGGCTCCGGCGAGTGCGACGGCTCAGGCGCCGGCGCGGGGAACGGCGCCGGTCACTGACGGGCGCCTGACGGAGGGCGCCGGTCACCGACCGGTCGCCCGACGGATCACGAGGCGGCGGGCTGCCGGCGGCGGCCCGCCGCCTCGTCCTCGTCTTCAGGGCGCCGCGATCGTCGGCCCGCGGCGCGTCTCCGTCTCAGGAACGCGTGGCGGGCCGGGCGCGCCGGGCGACGGGCAGGCGCGACCCGCGGCGTCGCCGGGGGCGCACGCCGTAGAGCGCGAGCAGGGCCGTGAGCCGGCCGCTCCGCTCGCGGAGCCGTCTCCTCACGCGGCGGCGCAGGGCGCCGAGGTCCTTCAGGTCCGCATCGCTCACCCGGCGGCTGCCGAACTCCACCGCCTGGACGCGGTCCGGCAGGTCCCCGGCGTCCACCCCGAGGTGGTCGCTGAGGTAGCGCGCCGTCTCGTCGAGGGTCTGCGACGGCTTCGCCTCGGCGCCGTGGTCACGGAGGTCCGCGTACAGGAGGGCGACGGACGCGCGGAGCCGGTCCTCCCGGGAGCCGCGGCGCAGGCCGCGCCCGCGCAGCAGCGCGCGGCCCGCCGGCCAGGCGACGGCCGCGGCCAGCAGCGACACCACCAGCCAGGGCGCCCGGCCGCCGGGCTCCTCGGCGACGACGGTCTCGTCCACCTGCCTGCTCGGATCGGCCACGCGCGCCCGGCCGTCCACCGCGGCCGCCTCCGGGGCCGGCGACGCGCCCGCGCCGTCCAGCCCGGCCGCAGCCGCGGCATCGGGGCCGCTGGCGGGGGCCGTGCTCGTGCTCGGGATCTCCCGGCCGGGCGTCGGGTCGAACTGCGCCCACCCCACGCCGGGGAAGTACGCCTCCACCCACGCGTGGGCGTCGTTGCGCGTGACCACCCAGATGCCGTTGCGCTCCTCCTCTCCGGCGGTGAAGCCGACCGCCACCCTCGCGGGGATGCCGTTGAAGCGCAGGATCGCGGCCATCGCCCCGGCGAAGTGCTGGCAGTACCCGATACGCGTGGCGAAGAGGAACTCGGCGTACGGCGAGTCGAAGCCCGCATCCGGCGGCCGCAGTGAGTAGTCATGGTTGGAGCGCAGGTACTGCTCCACGGCGAGCGCTACGCGGAACGGGTCTGTCTCGCCTCCCACGACCCTCTCGTTGAGCGCGTAGAGCCCTAGCCACTCGCGGCCGGCGGGGACGGCGGCCGCCTCGGCCCGCCACGCGCTCTCAGAGGACGGGCCGCCGGCCGCCGGCCCCGCCGGGAACGGCAGCGCCGTGAAGCTGCGCGTGACGTCTCCGGGGTAGTACCGCCCGCGCCCGACGAGGTCCGTCGGCTCGAGGTCCGGGACCACCGCGGCGACGCTGTAGTCCAGGGAGGGGCCGCGGGGCGGCTCGACGGCGACCGCCGCCGCGCTCGTCATCTGCAGGTCGAGCGGCAGCGCGGAGCGCACCTCGACCGCCCAGCCTCCCACGAACAGGCGGTCGGTGTAGGCGCCCTCGATCTCGAAGCGCTGCGTCACGAGCCTTCCCTGCGGCGCGGGGCGGATCTGCGGGGCCTCGTAGACCCAGTCCCCGCCGCGCGCCTGGGGCCGCAGCTCGCGGCCGTCCGGCGCACCGCCGCGCCAGGTCGTCCCGGTGAAGTCCGCGAGGACGCTCGCCCGCCAGTAGGACGCGATGGGCGAGCGCACGCGCATGACCACGACGTCGTTGGCGGGTTCGAGGAGTCTGGGGTAGTTCTGCATGCGGTCAAAGCGGAACTTGGCCGTGCGCGGGCCCGTGATGTCCCACGAGCGCCAGTCGTGCAGGGGGCGGCCCGCCTCCACCGCCGTCGTACCGATGATGGACAGCGCGAGGAGTGCCGCGAGCACGGCGGTCACCCCGCCGGCGAGCGCGTCGGTGGCGTGCCGGCGCTGCTGCCCGAGCGAGCGCGAAAGGGAGAGCATCCAGCCGGCGAAGAGGACGAAGGCGATGGCGGCCCAGGGATCGCGTGCCGACGAGTCGGTCGTGAACCCGAAGCCCGCGAGGGCGAGGAGCATGACGACGGCGGGGAGCGGCCGGCGCAGGCTCAAGGCAAGGAACGCCGCGACCCCGACCGTGACGTAGACGACCAGCGACAGCAGCAGGCGCAGTCCTGCCTGCGACGAGACGTCGAGCGGGAACACGTCGTACGCGTACGCGATGCCGCCGGCGCCCAGCTGGTCCGCGTAGAAGGCGAGGTGAGCCGGGACCCCGCTCGCCTGCGGCGGCAGCGGCACCTGCGCCCGCATGAGGAGGTAGGCGCCGAGCGGCAGCAGGAGAAGGGCGAGCGCCCAGGCGCGCCGGCGCACCAGTCCGGGCGCGCCGGCGAGCGTCGCGACCGCCGCCGTCGCCAGCAGCAGCGGCGCGATCGACGGGTCGGTGACGCGGCCGGCGACGACCGCGCTGACGGCGGCGAGGCCGGCGAAGCCCACGACGTAGAAGAGCGCCCGCCGTCCGTTCATCGCGCCCTCGCCAGTCGCTCCGGGGCGCCGGCGCTGAGGGCCGAGCCCAGGTCGTCGTCGCGATGCAGCCGCACGTAGCGCACTCCGGCTGCGACGAGGGCCTGCCGCATCTCCGCGTCCGTCGCCGCGCCGGGCGCGGAGCGGCCATCGCTCGCGTCGCCGCCCGTCACCTCTCCGGTGACGTGCACCACGGAGACCGGGACGCCCTGTGTGCGCAGCCGGCGCAGGGCGTCCACCAGGCCGCCGTCCAGGCACAGGACGACGAGTGCGAGGACGCCGCGGCGCACCTGCGTCCGGCCGCCGACGATGGCCTGGAGCGACGGGCCGAGCCGGGAAGGCCCCTGAGGCTCGGCCTCCGCCAGCACGCGCAGCATCCGCCGCCGGCTGGCGGCGTCCGGCGTGAGGCGGATGGGCCTCCAGTCGTGCTCGGGAAGCAGCAGGGTGACCCCGTGTCCGGTGCGGAGGGTGAACGCCGCCATCGAGCCGGCGGCGCGGACCGCCGCCTCGAAGGCGCTGTCCGGCGCCTCTCCGGCGTCGCACGCCGCCGCGCCGCTCAGCAGCACCGTCAGGTCGTCTTCCGAGGCAGCCTCCATCTCGCGCAGCATGAGGCTGCCCGTCTTGGCGGTGGACTTCCAGTCCACGCGGTTCAGCGGCTCGCCGGGGACGTGGGGCCGGACGCCGTGGAGCTCCCATGCGTCCCGCGTGGGCAGCCGCCGCCGGCCGCCGCGGTTCCGCACGCCGCCGGCGGCCCTGCAGGGAGCGCACGAGGTCAGTTCGTCGAGCCGGGGCGCCACCGTGAGGCGCAGAGGCTCGCCGGCCGGGCGTCGCACGCGGACCAGGCCGAGCTGGTCCTCCACGACGGCGGTGAAGGGCGGGAGCCGGTGGACGCCCCGCCGGGCCGGCCACGGTCCGGCGGTCACCGTCCGCTCACCGTGCGTTCCCGGCTCATCGACCACGACCGGCCCGTGGCTCCCGAGCGCGCCCGTGGCGCCCTCGAGCGTGACGTGGAGGCCGGTCAGCCGGCGGCCGCTGCGCACGTGGAAGAAGAACTTCAAGGGGTCGCCGGCGACGGGTCCCTCCGGCGCGACGCGTCTGTCGACCAGGAGCCGGCGCGAACCGCTGTGCACGAGGAGCCAGGCGACGACGGCCATCGCGGCGAGCGCGAGCGCGATCAGGTACAGCTCCCAGGTGCCGACCACGCGCGCCGCGACGTAGGTGGCGGCGGCGACCGCGAGCAGGGCGACTCCCCGTGCCGTCGGCCGCGTCATCGCCCGGGCCCCGGCACGGGGACTGCCTCGAGGATGCGGGCGATCACCGCCTCCTCGGCCTGTGCGTGCGCGCCCGCCTCGGCCGACAGGATGATGCGATGGCCGAGCACGCGCACCGCGAGGTCCTTGACGTCCTGCGGCACCACGTAGTCCCTGCCGCGCAGGACCGCGTGCGCCTTGCCGGCGCGCAGGAGGGCGATGCCGGCGCGGGGGCTCGCGCCGAGGTAGACCTCCCTGCTCTCGCGCGTCGCCGCCACGAGGTCGACCACGTAGCGGCGCAACGCCGGTGCGACCTGCACGCGCAGCACGGCCTCCTGCATGGCGAGCACCTCGGTGGCCTCCACCACGGGCTCGAGGAGCGCGAACGGGTCGCCGGACGTCTGCGACTCCAGGATCGCCTCCTCGGCCGCGGCCGAAGGGTATCCGAGGCTGAGGCGCATCATGAAGCGGTCGAGCTGCGCCTCGGGCAGCGGGTACGTGCCCTCGTACTCGATCGGGTTCTGCGTGGCGACGATCATGAAGGGCAGCACGATCCGGTGGGCGACGTTGTCGATGGTCGCCTGTCCCTCCTCCATGCACTCGAGCAGGCTTGACTGCGTCTTGGGTGAGGCCCGGTTGATCTCGTCCGCCAGCACGACGTTGGCGAACACCGGACCGGGGTGGAACTCGAACCGCGCGGTCTGCTGGTCGAACACGTTGACGCCGGTGACGTCGCTGGGCAGCAGGTCGGGCGTGAACTGGATGCGCGAGAAGCGCCCGCCCACCGAGCGCGCCAGCGCCTTGGCGAGCAGGGTCTTGCCGACGCCGGGATAGTCCTCGACGATCACGTGCCCGCCGGCGAGCAGCGCGACGACGCACGATTCGATGACGTCCTCCTTGCCGAGGATGACGGAGGCGATGTTGTCGGCGACACGCTGTGCCCGCCGGGCAGTCTCCGCGAGCTCCTGGTCCCGTCGCGCCGCGCTGGGGGTGCTGGTGTCTGTGATGGGTGGCATGGTCCCTCGCTGGTCGGTCACAGCTACGTCATTCCCCATTTGGGCCCGGGGACGTCGCGGGATCACGGGGGAGGGCAGTGCGGATGGCGAGGGAACGCCGTGGGACGCCGGTCCCGGCCGCGCTCAGGAACGCTGCTGCGACACCTTCGCGGGGCGCTCGTCGCGGCGGCGCGCGCGCTTGGCGGTGTACATCTCCTGGTCGGCGCGGGCCAGCAGTTCGTCGATGCCCCCCAGCTGCACGTGGTTGGCCACCATGGCGCCGGAACTCATCGAGAAGTCGTAGCAGTCGCCGAGCTCCGCGCGCTTGGCGCGCATCGCCTCGTCCAGGCGCGCCTCGATCGCCTGGCGGTCCAGCATCTCGTCGTGCCGCCGGCCGAGCAGGGCCATCGCCACGAACTCGTCGCCGCCGATGCGGGCCACCACGTCGCGCTCGCGGAAGGCGGCGCGGAGCACGTCGGCGGCCGCCACGAGCAGCCGGTCGCCCTCCGCGTGTCCCTGCTCGTCGTTGACCTGCTTGAGGCCGTCGAGGTCGAAGTACATGAGCAGCACCTGACGGTCGCCGCGTCTCGCCCGGCGCACCATGTCGTCCACTTTGACGAAGAAGCCGCGCCGGTTGAGGAGGCCGGTGAGCTCGTCGACGTCCGTGAGGCCGCGCAGGAACTCCTCCAGCTCCTTGTGCGCGGCGATGCTGTGGCTCACCGTGAGGCAGAGCCGGCGGCCGCCGATGTCCACGATCCGCGCGGTGACCTCGACCGGCGTGCGCTGCCGGTCACTCGTGATGTGCACGGTCTCGTAGGCGAGCGTGCCGGCGTCCGCCAGGGCCTGTGCGCGGTCCCGGACCTGCTTGCGCGCCTCGGGAGCGAGGACATCATCCGCCGTCATCGCCAGGAGCTGGGCGCGCGCGTAGCCCAGCGCCAGGCAGGCCGCCTCGTTGACCTCGACGATCTGCCCCGGACTCCCGTCGTCCTCGAAGCGGTACACGAGGATGACGTCGCTGCAGGCGTCGAAGAGGGCCCTGTAGCGCCGCTCGCTCTCGAGCTGCTCCCTGTGCGCGGCGGTGAGCGACTCGAGGGTCTGGCCGACCGCGGCCCGGCGCGAGACGACGGTGAGGACGACGAGGCAGAAGAGCAGGCCGCCGAGCACGGCCTCGACGGCGACGGGCGCGAACCACTGCGCGAGGGCGACGCCCGCCGCGCAGGCGACGAGCATGAGGTCCGTCCACCGCTTCATCGGCCGGCTCTCCGCTGCATCGCCTGTCCGGGCTGCTGCCCATTCCGCACGCTCACCCGGTGCTCCCTGTCGCGGTGGCCCGTGTCCGGGCTCTCAGCACAGGGCATCGGCGGCGCGCGGCGAGTCGACACCCCCCTCTAGACACATGTACTTGCCGGTCGGCGGTGCGCTCAGGCGCGGCGCGCCGGCACGCCGAGCACGAGACCGACGCCGCTGCCGACGACCCAGCCGAGGAAGATGCCCCCGGCGGCGTCGAGCGGCAGGTGTGCGCCGACGTAGACGCGCGAGGCGGCGACCAGCCCGACGACCGCCCAGCCGGCGATCCGCGCCGGCCTGGTCACGTAGGGAGCGGCGATGGTCACGAGCGCCGCTGCGACGGCGGCGTGGCCCGACGGGAACCCCAAGCCTGTGGCGGCGGTGCCGTGGACGATGACGTCGTGGAGCAGCGCCTCCGGCCGGCCGCGCCCGACAGCCTGCTTGACGACCTTGGCCAGCGCCCAGGCGGTCGTGCCGCCCGCCACGAGCCCGAGAGCCAGACGAGGGCGTCTGGCAGCCAGAGCGAGGCCTCCGGCGACGAAGACGGCGGGGAGGCTGCCGGCCTGCATGACCACCCAGACGCCCGGCGCCGCCGCGCCCGGCAGGCGGTTGACGGCCGCGAAGACCTCCCGCTCCAGTGCGGGCGTCTGCCCGGCCGCCGCGACCAGGGCGGTCGTCGCGAGCCCGGCGGCCCCGACGCCGGCGGCCGCGGCGTCGCCCGGCCTGCGCCGCCGGCTGCCGGCCGGCGGCAGGAGCACCCGATATGCGAGGCTCACAGGTCGCCTCGTCGCTGCAGGACGAAGAACATGATCCAGCCGGGGACGATCGGCAGCCAGAAGGTGGCGATGCGGAAGAGGAACACGGCCGGGACGGCGATCTCGCGTTCCAGGCCGACCGCCGTCAGGCCGGCGATGAGCGCCGCCTCGACGGCCCCGATGCCGCCCGGCGTCGGGGCGACCGACGAGACGGCGGAGCCGACGAGATAGACCACGCCGATGCTCGCGATGCCGACGCCGCCGCCGAAGGCCTCCACCGAGAGGACGAACGCGGCGATGTACGCCAGCGTCAGGACGGCCGATCCGCCGAACAGCTCGACCAGCTTGAGCGGCCGCCGGGCCACATCGGCGATGCCGTGTCCTGAGCGCCGCAGGATCGGCAGCACACGCTTGCTCAGGATCTTGCGTCCCCACGGCAGCAGGAACAGCAGGCCGGAGAGCGCGAGCACGGCCGTCAGCCCGACGAGCACGGTCTGGCCGGAGGGGAGGAAGTCGATCGCTCCGGCCCCGCTGCGGCCGGCCCACAACAGGAAGAGGAACGACAGCGAGACGTGCACGAGCAGGCCCGAGAGCTGCTGGAGGCCGATGCTCGACGAGGCGACCGCGAGGTCGATGCCCTGCTTCTGGAGGAAGCGGACGTTGGTGGCGATCCCGCCCACGCGCGCCGGCGTGATGCGGTTCACGAACGAGCCCGCGAGCTGGGCGCCGACCGTGCCGAAGAAGGGCACGTGCCCCGGCACGGCGCCCATGAGCCCGATCGCCGCGGCGACGTACGTGGCGGCCGACGCGACCACTGCCCACAGCGCCCA
>DASUMX010000303.1:0-15203 GCA_036277455.1 Thermoleophilia bacterium
CGTGCGCTGGCAGGAGGAGGGCGGGCTCGACCTCAAGGAGAAAGCCCGCCGCAAGGCGCTCAAGCTGCTCGAGACGCACGAGCCGGCGCCGCTCCCACAGGGACTGGCGGCGCGCATCGACGCGCTGGTCGACGGGTTCACTCCGGAGGGATGACGATGAGCTTCGGCGCCGAGCTTCCGGAAGCGGCTTCGGTGGCCGCCGTCCACGAGAGCGCGCTCCGTGTACTCGAGATGACCGGCGTCCTGGTCCAGGACGATGAGGCCGTCGAGCTGCTCCGCGCTCGCGGGGCTCGCTGCGACGGCCGGCGCGTGTGGTTGCGCGCCGACCTCGTGCAGCAGGCGCTGGCGACCGCGCCGTCGTCCTTCGTGCTCGCCGGTCGCCGTCCCGAGCTCGGCCTGCCGCTCGGCGGCGCCGACGGCCGCGTGTTCGGCTCGGGCTCCGGCGCGGCTTACATGGTCGAGTCCCAGCCGGCCGTACCCGACGCGGCCGGCCCCGCCATGCGCCCCGGGACACTCGCCGACCTGGTCGCCACCGCCAAGCTCGGTCACCAGCTGCCGGCCCTCGACTTCAACAGCGACTGTATGGAGCCGCTCGACTTGCCCGAGGACGTGCGCACGCGACGCGGCACACACGCGCGGCTGACGCTCAGCGACAAAGCGATCGAGTGGGTCGCCAGTGTGGATGAGGATCTGGACGACGCCGAGCGCCTCAACGAGATCCTGTTCGGCGCGAGCTGGCACCATCGTCCGCGCGCCCTCATCGTGCTGAACACCAGCACGCCTCTCCAGCTGTCCGGCGAGACGGCGCGTATCCTCCTGCGCTGGGCACGGCTGGGGCAGCCGACCTGCGTGACGGCGTGTGTGATGGGCGGCACCACCGGGCCGGCGACGCTCGCCGGAGTGCTCGTCGTACAGCATGCGGAGGTGCTGGCTGCGCTCGTGCTCTCGCAGGCGGCGCAGGAGGGCTCCCCGTTCGTGTACGGCGGCGTGTCGGCCATGGCGTCGCTGCGCACCGGAGCGGCGCTCTTCGGCACACCGGAGTTCGCGCGCCTCGCGCGCGCGACGGTCGGTCTCGCCCATCGCTGCGGCTTGCCGGTCCGCGCCGGTGCGGCGGTCACGGACGCGCACGTCGTCGACGCTCGAGCGATGGCGGAATCCGCGGCGGGCCTCTCGGCGGCCGCGTTCGCCGGCGGCCACTTCCTCTTCCAGGCCACCGGCATGCTCAGCTCGTTCAATGCGCTGTCCCTGGAGAAGTACGTCCTCGACGCGGACGTGGCGGTCTCGCTGCGCGCCGCGCTGCACGACGTGCCGGTGGGCGACGACGAGCTGGCCGAGGCCACCATCGACGCCGTCGGTCCGGCCGGCGGATACCTGGGCGAAGCCCACACGCGGCGGCACGCACGGGATTGCGAGCGGCCTGAGCCGGCGGCGCCGCCGGCGCCCGAGCCCTTCGAGCGTTGGGCGGCGGCGGGCGGCCGAGACGCCCTCGCCACCGCCGCCCGCCGCGTCAAGGAACTCCTCGCCGCGCACGAGCCGCCGGACGACCTCGACGCGGTCACCCGGCGACAGCTCGACGAGTACTGCCTCGCCTGAGCAGGATCGCCCGCCGGTTCAGAGTCGCGGCGCATCCTCAAGAGCCCGGATCCGGAGCGGAAGAGTCCGGAGAGCCGGACAGTCCGGAGCCGCGCTTGACAGACGACCGGCAGAGGCTACTGTGCCTGATACACCGAGCTAAGGCAGGTGGCGGTAAGCATGCGGCGCTCGTGGTCCACCAAAGACGACCGCGGCGCAGGGGGGCGTGTCACCCTGCCACAGGACCAGCGGATCACAAGGGGGAGCAACGCTATGAGTGAGAAGTCCACGTACAGAAGCCGCCGCGGCGCGATGGGGACGATGCTTGTCCTTGCCATCGTCCTCGCGCTTGCCTTCGCCATCGTGGGTTGCGGGGGCACCGAGAGCGACGAAGGCGAGAGCCCGAGTGCTGCCGGCGCGCCGACCACGGGCGGCACCCTCAACGTAGGCATGCAGCCGGGCAACGGCCAGTACGACCCGGTCATGATGGCCGGCTCCGTGGGGGACATCCTCCTCGTCTGCCAGGTCCAGGAGAACCTCGTCGGCCTGGCGCAGGACTTCAGCGTCAAGCCGTGGCTGGCCAAGAGCTGGGACTCTCCCGACGGCAAGTCGTGGACCTTCATGCTGCAGGAAGGCGTCACCTTCAGCAACGGCGAGCCCTTCACGTCAGAGGACGTCATCTACTCCTTCGAGCGGCTCCGCAGCAAGGAGTCGCCCATGGCCGGCGTGTACGCCAATATCGAGGACGTCGTGGCCGACAGCCCCACCCAGGTCACGTTCAAGCTCAAGGCGGTGGACTCCGAGTTCCCATCGTCGGTGACGGACTATCGTGCCAAGATGCTCTGCAAGAGCGTCGCGGACCCGATGACCGAGCTCGTGGGCACGGGCCCCTTCATGCTCGAGTCGTTCGCGGCTGAGGACCGCGCGGTCCTCGTGAAGAACCCGACATACTGGCAGAAGGACGAGAGCGGGCAGCAGCTGCCGTACCTCGACGGCGTCGAGTTCATCTACTCGCCGGACACCGCCGGCCAGATCGAGGGCCTGCAGGGCGGCGCGCTCAACTGGGTCGGCGGCCTCACCGCCGAGCAGAAGCAGACTGTCGAGGCCAATCCGAGCCTCAAGGTCATCACGACCAACACGAACTACATGAACGCACTGCAGATCCGCGTCGACCAGGGCGCCGGCAAGGATCTCAAGGTCCGCCAGGCCCTGTGGGCGGGTACCGACCGCCAGGCGATCATCGATCTCGTGGCTCCGGGCGTCGGCGTCGCCGGCAACGGCACGTTCGTCGGCCCGGCCTATGAGGCCTACTTCACCGACGAGCAGCCCGCGTACGATCCGGAGGCGGCAAAGCAACTGCTCGCCGATGCGGGATACGCCGACGGTCTCGAGATCAAGCTGGTGGCCCAGACGGCCGACCCGATCCCGGCTGTCGCCACCGCGTGGCAGGCGCAGATGAAGGAGATCGGCGTCGACGTCAAGATCCAGCAGGTCCCGACCGACGTGTTCTACGCGGACAAGGGCACCGACAACTGGTATCAGGCCGACTTCGGCATCGTCGACTGGGGCACGCGCGCCTCTCCGATCACGTACTTCAAGCTGGCGCTCACCAGCGATGCACCGTGGAACTATTCGCGCTGGAAGAACCCGGAGTTCGACAAGATCGTCGAAGAGATCCCGCTGGCCCTCGACGACGCTGAGCGTGCCGACCTCTACAAGCAGGCGCAGGCGATCCTGCAGGACCAGGTCCCGGTGATGAACTTCATCATCCTCACCGCCGTGGCTGGGGAGTCCGCGAACGTGGACGGCATCGAACTCGATCCCGACTGGGCGCACACGACGTTCACTCACGCGTATTTCACCGAGTGACGTCACGCTGAATGGGCCGAGAGGACGACCTCGGCCGGGGTGCTGAGACGCGAAAGGGGCCGCAAGAGCGGCCCCTTTCGCGTCCGGTGGGTGGTGTGACAAGTCCGGGACGATATGGCAACTCACAGTGGGGACAGGACGTTCTCTCTCCAGCATTCCAGACAGGGCGCGGATGACCGTTGACCGCTCAAGACGAGGGCTTCATGGTGGCCGGGTGACGCTGACTCCCGCAGAGAAGGCACGGCGTGATCGTGGCTGATGAGCGTGGCGGACGTCGTGCCGCCGCCCGGCGGCGCGTGCCGATCGGACCGGTCGAGTTCGCGCTGGACCCGGCGGCCGTCGAGGGCGCCCGGGAGCTGACGCGCCGCGCGTGGCGGTATCGGGAGGTCGAGCGAGTGCCGGTCATCGTCGACCTGGGTCCAGAGTGCGACGAATCGGTGCACGACGTCCTGCTGGAGGACGAGGCATGGTTCAACTCGGGCGTGAGGCGCATCGAGCGTTCTCTCCGTCTCCTGCAGGACGACTACATCCCGGTCTTCGAGCCGCCCTGGGCCGGCTACTTCTCCACCCCGGCGATGCTCGGTGCAGAGCTGTGGTGGGAGGAGGACCCGGACTCTTGGCCGGCGGTGAAGTCGCCTCCCATCCGGGACCTGAGCGCTCTCCGCGGGCTTGAACCAGCGGATGTGGCATCCTCACCGCACTTCTCACGCATCCTCACGCGACTGGGTATCGCCCGCGACTGCCTGCCTCCCGCGGTCGCCATCGGCGGAGTGGACATGATGTCGCCGCTCGGCGACCTCCAGGGGATCATGGACCAGACGCTCATGTTCCTCTCCATGAAGCAGAACCCGGATGCTCTCCGTCGGGCCTGCGACGTGATCACGTCCACGCAGGAGGCCGTGCAGGACGCGACCCTCGAGGCCGTCGGCGGCGAAGGTCGCCTGGCGGGCCTCACCAACTGGCCGATCTGGCGGCCCGAAGGCGCCAAGGTCCTGGTCACCGACGACGTCGCGGGCCTGCTCAGTCCTGCAGTCTACGAGGCCTTCGACAAGCCCTACGGTGACCGGCTGCTCCGCCGGTACGGCGGCGGACTGCGCCACGTGTGCGGGCCGCATCCGGCCCTCTCGCTCTACATGTCCGAGGATCCGCTGGTCCACGGTCTCAACTGCGCCTACCGGTTCAGTCGCGAGCATCTGCCGGCCTTGAGGGAGGAGATGGGGCCGAGGGCGCGGGAGGCGTGCGGCCGTCGCGGCCACCTCGAGGTCATGTTCGAGCGGGACATGCCGCTGCCCGGGATCGTCGAGGCGTTCCGGTGCCTGGCCGACGCGCTGGCTCCGGACGTCGTGGCGATCCCGTACTGCCAGGTGGCGTCCGACGGCTCCGTGAGCGACGATGAGATCGCGGCCTTCGGTGTCGAGATGCGCCGCGTTGCCGAGGAGTACGCGGCGCGGATCCACTGGGACGGCTGAGGCGAGGAGAACCGACAGTGCACGTCGTCATCATCGGGAACAGCGCCGCCGGGCTCAGCGCGCTCGACAGCCTCAGGCGTCGCGACCGCGCGGCCACGGTCACGGTCGTCTCGAGCGAGGGCGCGAGACCGTACTCACGCGTGCTGCTTCCGTACTACCTCCGAGGTCGTATCCCGCACGCGGGCCTGTTCATCCGGCCGGAGGATCACTACGAACGGCTGGACGCCCGGACCGCGCTCGGTGAGGTCGTCGAGCGGGTGGACGCGGAGGAGCACAGGGTCGTGCTCGCCAGCGGCCGCTCCATCGGCTACGACCGCCTTCTCGTGGCGACCGGATCGCGGCCCGGCGCTCCCCCCATCGAAGGCCTGGCGGGGCCCGGCGTCCAGGGGTTCTGGACGCTGGAGGACGCGGAGCGGCTCGACCGTGACCTGCGGCCCGGCGCCCGGGTCATGGTCCTCGGCGCCGGGTTCGTCGCGCTGCAGGCCGCGTGGGCGGCCCACCGACGGGGCGCCTCCGTCACGGTCGTGGAACTCGAGGGCCGCATCCTGCCGCGGGTGCTCGACGAGGAGGCGGCCCGTCTTCTTCGCGCGCACATCGAGCGGACGGGCGTGCGTATCGCGACGAGCGTGTGCATCTCCGGCGTCGAGCGCGCCTGCGGCGAGCTCTGTTGCACCGCTGCCGGCACCGACACCTACGAGGCCGACATCGTGATCGTCGCCACCGGCGTTCTACCGAACGACGGTCTTCTGCCGGAGGCGGTCTCGGCGCAGGGTCCCGGCCTCGAAGTGGCGACGACAATGGAGACGGTCGTCGCAGACGTCTTCGCCGCCGGCGACGTCGCCCGGGCTCCGATGTGGGGTGGCGCTGTGGGCGTGCTCGCCCTCTGGCCGGTCGCGATCGCCCAGGGTCGCGTGGCCGGCGCCAACTTGGCCGGCGCCGGACTCGAGTACGAGGGTGGCTTGAGCGCGAACGTCACTGAGATGTTCGGTGTGACGGTGGCTTCTGCAGGTCGCTTCGAGGAGGTGCCGGGCGAGGAGGTAGTAGTCTTGCGCGATCTGCCCGGGGTCGAGTACCTCAAGCTTGTGCTGACCGGAGGCGTCCCCGTCGGCGCCGTCTACCTCGGCGGCCAGCAGGCGGTCCGGCTGCTCGGCCGGCTGGGTCCGTACATCCGGCACGGCCGGCCGCTCGGCGACCCGCGCGCCTTCTTCGAAGAGCGGCGCTCCACGGGGATGGTCGCCGTGACCCCATGGTTTGCCCACCGCGCCCCCGATCTTGGCTCGGCAGAAAGGACCGTCACATGCGCATCGTAGTCGGCGACCCCGAGTACTGCGTTGCCTGTCGCGATTGTGCGTATGCGTGCGCCTTCGCTCACGGCGGCGGGTTCGACCGCGAGTCGTCGCGGATCGCCGTGAGCTTCTCCCCGGAGGACCGTGTCTGCCTGCCGCTCACCTGCATGCACTGTGCGGAGGCCTGGTGCATGGAGGTGTGCCCCGCGGACGCGATCTCGCGCGACCTCGAGACGGGGGCAGTCGTCATCCACGAGGAGCGTTGTGCCGGCTGCAAGATGTGCCTGCTCGCGTGCCCCCTCGGCGCGGTCGGTTTCGATGCTGCCGCCGGGGTCGCACGCAAGTGCGACCTGTGCGACGGCGATCCCGCCTGCGTGCGCAGCTGTACGGTGGACGTCCTCCAGTACTGCGAGCCGGGAGAGATGGCGGACTCGCGGAGGGAGTCGCTTGAAGCCAGGCTCCGCGCGGTGTACCGCAAAGGTGAAGGCGGGTCGTGATGGAGGCACCGCCACAGACCGTCCAGACGCTGTGTCGCATGTGCGACGACCGCTGCGGCATCGACGTCCGTCTCGAAGATGGGCGTGTCGTGGACATCACCGGCAACCCGGCACATCCGTGGAACCTTGGGCGCCTGTGTGTCAAGGCGAGGGCGGCAGTCGACACGGTCAACCATCCTGATCGTCTGCTGCACCCACTCAAGCGCCACGGCGACGATTGGGAGGAGATCCCCCTCGAGCAGGCGCTCGACGAGATCGCCGAGCGGCTGCGGGCGATCATCGAGAAGGACGGCGCTCGCAGCGTGAGCGTCTGGAAGGGTGAGGCCATCGGGTTCGCGCAGCAGGAGGACCTGGCGCGCCGCTTCATCCACGCGATCGGCAGTCCCAACTACTTGTCCAACGACTCGATGTGCTGGGTGGGCCGGTTCACGGGGTACAAGCTGGTCCTCGGGGCCTGGCCGAACGTCGACATCGAGAACGCGCGCTGCGTGGTGATGTGGGGCGCGAACCCGCCCCACTCGCGCCCGAACCTGACGCAGCGCATCACCAAGGCCCGCCGCCGGGGCGCCACGCTCGTCGTCGTCGACCCGCGCCTGTCCGCGGTCGCGCGGCGTGCCGACCTGCACGTGGCGCCGCTCCCCGGTACTGACGGCGCCCTCGCACTCGGGCTCTTCCACGAGCTCGTCGAGAGTGGATCCTACGACCGCTCACTCGTCGAGCGGACGACGGTCGGCTTCGACGACCTCGCCGGCTACGCCCGGGAGTTCACCCCTGACGTCGTCGAGCGAGAGACCGGGATCCCGCCGGCCACGCTCTCGGAGATGGCGCGTCTGCTCCGCGCCGCCGACGGGCGAGTGGCGCTCTACCCGGGGAACGGCCTGGAGCACCACGAGAACGGCGTGGACAACATCCGCGCCATCCTCTCGCTGAACGCGCTGCTGGGCTCCTTGGGCAAGGTCGGCGGCTCTCTCTTCGCGCCGCCGCTCCCGCTCCGGGACCTGACGTTGTACGACGAGCGACCGCTCACGGAGCTCCGGCCCCTCGGCGCCGACCGCTTCCCCGTGCTCTACGAGGTGCGTCGCGAGTGCCACACGATGACGGCGCTGAACGGTATCCTCACCGGCGCGCCGTACCCGCTGCGCGCCATGCTGCTCGCGGGCGCGAACCCGGCGCTCACGAATCCCAACTCCCACAGAGTCGTGGAGGCGCTCACGAAGCTCGACCTGCTCGTCGTGCGCGACCTCTTCATGACCGAGACGGCCGCGCTCGCCGACTACGTCCTCCCGGCCGCCTCCTTCCTCGAGCGGACCGAGGTCCACACCCATCACGAGATCGGAGTCGTGACGCTCACGGCCGGCGTCGGCCGGCATCCGGAGGTCCAGACCGAGTACGAGTTCTGGCGCGACATGGCGCACCGTCTCGGCGCGGCGGAGTATTTCCCGTGGGAGGACGACCGGGAGCTGAACCGCTGGCTGCTCGAGCCGACCGCGATCTCGCTCGAGGAGCTCGAGGCGCATCCCGAAGGCGTGACGTACAGCTCGCCGCCCGCAGACGCCGAGATCGAGCGGTTCCCGACGCCCTCCGGCAAGGTCGAGTTCGTGTCGAAGCATCTCGCCGAACTCGGCTACGACGCCCTGCCCAAGTACCGGCGCCCGGCGTACATCGAGACGCCGGATCCCGCATATCCCTTTGTTCTCATGACCGGCGCCCGGTCACTCCTGTTCGGGCACAGCCGCTCGCACAACATCTCGCGGTTCGCCGAGGAGGCTCCGGCGCCGGGGCTGGAGATGCACCCCGACGACGCGTCCGTTCTCGGCCTCGCCGACGGCGACACGGCGCGGGTGACGACGCGGATCGGATCGGTCGAGGCGCCGGTGCGCGTGGTCGCCACCAACGAGTTGCCCCGGCACTGTCTGCAGCTGACGCACGGCTGGGCAGGCGTGAACGCCAACGCCCTCACTCACGACGACCGCTTCGACCGCATCAGCGGATTCCCCCTGATGAAGTCGGTCGAGGCGCGCGTCGAGCCGGTGGGCCGGACCGGATGACGAGCGTGCGGCGTCGCCGGCCATTGCCGTCCCAGCCGATGGACGGCCGACTGGGGCTCGTTGACATCCCGTCGTGGGCCGATACTGTCCTCCTGACAGCGAGCGAGTGAGGAAGGATCTTTGGTCGAGCCGAACGTCAAGGACGAGCTCTTCGACACGGCGATCATGGACGAGGAGGCCGTCAAGGGCTTCTCCGACCCGGCCCAGCAGGAGCGGCCGAGGACGTGGAGGCTCTATTGGCGCCGCCTCCTCAAGCGTCCGGCGGCGCTCGTCGGCACCGTCATCTTCTGCTTCTTCCTCTTCTTGGCCGTCTTCGGCCCCTGGATAGCCCCGTATGACTACGAGAAGCAGAGCGCCGAGCTGCGCCTCGCGACGCCCACGCTGAGCCATCCCTTCGGCGCCGACCAGTTCGGGCGCGACATCCTCAGCCGCATCATCGTCGGCACGCGCAACATCTTCCTGCTCGGCGGGTTCGGGACCGCGATCGCCGTGGTCATAGGCACCGCCATCGGCCTGTTCTCGGGCTACGTCGGCGGGAGCATCGACGAGGTGGTGATGCGGTTACTCGACGTGCTCTTGTCGTTCCCCTCGCTGCTGCTCGCGCTCGTCCTGCTGAGCACCGTAGGGCCCTCCAACATCAACATCGTGTTCGTGGTCGCGATCCTCTACATCCCCATGGTCGCGCGTGTGGTGCGCAGCATGGTGCTCGACCTCAAGAACAAGGAATTCGTCGAGGCCGCGCGGGTGCGTGGCGAGACGCGCAGCTACGTGCTCTTCCGCGAGATCCTCCCCAACTCGCTGCCGCCGCTGCTGGTGGAGGCGTCGATGCGCTTCAGCTACTCGATCTTCCTCGTCGCCTCGCTGGGGTTCCTCGGCCTCGGCGTGCAGCCGCCGTCACCCGACTGGGGGCTGCAGATCAACCAAGCGCGCGCCTTCTTCGCCATCGCGCCGTGGGTACTGCTCTTCCCCGCCTGCACCATCGCCGTGCTCGTGATCGCCACCAACCTGATGTCGGACGGGCTGCGACAGGTCATGCTCCCCGGAGGCGGGAGGAACTGATGGCTGCCCCCGCCTCCCGCCCCGTCTTCGAGATCGAGGGCCTCTGCGTCGACTACACCACCGAGCTCGGCGTCCTGCACGCGGTACGCGACGTCTCGCTCGCCGTCCACGAGCACGAGAGCTTCGGGCTCGTGGGCGAGTCCGGCTCCGGCAAGTCCACGCTCGCCATGGGCGCCATCCGCTATCTGGCGCAGAACGGCCGCGTCACGGACGGCAGCGTCCGCCTCAACGGCGTCGAGCTGCTCGACCTGCCGGACAGGGCGCTCCGGGCCCTGTGGGGCGCGAAGATCGGCGTCGTCTATCAGAGCCCGCTGAGCGCGCTCAACCCGTCGATCGTGATCGGCAAGCAGCTCGCCGAGGTGGCGCGCCAGCACCTCGGGATGGACGCGGCCGCAGCCCGCGACCGCGTCCACGAGATGCTCACCAAGGTCGCCATGCCCGACCCCGAGGCGGTGACGAAGCGCTACCCGCACCAGCTCTCCGGCGGCATGCTGCAGCGCTGCGTCATCGCCATGGCGCTCATGACCGACCCATCGCTGCTCATCATGGACGAGCCGACCACGGCCCTCGACGTCACCACCCAGGCCGTCGTCCTCGACCTCGTCGCCGAGCTCAAGCGTGAGTTCGACTCGGCGATCCTGTACATCACCCACGACCTCGGCGTGATCACCAAGATCTGCGACCGGGTGGGCGTCATGTACGCCGGCGAGTTCATGGAGCAGGCCGAGCTGAAGGAGCTCTTCAAGCGGCCGCTGCACCCGTACACGCTCGACCTGCTCGGCTGCGTGCCGCACTTCGACCCCACGCCGCAGAAGCGCTCCCTGGTGACGATCCCCGGGTCGATCCCCCGCGTCGACCAGCTGCCCCCGGGTTGCATCTTCGCGCCCCGCTGCGGCTTCGTCGAGGAGGCCTGCACGCAAGCGCGTCCACCGCTCGTGGCCGTCCAGGGCGCGCACCTCTCCGCGTGCCGGCGCTGGCAGGCCGTGCCGCCGCCGGCCGAGTACCTGCGCGCCGCGACCGAGGCCGTGCGCGAGGTCCAGACTGAGTGCGTCGCTCGCGAGGTCCTCGTCGCGGCCGACGACACCCAGGTGCACTTCAAGGCGCCCAAGGGCACGGTGCGCGCCGTCGACGGGGTGGACCTCGAGGTGTGCGTCGGTCAGACGCTCGGAGTCGTCGGCGAGAGCGGCAGCGGCAAGACGACCGTCGCGCGCGCCATCATCGGCCTGACACCCCGGACGAGCGGGGACATCAGGCTGCGGGGTGACTCCCTGGCGCTGTCGACGGCGAAGCGACCGCGCTCCACACTGCGCGAGATCCAGATGGTGTTCCAGAACCCGGACGCCTCGCTCAACCCGACGCGCAGCGTCGGCGATGCGATCATGCGCCCGCTCGCCCTGCTGGGCGGTCTGGACCGCCGCCAGGCCAAGGACAAGGCGCTCGAACTGCTCGCATCGGTGAGTCTGCCGGCCAGCTACTTCGACCGCCTGCCGCACGAGCTCTCCGGCGGCGAGAAGCAGCGCGTGGCGATAGCGCGCGCCTTCGCCGCCGAGCCCGGCATCATCCTCTGCGACGAGCCCATCAGTTCGCTCGACGTCTCCGTGCAGGGTTCGCTCATGAACCTGCTCATGAAGCTGCAGGTCGAGAAGCAGACGTCGTACCTGTTCATCAGCCACGACCTCTCTGCGGTGCAGCACCTTTCCGACGTCATCGCCGTGGTGTACCTCGGCCACGTCATGGAGGTGGGTGACGCGACCACGGTGCTTACGCCGCCGTTCCACCCGTACACGGAGGCGCTGCTCTCAGCCGTGCCGCTCGCCGATCCGGACGTCAAACAGAAGCCGATCCGCCTGAGCGGGTCGGTGCCGAGCGCGATGAACGTCCCGTCGGGCTGCCGCTTCCACCCGCGGTGCCCGCGCTGCCTCGGCGACGTCTGCCGCGAGCAGGAGCCTCCGTGGCGCGTGGGCGAAGGCGACCACCGCATCTACTGTCACATCCCGCTGGACGAGCTGGCGCGGCTGCAGGCCGAGACGCTCGTCCTCGACGCCGAAGAGAGCGCCTGATGGCCAGGTTCATCCTCAGGCGCCTCGGGTTCATGGTGATGACCGTGGTGCTCGCCTCGATCATCATCTTCTGGGCGACGACCGTCCTGCCCGGTGACGTGGCCAGCCAGATCCTCGGGCGCTTCGCCACGGAGGAGGCCAAGAGCAATCTGCGCACCGAGCTCGGTCTGGACAGGCCCGTCGTCGTCCAGTACGGCTCGTGGCTGGGCAACTACGTGCAGGGCGACTGGGGCGACTCGCCGAGCATGAACACGCTCGTCCGCCCCATCGTCTTCGAGCGCCTGGGCAATTCGCTCATGCTCGCCGTCGTCGCCTTCGTCATGTACGTGCCGTTAGGGATCCTGCTCGGGCTCTTGGCGGCGTTGCGCAAGAACACCTGGGTGGACCAGACGATCTCCATCGGCTCGCTCGCGTTCATCGGTCTGCCCGAGTTCGTCAGCGGCCTCATCCTCATCGCGATCTTCGCCATTCAGCTCCAGTGGTTCCCGTCGCAGTCGGCGATCCCGCCGGACACAGGCTTCATCGAGGCGCTGCCGTACCTCATCCTGCCGGCGATCACGGTGGCGCTGACCAGCCTGGCCTACGTCGTGCGCATGACACGGTCGAGCACGGTCGACGTGCTGCAGATGGACTACGTGCGGACCGCCAACCTCAAGGGCCTGCCGCCGAGGAAGGTCCTCTTCACCCACGTGCTGCGCAACTCGCTGCTGCCGACGGTGACGGTGGTGGCCATCGGCATCGGCTGGCTCATCGGCGGCCTGATCGTGACCGAGTCGGTCTACGGGTACCCGGGGATCGGCCGCCTGCTGCTCTTCGCGATCCAGCGCCGCGACCTCGTTCTCATCCAATCGACGGCGCTCCTCATCGTGCTCATCTACGTGGTCGCGAACCTGGTCGCCGACATCCTCTACGCGGTCCTCAACCCGCGCATCCGGTACGGCTGATCGGCGGACGCCGCGGCTGCGCTCCAGAGGCGGGGAGGCGGGTCACGCCGGAAAACGCTCCTGTATTCGAGACTGCGAGCACGCGCTCTTGCCCGTGAAGTAGCCCTTCGTCGATAGTCCCTCGTGCGGACTCCGGGCCGCCGACCCGGTCCGAACCACGGTCACAGGAGTGTGCACATGGGGACTTCACTGCGCCTGACGGTGTGCGGCGCCGGCGGCGCCGGGCTGGCCATCGCCGCGGACAACGCGCTCAAGGGCATCGACGTGACTCTGTTCGAGCTCCCGTCGCTGGCGGAGAAGCTCGAAGGCCCGATAGCCCGCGGCGGCGTTGAGGTGACGGCCGGCTCCGAGACGACGGCCGGCAAGACCGGCTTTGCGCCGCTGACGGCGACGAGCGACGCCGCCAAAGCGGTGGCCGGCGCGGACGTGGTCATGATCACCGTCCCCGCGATGTACCACGACGTCTTCATGGACGCCGTGGCTCCTCACTTGAGCGACGGTCAGATCGTGCTGTTCAACACCGGCTACTGGGGCTCGCTGCGGCAGGCCGTGCGCTGGGCGGGAAGACTGCCGGACGTGTCCCTCGCCGAGTCCAACATCATGCCGTACATCTGCCAGCCCAAGGGCGACGCCATCCACATCGGGCGCTTCAAGCGGCACTTCTGCGTCGCCGCCTTCCCCGGCGAGCGGAGCGGCTCCGTGTACGACGTCGTGCGCCGGATCTACGAGCAGTACGATCCGGCGGGCACGGTGATCGACACCAACATCGCGGCCGCCGGAAACCCCCCGATCCACGCGACGCTCACCATCCCCGTGGCCGGCTATTACTTCGACCGCTACATGGGCGGCAAGTTCTATCAGGACACCACAGTGCCCGGCGCCCGGCTCGTGGAGGCATTCGACGCGGAGCGCCAGCTCCTTGCGACGCGGCTCGGCTCGCAGCTGTTCGAGGACCAACTGAGCTTCGACCGCCGCTCGTACCTCTATGAGGGCGCCGGCCTCGTGGAGGCGCTGCGCTCCTCCCCACACGCCGACTGGTACGCGACCGCCGACTACCTGGAACAGGTGTGCAGCGAGGACATCATCTATGCGTTCGTCCCCATGGTGCGGATCGGCGAGGCGCTGGGCATAGACCTGCCTGTGACCCGTTCCATGATCGAGGTGATGGGCGTGATGCTGCAGCGTGACTACTGGACCGAGGGCCTGGACCTCGCCGCTCTCGGACTCGACGGGCTCGATCTTGACGGCGTGCGACGGTTCGTCATGACCGGGGAGCGCTGAGAGCAGGCGTGGCCGTCGTCCTGACGGGCAGGAGCCTGACGCTCGACGAGGTCGTCTCCGCGGCGCGCGGCGGCGAGCAGGTCGTGCTGGCGGAGGAGGCGCTGACGGCGATGGCTGCCGCGAGCGCCCTCGCCGCGGGTATCGCCGAGCGAGGCGCGCCCGTCTACGGGCTCACCACCGGGCTCGGCGTGCAGAAGCGGACGCGGCAGCAGCGCGACGACTCCGGCTTCAGCTGGCGGCAGATCGCCGAGAGCCGCGCCGGGGTCGGGCCGCTTGCGCCCGCCGACGTGGTCCGCGCGGCGATGCTCGTGTTCGCCAACCAGATGGCCGGAGCCACGACGTGCATCCGGCCGGTCCTCGCCGAGCGCCTCGTCCGGGCGCTGAACGACGGCGAGCGCCCGGAGGTCCGCGCGCGCGGCTCCATCGGCGCCTCGGATCTGGCGCAGATGTCCGACCTCGCCGCCGGGGTCTTCGCCGGCATGGACCTCGTCCAGGGCGAGGGCCTTGCCCTGATCAACTCGAGCGCCTTCGGGACGGGGTCGGCGGCGCTGGCGCTGGCCGACGCCGCCCGCCTGCTGGAGGCCGCCGACGTGGCGGCGGCGCTCAGCCTCGAGGGCTTCGCCGCCAACCTCTCGGTGCTGCACCCGGCCATCGAGCGCGCGCGGCCCGACCCCGTGCTCGCGCACACACTGGCCCGGTTGCGCGAGCTGCTCCACGGCAGCTACCTGTGGGACGAGGGCGCGGCGCGGAACCTTCAGGACCCGCTCAACTTCCGGAGCGCGGCGCCGGTCCAGGCGGCCGCGCGCCGCGCCCTTGAGTACGCGGGGTCCGTCGTGGCGATCGAGCTCAATGCGGCGCAGGGCAACCCCCTCGTCTCGGTGGAGGAAGGGACGATCCGCTCGGCGTGCCTGTATGAGGTCGTGGGCGTCTCCGCCGCGCTCGACTTCGTCAGGATCGCGTTCGCCTCCATGCTGCTGGCGGCGTCCGAGCGCAGCGTCAAGCTGATGGACACGCCGTGGTCCGGGCTGCCGGTCGGGCTCCAGGAGCCCGGCAGCCCGGACCTCGGCCTCAGCATCCTCGCCATCACGTCGGAAGCGCTGGGAGCAGAGGTCGCGACG
>DASUMX010000304.1:0-3715 GCA_036277455.1 Thermoleophilia bacterium
TGCCACGCGATCCAGGCGCACCACCAGGACGTGGAACCGCAGACCGTGGAGGCCGTGCTCGTGCAGGCGGCCGACGCCATCAGCGCCGCCCGTCCGGGCGCCCGCCGCGAGTCGCTCGAGAACTACATCAAGCGCCTGGAGTCGCTGGAGCACATCGCCGAGGCCCACAAGGGGGTCGAGAAGTGCTTCGCGATGCAGGCAGGGCGCGAGGTGCGCGTCATGGTCAAGCCGGCCGAGATCGACGACGACGCCACGGCGCTCCTGGCGCGCGAGATCGCGCGCGAGATCGAGGACCAGCTGGACTATCCCGGCCAGATCCGCGTGACCGTCATCCGAGAGAGCCGCGCCGTCGACATCGCCAAATAGCCGGTGTGCCTGCGGCGCTCCGCCAGTTGAGCCCGCTACCCAGCTCAATAGCGGGCGCCGTGAAGGCCGCCCCCGCGAGCGCGACGATACCGCCATGACCGGCCGCTACTACCTGCGCTCGTTCGGCTGCCAGATGAACGAGCACGACGCCGAGCGCATCCGCGCGCTGCTCGAGGCCCAGGGCCTGGAGCGCGCCGACGAGCCCGACGGCGCCGACGTGCTCGTCTACAACACCTGCACGGTGCGCAAGAGCGCGGACGACCGCCTCGCCGGCCACCTCGGCACGGCGGCGAGGCTCAAGCGCGAGGACCCCTCGCGCGTGGTCCTCGTGACCGGCTGCCTGCCGCAGGCCGAGCAGGCGGGCTTCTTCGCGCGCTTCCCGTTCGTCGACGGCGCCCTCGGCCCGCAGAACCTGCACCGGCTGCCGGAGCTGCTGCGGGCCGCAGTGGAGCCGGCGGAAGGGGCCCCCGCCGGCTACTTCGAGGACGGTCCGCACTTCAGCGGCAGCCTCGGAGCCCGGCGCGAGCGCCCGTTCCAGGCGTGGCTGCAGGTCATGAGCGGCTGCACCAACTTCTGCTCCTACTGCATCGTCCCGCACGTCCGTGGCCCCGAGCGCAGCCGGTCGATAGAGGACCTGGTCGCGGAGGCCGAGGCGCTGGTCGCCGACGGCGTGCGCGAGGTGACCCTGCTCGGCCAGAACGTCAACGCCTACGGGCGCGACCTCTGGCGCCGGGGGGAGGCGGCCGCGCCCACGTTCGCCGCGCTCCTCGCGCGCCTCGACGCCGTGCCCGGGCTCGAGCGCATCCGCTTCATGACGTCGCACCCCAGGGACCTCGGAGACGACCTCGTCGCCGCGGTCGCGAGCCTGCCCAGCGTGTGCGAGCACGTGCACCTGCCTGCCCAGGCCGGCTCGGACCGCGTGCTCGCCGCCATGCGCCGCGGGTACACCGTGGCGCGATATCTCGAGCGCGTCCGCGCGCTGCGTGCCGCCGTGCCGGACGTCAGCATCACCACCGACCTCATCGCCGGCTTCCCCGGCGAGACGGAGGACGACTTCGCGCAGACGCTGTCGCTGGTGCGGGAGGCGGCCTTCGACGCGGCCTTCACGTTCGTGTTCTCGCCGCGTCGCGGCACGGCCGCGGCCGAGCTGCCGGACCAGGTCCCGCCGGACGTCCGCCGGGAGCGTGTCGAGCGCCTGATCGCGCTGACGCAGCAGCAGGCGCTCGCCTCTCGCCAGGCCTGGGTCGGACGCCGCGCCGAGGTGCTCGTGGAGGGCCCCAGCAGGGACGGCGTACGCCACCGCGGCCGCACCCGCCAGAACGTCACGGTGAACCTCTCCGGCGCCGTGGAGGCCGGTGCTATAGTGCTGGTAGAAGTGACCGGAGCCACCTCCACGACGCTACGCGGGACGACGGTCTGAGCCGGCGACCAGGAGGCATCGTCATGCAAGGCTGTATCTGCCCTCATCCTCCACTGCTCATCCCCGAGGTGGGGGGGACCGCGCGCAACAAGATCGCCACCACCGTGATGGCGATGGAGAGGCTCGCCGCGTCCGTCGGCGACCCCGACACCATCGTCGTCATCTCCCCGCACGCCGACGACTTCGGCGCCGCGCACGCCGTCAAGACGGCGCCGCGCCTGCGCGGCGACTTCGGCCGCTTCCGCTGCCCGGAGGCCTCCTTCAGCTACGACAACGACGTGCAGTTCGCCGAGCTGCTGCTCGCCCTCGCCGGCGACAACCGCAAGATCCGCCTCGTGCCCGACGACGGCGACGTCCTGGACTGGGGCGTCCTGGTGCCGCTCAGCTTCATGCGGCCCAACCGCATCGTGAGCCTCTCCGTGGTGGGACCCTACGCCGAGCACCGCACGCTGGGGCAGCTGGTGCGCCGCTGCGCCGAGGAGCTCAAGCGGGACACCCTGTTCCTCGCCTCGGGCGACCTCTCGCACGCGCTCATCCACGGCGCTCCGGCGCCGTACGACCCCCGCGGCAAGCTCTTCGACGACGAGATCGTCAGCCTCCTCGGGGTCGGCGACTTCCCGGCGCTCACGCGCATCGAGCCCGTCCTGCTGGACGGCGCCGCCGAGTGCGGCCTGCGCAGCTTCGTGGCGCTGGGCGGCTTCCTCGGCGACGACGCCATGGTCGACCCCGAGATCCTGAGCTACGAAGGCCCCTACGGGGTCGGCTACCTCGTCGCGCGGTTCGGGCCCCGCCCCGTCTCCGCGGACGCCGAGGGATGAGCGACCCGGGCGAGGCGGCGCCGGGTCCGGCCGACTACGCGCTGTCCTGCGTCCGCTCCTACGCGGCCGGAGGGCGGGCGCCCGAACCGCCTGCCGGCGCGTTCTACGAGCGTCGCGCAGCCTGCTTCGTGACCCTGAAGAAGCGCGGCGATCTGCGCGGGTGCATCGGCACGCTGGAGCCGGCCGAGGCGTCGCTCGGGTGGGAGATCGCGCGCAACGCGCAGTCGTCCGCCCTGCGCGACCCGCGCTTCCCGCCCGTCACCCCCGACGAGTGCGATGCGCTCACCTGCTCGGTGGACGTGCTCAGCCCGAGCGAGGCGTGCACCGTCGACGACCTCGATCCCCGGTGCTGGGGCGTGATCGTGGAGGCCGGGCCTCGGCGGGGCGTGCTGCTGCCGGCGCTCGAGGGGATCGACACCGTCGACGCGCAGGTCGGCATCGCCCTGCAGAAGGCCGGCATCGCGCCCGGCCAGGCCTACGACGTACGCCGCTTCCTCGTCACGCGGTACCGCCAGGGCGATCCGCCGGTCGTCTCCAGCGCACAGGCCGGCGACCCCACGGATGACTGACGCGCCACCGGTGGTCGCGCTGTTCGGCGCCACCGCGCTCGGCAAGAGCGACGTGGCGCTCGAGCTCGCCGCACTCCTGGACGCCGACATCGTGGTGGCCGACTCCATGCAGATCTACGCGGGACTGCCCGTCGTCACCAACCAGCCCGGCGCGGAGGCGCGCCGGCGCGCCGCCTACCACCTCGTCGGCTGGGCCTCGCCGCAGGACGAGTTCAGCGTCGCCGAGTACGCCGCGATGGCGCACGAGACGGTGGATCGGCTGCTCGAGGCCGGCAGGCCGGTGATCGTGGAGGGCGGCTCGGGCCTGTACCTGCGCGCCGCGCTCGGCGACCTCGCCTTCGGCGGCGCGCCGGACGCGGCGCGCAGGCGCGCGCTGGAGGAGCGCTGGGAGCGCGCGCCGGCGGCCCTCGTCGCGGAGCTCCGCCGGCGCGCGCCGGACGTGGCGGCGCGGGTGGACCTGCGCAATGCGCGCCGCGTGATCCGCGCGCTCGAGTCCCTCGACCGCGAGGGCGCCGGCCAGGTCCAGACGGACGAGCTGTGGC
>DASUMX010000305.1:0-15757 GCA_036277455.1 Thermoleophilia bacterium
CATCCCTGAAGAAGGGGATGGGCCGCGGCGAGCGCCTTGCGCTCGCCGCGGCCCAGAGGGGCCAACGGCATCCCGGGCGCCAGGAGGAAGGCGCTGCCGGGCTGGCGGGTCACGGCTCGGTGGGGGCGCACCGTACAGCAGCCGGACCCTTACGACGGTCGGGGGGGCAACCGTCTCAGCCGTTTGTGGCTTGAGCACACTTTGACAAGTGAATATGAAGCCTGTGTTCAGACGAGGTTGAGCGAGGTTAGGGCAGCGGCTCCTCGCCCTGCTCCTGCCCGTACCTGCGGAGGAAGTCGTCATAGGCGTCGTCGACGACCCCTTGGTCGGGTGCGGACTCGGCCTGCGGCGGAGCCTGCTCCGGGGCGTCGCTCTCGCCGTCTTCCGCGGCCGTCGGTCCTTCGTCCTCGGCCGCCGCCTCGTCGCTCGCGATCACCTCGGCGCCGGGATGCTCGCGCTCGAACGCCAACTGCTCGAGCGCCGCCCGCGCCCATTCGCCGCCGACCGGGTCGTCGCGCGTGACCGTGAGGTCCGGCTCCGCCGCCCCACCGAGCGCGACCAGCGCATCCAGGGCGGCGCCCTTGATCTGGTCGTCGCCGCGGCCACACAACACATCACACAGGCCTGTCGCGGCCGCGCGGGGGTCCATCGCGTCGAGCGTCTCCGCCGCGCGCTCCGGCGCGGGGCCGTCCGGATCGTAGACGTCGCCGAGCACCGCCTCGAGCAGCAGTTCCACGACGCCCGGACCGCGGGCAGCGAGCGCCACCTGCGCCTCGTCGACCAGCGGATACGTCTCGACCGTCAGCGGCAGGTCGAGCACGGCGAGCAGCGCCTCGCTCGGCGCCGTGTCGCGGAACTCGGACAGGTACTCCGCGATGGAATCGCAGGCGTAGTCCTGGTCCTCGCGCGTGCGCGCCTCGGCGTAGGCGTCGGTGAGCTGGCGCGCGAGACCGATGAGTGCTTCGTCGTCGCTGCGGTAGCTGCCCATGGCAGCATGGTACGCGCCGCCGGGCCTGTGGGGAACACCCGGCCCGGCGACGTCACTCCCCGTCGTCGAACAGATCCTCGTACCGGGCGTAGCCCTCGGCCGCGAGGTCCTCCCTCGGCACGAACCGCAGGGCGGCGGAGTTCATGCAGTACCGCTGCCCCGTCGGCTTCGGCCCGTCGGGGAACACGTGGCCCAGGTGCGAGTCGCTCGCGGCGCTGCGCACCTCCGTGCGCGCGCTGAACAGCCGGCGGTCCTCTCGGGTCGACACAGCGTCCTCGCGGAGCGGCCGGGTGAAGCTCGGCCAGCCAGTGCCCGAGTCGTATTTGTCCTTGCTGCTGAAGAGCGGGTCACCGCTCACCACGTCGACGTAGATGCCGTCGCGGTGCTCATCCCAGTACTCATTGGCGAAGGGCGCCTCGGTGCCCTCGCGCTGCGTGACCTGGTACTGCAGCGGAGTCAGCTTCGCGCGGAGCTCAGCGTCCTTCTGCTTCTCGTCGCTCACAGGGGCCTCCCCCGGATCACTTCCCATACCGCGGGCGCCGCGAGGAGCCCGCCCTGCGCCGTGTATTCCCGGCAGGGCGGAGAGTCCACGCGTCGGCGTGCGCGGACGGGGTGGCTCAGTGCGCCGCGGTGGCGTCGCCGCCCACGGGTACGAGCTCGGCGTCGATGAAGGCCTGGACCACCGAGCGCACATCAGACCGGTCGTCGCCGGCAAGGACGCGTATGCCTGCCTGGATGCAGTGCAGGAGGGCCTTCCGCCCGATGCCGGCGACGATGACGATGTCGACGAGGTTCTCACCGAGCGTGAGGATCGGCGTGAGGCCGTGGTCGCCATGACGCTTCGGATTCGTCACGACGCGTACGTCGACGACGACGTCGTCGCTGAGGTCGACGATCGTGAAGCAGGGGCTGCGACGAAAGTGCCCGGAGCGCGGGGCGTCGAGCCCGCCGGGCAGGTCCGACGGGATCGCGAGCCGGAGGATGTGCTGATCGTGCTGGTTCATCGCCTCGAGTGGTTCGTGGCTGCGGAGACGCAAGCCTACACCGCCCCATGGACGCGTGCAGGTGCCTTTCTCGGCTCGGCGGGCTATCCTGAAATCGACGCGTCACTTGTCCACGAGCTCAAGGGGTCCGCCAATGCCGCTCGGCGGCTACTGCAACGTCTGTCAGCGCTGGGTCTGGCTGACGCCCTACGGCGAGTGCCAGAACGGGCATCCGGCCCTCGCCGTCAAGGACGTCCAGCAGCTCAAACCGCAGTCCGAGCCGGACGTGCTCGTCGGCGAGGTCGTCGACGAGAGCAAGCCGCGCGCCCGCTTTCGCTGGTGGTGGCGGCACTCGGTGTGGATCCTCTGGATGTTCACGCTCGGGTTCATGAACTGGCTCGGCTTCGTGTACGTGGGCGTGCGCGCCAGGCACACGCCGTGGACGCTGTACGGGTTCGCCTACCTCGTGCCCTTGCTGCTGACGATCACGGCCGTCGCCACGGCGCTCCCGGTGTGGCCCTTCTTCCTGCTGCAGCTGCTCGTCTCGGTACTGACGGTGGCGCACGCGCTGTCCATACGTCCCTACTACCGGGCGATCATGTTCGGTGACGCATCGCCGAAGTCGTTGCCCGCGGCGCCGCAGCCGCCCGTCCTCGCGGCCGGCTCGCGGCCGGAGCTGCCCAGGAACATCGACGAGCGCGCCGCCGACGTGCTGCAGCCGGCGCGCCGCCAGGTGGACAAGATCCTCGGCACGGCGAGCTCCATCGGCAAGCCGGCCGTGCGCGACGAGGTGGTCGGCCTCTGCACCACCGCCGACCAGATCATCGCCGAGCTGGCCTCCCAGCCGCGCAAGCTCGACGCCGCCCGCGGGTTCCTCACCTACTACCTGGATGCCGCGCAGCGCATCGTCGAGGGCTACGTGAACCTCGCCCGGCGCGGCGGCACGGCGCCGGAGATCAGCCAGACGCTGGCGCGCGCCGAGGCCTCCCTCAAGGTCGTGCAGGAGGCCTTCGACCGCCAGCTGGCGAACGTCCTCGAGGACCGCGCCATGGACCTCGACAGTGAGATCGAGCTGCTGGAGCGCACCGTCCGCAGCGAGACCATGTACACCCAGACGAGCGGGGAGCTGCGATGAGCGGTCTGCCTGCGGTGGCCCGCTCGTGTACGCCGGAAGAGGAGGCGTCATGAGCGACGACATCCAGAAGCAGGACGAGCCGACGAGCTGGGGAACCGGCTCGGATGTCGAGGACCAGGCGGCGCCCGACGTGGCCGGCGTGCCGGCCGTGCGCGACGCAGCCGGCGCGGACCCGGCGGCCGTCGCCGGCGACCAGCCGGCCGCCGGCCCACTCTCACCGGCCGACCTCCAGCGAGTCGCCGAGATCAGCCGGCAGGTCGACGTGGGGGACACGCAGGCCGTGCTCTCCTACGGCCTCCCGGCCCAGAGCCGGATCGCCAACTTCGCCGACTCCCTGCTCGGCGACGTGCGCAACAAGGACGCCGGCACCGGCGGCGAGGCCCTGCAGGACCTGCTCAAGAAGGTGCGCGAGATCGACGTCGACGCCCTCAGCGCCGGCACCGGCAAAGCGAAGATCCCGATCCTGGGCCGCTTCGCCAACACCTTCGAGCGCTTCTCGGCGCGCTACCAGAAGGTGGCGACCAGCATCGAGAAGATCATCGACGCCCTCGAGCGCTCACGCATGGGGCTGCTCAAGGACATGACCGTGCTCGACAAGATGTACGAGCTCAACCTCGACTACCTCAAGCAGCTCGACGTGTACATCGCCGCCGGCGAGCAGGCGCTGCAGGAGCTGCACGCCGTCAAGATCCCGGCGCTCGAGGCCGAGGTCGCGGCCAGCGACGACGTCATGGCGGCGCAGCGGCTGGCCGACCTGCAGCAGGCGGCGACCAGGTTCGAGCGCCGCATCCACGACCTCAAGCTCACGCGCATGATCGCCATCCAGACGGCTCCCCAGATCCGCCTCATCCAGAGCAACGACCAGAACCTCGTGGAGAAGATCCAGAGCTCGATCCTGACGACGATCCCGCTGTGGAAGAACCAGATCGTCATCGCCATCAGCCTGTACCGCCAGCAGAAGGCAATGGAACTGCAGAAGCAGGTGACGGACACGACCAACGAGCTGCTGGCCAAGAACGCCGAGCTCCTCCGCGACGGCTCGGCGAAGGTGGCGCGCGAGGTCGAGCGCGGCGTGGTCGACGTCGAGACGCTGCGGAAGGTGAACGCCGACCTGATCGCCACGCTCGAAGAGACGATCCGCATCCAGGAGGAGGGGCGCGCCAAGCGCGTCGAGGCCGAGGGTGAGATCGGGCGCCTGCAGGTGGAGCTACGGCAGAAGCTGATCGAGCTCCGTTCCCAGGCGCCTCAGATCGGCACCGGCCCCGGCGAGCCGAGGCGGCTGACCGACTACTGAGTCCCGGTCACCAGCCGGCCGTCCCCGGGCCGCCCTTGAAGGGGCCCTCGATGTCCGCGGTGATCCAGCCGCCGTAGAAATCGCCCGCCTGCGCCGCGACCTGCTCGCCGTCGACGTAGGCGGCGTCGACCCGGCCGGGGTAGAAGGCGACGTGGTCGCGCAGCGCCGTGTAGCGCGCGGTGGGCTCGGGGTAGTACCAGGCCACGTCGCGGACCTCCCGGCCGCCGGCGACGAGGTCGTAGTAACTCGCCTCGCCCTTGAACTCGCACCAGGTGCGCCGCCGGCTGGGGCGCAGGAAGTCACTGCGCACGTCCTCCGGCGGGATGTAGTAGACGGGCGGGTGGCTCGTCTCGAGCACCCGGTACGCGCGCGTGGTCTCGGCGATCACCTCGCCGGCGAACTCGACACGCACCAGCTTGTGGCTCGCCTCCACGCGCGGGGGTCGAGGGTAGTCCCAGACGCATTCCATGGCCGGCCTCATGCCTCGGGCGCGCCGATGGCGCCGCAGAGCTCCTCGATGTACCGGATGACCCCGCGTCGCGCGCCGGGATCCAGCCGGTCGGAGATCGCGACCACCTCGTCGGCCATCCCGTGCACCTGCGTGAAGATGCGGTCGCGACCCTCTCCGGTGAGCCGAACCACGATCCGCCGCCGGTCGCTCGGGTGAGGCTCGCGGACGATGAACTCCCGCTCCGCGAGCCTGTCCAGCATGGCCGTCATCGCGCCCGTGGTCATGTGCAGGCGACGGGTAAGCTCCGTCGGGCCGAGAGACCCGGCCACAGAGAGGTGCGCGAGCGCCAGCAGTTCCGCCGCCGAGAGCCCCAGCCGCTCGCTCATCTCGAGGTGCATCTGCGACATCATGAGGTCGAGGCGCCGCACCGCGAGCGCGACGTCCTTCGCCGAATACTCCTGCTCCTCGCTCACGGCAGCTCCTCGTTCACAGAGTCACTTTATGCATAAGCAACTTTATCAGGGCCGTCAAGGCGTCATGCCCCGCATGTGCAGGCTGTCCGCACTGCTAGACTCGTAGCGACCACGTCGCCCCTGGGAGGATGAGCACATGACTGACTCGGACCGCGCCGCCTACACGGTCGCGCACATCGATGACATGCCGTTCGAAGAGGGCTCGTCGCCGGGTACGGAGTGGAAGCCCGTCCGCCGCATCTTCGGCATCGGCTCATTCGGCACCGCGCTCGCGCGTGCCACGGCGGCGGGCGACACGCTGACGCACGATCACGACGAGGTAGCTGCGCGTCACGAGGAGCTCTTTCTGATCGTCAGCGGCCACGCCACGTACCGGGTCGACGGCGAGGAGATCGACGCTCCGGCCGGGACCTTCCTCTACGTCCCGGATCCGGCGACCGTGCGCGGCGCCGTGGCGGTCGAGGCCGGGACCACGATGTTCGTCGTCGGCGCCGAGCCCGGCGCGTCGTTCACACCCTCGGACTGGGACACCGTGCCGCTGCCGGAGTGAAGGACGCAGGCGGCCGTAGCCTGAGCCGGCGCCGTGTCGCCGGACCTCAATCGTCCGCCTCTGCCAAGAGGCCGTCCAGGTCCAGCGGCTCGACGACCATCGCATAGCTGCCGTCCGGGTTGACCGGCCACCCGTCGCGGGGCCGGTCCCAGTACAGCTCGATGCCGTTGCCGTCGGGGTCGTGAAGGTAGATGGCCTCGCTCACGGCGTGGTCTGACGCACCCTCGATGGGGTAGCGTCGCTCGATCAGTGCGCGCAGCGCGCGAGCCAGCGCCGCCCGCGTCGGGTAGCGGATGGCCACGTGGTAGAGGCCGGTCGCCGAGCGCGGCGGCGGAGAGCCGCCGCGCGACTCCCAGGTGTTGAGACCGATGTGGTGGTGGTAACCGCCGGCCGAGACGAACGCCGCCTGGTCGCCGAGACGGCCGGTGAGCTCGAAGCCCAGCACGCCCTGGTAGAACGCGAGTGCGCGGTCGAGGTCCGAGACCTTGAGGTGGACGTGGCCGATGCCGGTTCCGGCGTCGAGCGTCGGGGGGTCGAGCTTGAGAGGTTCCGTTCTGGTCGCCATGAGGTGCTCCGAGTGATCCGGGGGTGATGGAAGGACGGCGCTTCGCCGTCAGGCTCCGGCCTCGCCGGGTCCGCGCAGCGCGCGTAACGACGCGGTGAGCGAGTCGAGCTGCTCCGCAGAGAGCCCGCCGGCGAGTTGCTCCGCCACTCCCGCCGCTACGGCGGGCGCAGCCGACGCGGCCGCCCGGCGGCCCTCGTCGGTGAGGCCCGCGTACACGACGCGCCGGTCTTTGGGGCAGGCGGCGCGGACGACGAGCCCACGGTCCGCCAGACGGTCGACGAGCCGCGTGACGCCGCTCTTGCTCAGCCGCAGCGACCGGCTGACGTCCGCCATGCGCAGGCGCTGCTCGGGCGCCTCATCGAGCCGCGCCAGCAGCTCGGCCTCCTCGGGCAGTACGCCCAGTTCGGCGTCGAGCCGGTGCTCCAACCGCGCGCGCACGGCGCCCGTGAAGGATGTGAGCTCTGTCCACAGCTCCATGGCGGCGCGCTCGCGGCCTGCATCTGTCGGCGTCTGCTTCATGCTTTGGGTATGCCCATGTTTCAGCTGGAATAGTCCCGGACAGAACTATTGTCGATGCAAATATCTCACTGGACGGCGCCGCACACCGGAGCCGGGACCGGAGGACACCATGAAGATCGCCATCATCGGAGCAGGCAACGTAGGCACAGCCCTCGCAGGGGCGGCCACCAGAGCGGGGAACGCCGTGACCGTGAGCTCGACGTCCGGCGAGTCCGCCCGGGCTGCGGCGGACCAGACCGGCGCCCGGGCGGCGGCCTCCAACAGGACGGCGTTGGAGGATGCCGATCTCGTCATCCTGGCCGTACCCTACGCGGCCGTGGACGACGTGCTCGCCAGCGTCGGAGACGCGATCTCCGGCAAGGTCGTCGTGGACGCGACCAATCCGATCAAGCCCGACTACTCGGGCCTGGCGACCGGCGAGAGGTCGGGTGCCGAGGAGATCCAGGCCAAGGCGCCGGGCGCCCGCGTCGTGAAGGCGTTCAACACCGCGTTCGCGGCCCGGCAGGCCGACCCCAGAGTGGCCGGCGGTCTGCGCGTCGACGGCTACGTCGCCGGCGATGACGAGGCCGCCAAGACGGCCGTGCTCGGTCTCGCGGAGGCGATCGGCTTCAACCCCGTCGACGCCGGCGGGCTGACGATGTCCCGCCACCTCGAGGGCATGGCCTGGCTGAACATCAGCCTGCAGATGCAGCACGGCTGGGCATGGCAGGCCGGCTGGAAGCTCGTCGGCCCCGACGGCGACGCGGCGTAGGCCACGCCCCGCGACGCACCGTCGACCGGCATAACGGTCCGTACGGCACGAGGGCGGGGCGGTCGCACGACCTCCCCGCCCTCCTCGTCCGTCCCTCAGGCGTCGGCCGCCGAGAGCGCCGGCGTTTCACACGTGCCGAGCACCTCGTCGCACGACGGCTCGCGGTCGTGACGCGCCGAGCGCAGACGGAAGCGCCCGGGCGTCCACGTGGTGACGACCGCCACCACGAAACCACTCAGGGCGACGACGCCGGCGATCACGAGCCCCGTCGAGAAGCCCACTGTGAGCCCGTGGAAGAGGATCGCCTGCGGTACGCCAGCGGCGCCTTCCCCGGCGCCGGCGACAGACCCGCCGGCGCCCTGCGCGGCGCCGCTCGCCGCCGCCGCGGCCATCGAGTCGCGGACCGTGTTCGAAACGGAGGTCCAGGCGATGGTCCCGATGGCTGCGAGGCCGATCGAGCCGCCGACCTGCTGCCCGATGTTCAGCAGGCTGGAGGCGGCGCCGGCCTCGTCGTGCCGCACGTGTGAGACCACCATCAGCGTCAGCGGCACGAACATCAGCCCCATGCCGAGCGCGAGGACGAGCATGGGCGCCAGGAGGTCGGTCCAGTAGCTCCCGGTCGGGCTCAGCCGCGACAGCAACATGAACCCGGCTCCGGCGAACAAGGGGCCGGCCATCAGCAACGGGCGCACGCCGACCTTGGCCACCAGCACGCGCGCGACGAAGACGTTGATCGCGATCAAGGCGATCGGGAAGGGCACCCAGGCGAGGCCGGCCCTCACAGGGCTGTAGCCCCAGACCGTCTGCACGTAGATGGTCAGGAAGAAGAACACGGCGAACATCGCGGTGCCGAGCAGCAACATCATGATGTAGGCGCCGGAGCGGCGGCGGGAGCGGAGCAGGTTCAGGTCGAGCTCGGGCTCCCTGACGTACCTCTCGATGAAGACGAAGCCGACGAGCAGAGCGACCGCCCCGGCGAGTGACGCGAGCGTCACCCGGTCGCCCCAGCGCGACGCGCCGTCGGGTCCCGCGGCGGCGTGCGTGAGGCCGTAGACCAGCAACGCCAGGCCGGCCGTGCTGGTCACCACGCCGGGGACGTCGAGGCGGCGGCGCAACCGGCCGCCGCCCGCCAGCGCCATCGGGGCCAGCGCGGCGACGACGAGCCCGATCGGTGCATTGACGAAGAAGACCCAGCGCCACGACACGTACGAGGTCAGGATCCCGCCGAGCAGCAGACCGATGGCGCCGCCGGCGCCGGCCATGCCCGCCCAGACGCCGAGCGCCCGGTTGCGCGGTGCGCCCATCGGAAACGTCGTGGCGATCAGAGCGAGGGCCGTGGGGGCTGCGAGCGCGGCCCCGGCGCCCTGCACGGCGCGCGACGCCAGCAGCCACCAGCCCGTGGTGGCGAAGCCGCCGACCAGGGAGGCCAGGGCGAACAGCAGGACGCCGGTCATGAAGATGCGCCGGCGACCGTAGATGTCGCCCAGCCGGCCCCCGAGCAGCAGCAGACTGCCGAAGGCGAGCGAGTAAGCGGTGATGATCCACTCGAGCCCGGTCCCGCTGAAGCCGAGCGCCTGCTGGATGTGCGGCAGCGCGACGTTCACGATCGTCGCGTCGAGGACGATCATCAGTTGGGCCGCGGCGATCACGACGAGCGCCAGGCCGAGGCGGCGCGGGACGTGCGTCGCGCGGTCGGTGGTGGCCGCGTCTGACTGCGGATCGATGTCGGCCACAGCGTCCTGCGGCCGGGGAGAGAGGTGTTCGCTCATGGGACGGCTCCCAGGGACGGAGGGAATGCGGACGGTTTCAGTCCACCTACCGCGCGAGCGGATCGTCAAACATCGAGGCTGGCGGGCCAGCCAGACGCGACGAGGCACCCTGAGTGGTCGTCAGGCCACCCGGTTCAGCTGTCGCGCGGCAAGGTGCTGCTGCACGAGCCGGACGGCGACGGCGCCCTCGCCGACCGCCGACGCCACGCGCTTGACGGAGTCGGCGCGCACGTCGCCGGCGGCGAACACGCCGGGGAGGCTCGTCTCGAGCCCCAGCGGCAGCCGCTCGAGCGGCCACGGCTCAGGCAGCCCTGCGCCGAGGATGTCCGGACCGGTGAGCACGAAGCCGTGGGCGTCGCGCGCTATCTCGGGCGGCAGCCACTCGGTGTGCGGATCGGCGCCGATCATGACGAAGAGGGCGTCGGCCGGGACGACCTCCCGCTCCCCGCTGTCGATCTGCTCCAGCGTGAGTCGCCGCAACCGGGTGTCGCCGTCTCCGTCGACGATGAGGGTCCTCGGGCGCAGAGAGATCCGGTCGACGTTACTCAGGAAGGACACGAGGTAGTGCGACATCGTGTCCGAGAGCCCGTCGCCGCGCATGACGAGGGTGACGTGACGAGCGTACTTGGCGAGGTGGATGGCCGCCTGGCCGGCCGAGTTGCCGCCGCCGACGATATACACGTCCATGTTGACCAGCGATCTCGCCTCGGACGAGACCGACCCGTAGAACACGCCCGAGCCGCGGAAAGGATCCAGCCGGGGCACCGCCAGGCGCCGGTAGGTGACGCCCGTGGCGAGGATGACCGCGCCGGCACGCAGCGACGCGCCGTCCGCGAGCTCGATCATGTGCGCGTCGCCGTCGGGGCGCAGCGAGGTGGCCTCGTTGGAGAAGAGGAACTCGGCCCCGAACTGCCACGCCTGCTCGTAGGCGCGGAACGTCAATTCGTCGCCGGAGATGCCGGCGGGGAAGCCGAGGTAGTTGTGGATCATGGTGCTCTGCCCGGCCTGCCCGCCGAGCGCCTCGCGCTCGAGCACCACCGTGCTGAGGCCTTCCGAAGAGCCGTAGACGGCGGCGGCGAGGCCGGCCGGACCAGCCCCGACGACGAGCAGGTCGCACTCGTCGGCGGACGGCCGGCTGCGCACGCCGAGGGACTCCGAGACCTCGCGGTTGCTCGGGTCGACAAGGACGCGGCCACCGAAGACGACGGCCACCGGCAGCTTCGGCGGCGCGTCCAGGCCGGCGTCCCGCAGGATCTCCCGACCCTCCCCGGAGTCGGCGTCGTAGAAGCCGTAGGCGACGCCGTTACGCCCGAGCAGATCGCGCAGCTCGTGCGAACGCGGCGCCCAGCGCTCCCCGACGATGCGCACGGCCTCGTACACCGGTCGCTGCAGGCGGGCCCACTCGTAGAGGAAGCCCGCCACCTCACTGTGGAAACGCTCGTCCGTCGCCGTGTGCCACGGCTTGGTGATGAAGAACTCGATCTGGCCGACGGCGCACCCCGTCAGGATCGCCTGCGGCGCGCTGCGGTCTCCCCACGAGACGAGCATGACGCGCTTGGCGACCGGGTCGATCACCCGCGCCTCCCCGAGGAAGTCGGGGCCGGACATCTCCGGCATCACCTGGTCGGCGAGGATCAGGGCGACCGGCTGGCCCTCGATCTTGAGGCGGCGGAGCTCGTCGAGCGCCGCCGCCGCCGACTGCCGGGCGAGCACCCGATAGTCCCTGCCGTACCGCTTGCGCAACTCCTGCTCCGTGATCGTCAGGCTCGTCATGTCGTCGTCCACGACGAGGATGACCGGCTGTAGGCTCATCGTCTCCTCCCGGGCTGCCCCATATCGTCTGGTTGCCCAGTTGTCGCCATCTGATGCCCGCCGGCGTTCGAACCCCCGACTGCGGAGCGTCAGCTCGCCGCTGCGAGCGACGCCCTCACCTCGAAGGTGAACATCATGCCGCCTTCGAGGTGCTCGGCGATGTGGCAGTGCACCATCCAGGAGCCGGGGTTGCTGCACTCCAGCAGGATGTCCACCGTCTTTCCGGTCGGGACCAGCACGGTGTCCTTCCACATGATGCTGGGAGCCGGCCCGCCGTCCCAGCGGAGCTCGTAGAACCGTTGCCCGTGGAAGTGCACGGGGTGGTGCATGGGGTGGTCGGAGTCGGGGTCGTTGATGATGCGGACCTTGACGCGGTCGCCCTGCGCGAAGACCCAGTGGATGCCCTCGTTGTCCGCACCCAGGGCCTCGTCGTGGATGCGCCACACCATGCTCTCGGGAGAGGAGGACGCGTTGTGCTCGGGCATGTCGTCCTCCCACTCGATGAGCGAGTGAGCCGCGGGCGTGGAGCCGGAGTGCTCCGTGCCGGCGCGCGCCATACGGCCATGGTCCATCGCCATCCCCGGCATGTCGCCCTGCAGGACGAGGACCCTGTCGGGCTCGCGCTCGAGCTCTTCGGTCCAGCGAGCCCGTTCCTCCGCGAACTCCGGGTTGCGGCGCAGTCGCCCGAACTCCCCGGAGAGATCGGGCAGGGCCTCCTCCGCCTCCACGACGAACGCCGCCAGCCGATACGTCCTGCCCTCACTCACGTGCTCGAGTACGTACTCCCCCTCGTCCGGGAAGAACGCGTCGACCACCCAGCGCTCGGACGGCGCGAGGATCAGGCGCTCGACCATCCGCTCCTCCTCGATGCGCCCGAGGTCCGAGCCGACGAGCTTGAGGCGCGCGCCCGGGATGCACAAACGGAACACGCGCGTGTTGGCGGTGTTGGTGAGGTACAACCGCACGACCTCGCCCCGCCGCGCGACGAACCGCGGCGAGGTCTCCCCGTTGACCAGCATCACGTCGCCGAACCGGCCCATGGCCGTGTGCGACGACCCCTGCACGCTGAAGGGCGCGACCGCGCCGTCCTGGATCAGGATGTCGTCCACGATGAGGGGGAGGTCGCGGTGGGCCGCGGGCCAGTAGTCCGGGTCCTGCGGCTCAACGATGATGTTGCCGTACAGGCCCATCTCCTGGGTGTAGTCCTCGCGCATGTGCGGGTGGTACCAGTACACCCCGGGATCGGGGAAGCGCAGCCGGTAGGTGAAGTCCCGACCCGGCCGCACCGGGTCCTGCATGCCGCCGTGGCGCCCTCCACGGGGCACGCCGTCGTAGAGGTAGTCGTGCCTCAGGCCGTGCCAGTGCACGGTGGTGTCGAGGTCAAGCCCGTTCACGAACCGGCAGACGACCTCCGAGCCCTGCCGCACCCTGATCGTCGGGCCCGGGACCGAGCCGTTGTACGCGAGCAGACGGACATCGGCCTCGCCGACGCGCTTGCGCACGGGCGAGGCCTTCAGCTCGAACGAGCCGCCGGTCGCGACCGCCAGGGTCTCTGCCGGATGCGCTTCCTCAAGCCCGCTGATGCTCTGCGAGAAGTACCGTGGTGTCATCGGAGTACCTTCCTGGCGCTCATGGAGGTCTCTTCCCGGCCAGCCGCAACCGACGACACCCCGACCGTCACCGCCCACCCGCGGCAGATCACAGCCGGACTCAGCCCTTCGCCGGCGCCTCCGCCAGGTCGTGCGCCATGCGCTGGTAGCGCGCGGTCTGGGCCGCGGCGCCGGGCGAGGAGGCCAGCCGCTCGAAGTCCTCGGCCAGGATCTCCTGTTCCTGGACGCTGAGCAGCTCGTCTGTCAGCGCGAACAGGACGGTGTCCTCCTTGCCGATGTGCAGCGGCAGGAGGAAGGCGTAGAGCCGCAGGTTCTCGACGATGACGGCGCGCGCCGCGGCGGCGCGCTCGCCGTCCGGCACGCTCACGTCCTTGAGCGCGCGGTCGATCGCCCGGATGCATTCGCGCGCCGCCTCGTGCTCGCTGAGCAGCACGCTGATCGTCCCGCCGGCGGCGGCGCTCCGCTCTTCGAGCAGCGGGAAGAGCAGGCTCTCCTCTTTGGTGTGGTGATCGCCGTCGGTGAAGTTCCGCGTGAAGTCCACCATCTGGGCGACACGCACCACATCGACCTCGCCGCTCCGTTCGATGCGGGAGGCCTCCGCCTCCATGGCGCCGACGACGAGCAGCACGTATTCGTGCTCGTCGGCGAGCTGTCGCGTCGGGCTGTCGGGCATGGCGTCTCCTTCCGGTGTCTCTACCGGATTGCCCGCGATGCGGCGACCCCTAACGCCGCCGGCAGTGTCCGGCCGCCTATGCGGCCGCCCGAAGCATCGCCGCGAGGCTCCGCTCCACGTCCTCCTCCGTCGTCGACCAGCCGGAGACGCTGATGCGCATGGCGGTCCTCCCCTGCCATACCGTGATACCTGCCCAGCAGGTACCGTCCTCCTGGATGGCCGCGACGACGCGGCGGGTCTTGTCCTCGTCGCCGAACGAGACGAGCACCTGGTTCAGCACGACGTCGTTGAGGATCTCGTACCCGGCGTCCGCCAGCCCCCGGGCGAAGCTCGCCGCGTGCCGGCAATCCCGCTCGACCAGGTCGGCCAGGCCCGAGCGGCCGAGCGCCCTCAGCACCGCCCAGACCTCCACGCCGCGGGCGCGGCGCGACAGCTCAGGCGCGTGCGCCGCCGGCTCGCGCATCATGCTGTCCGGCAGGTACGCGGCGGTGAGGCCCATGGCCGCGCGCAGCGGCTCGGGGTCGCGCACGAACGCGAGCCCGCTGTCGTAGGGGGTGTTGAGCCACTTGTGCGCGTCGGTGGCCCACGAGTCGGCCGCCCCCACGCCGCGCACCAGGTGCGCGCGGGCAGGCGCCACGGCCGCCCACAGCCCGAATGCGCCGTCCACGTGCACCCAGGCCCCGGCCTCGTGGGCCCGGGCGGCGATCTCCTCGACCGGGTCGAAGGCGCCGGTGTTCACGTTGCCGGCCTGCGTACACACGATCGTCGGACCCGAGATCGGCGGCAGCCTGTCCGCGCGCATGCGTCCCTGGCCGTCGACCTCGACGCGGCGCACCTGCTCTCTGCCGAGCCCGAGGAGCCCGACCCCTTTGAGCAGCGACGGGTGCACCTCGTCGCCGGCGATCACGGTGACCGGCGGCGCGCCGCCGAGGCCCTTGGCGTCCACGTCCCAGCCGGCGCGGGCGAGGACGGCGTGGCGCGCGGCGGCCAGCGCGGTCATGTTGGCCATGGTGCCGCCGGTGACGAAGCCCGCGACGGTGGTGGACGGCAGGCCGAAGAGCTCGACGAGCCACCGCTGCGCCACCTGCTCCAGAGCAGCCGCCGTCGGGGACGCCGTGGAGGCGCCGGCGTTCTGGTCCCAAGCGGCCGCGAGCCAGCTGGCGGCCACGGCGACCGGGTGCGAGCCGCCGATGACGAAGCCGAAGAACCTGGGGCCGGCTGACGCCATGGTCGCCGGCGAGCCGGCCTCGTCGAGCAGGGCGATGACCCGCTCTGCGTCGTCAGGGTGCTCGGGCAGCGGCTCGTCGAAGCGCTCGAGGCCGGTGATCGCGTCCGGCGACGGCGCGACGCGACGCTCGGGCAGGTCGCGCAGGTAGCGGATCGCCCGAGCGGCGGTGTGGTGCAGCAGGTCTTCCATGGGTGTGGCCCCCGGCGTCGTGAGGTCAGACTGATGCGCAGTTCCCTCCCGATTCCCCGGGGCGAAGCGGTGAAACGCTCAGACCGGCGTCAAGCCGCCGCGTCCGGCTCGCACGCCAGCTCAGTCGCGGCACTGCTCTCGCGGTCGCCACCCCCGAGCAACGACACGGAGTCGGGCACGACGTCCTCGCGCGGCGGGATGGCGATCGCCGCCACGCCGGCCAGCGCGACGGCAAGAGCGCCGACCCAGACCGCCGCAGTCATGCCGTCCACGAACGCCTGCGGGCTCACATAGCCTCCCACGGCGCTGAACACGCTTGCCAGCACCGCCACGCCGAACACGCCGCCGACCTCGCGGATGGTGTTGTTCACACCGCTCGCCTTGCCCTCCTCCTTGCGCCGCACGGTGCTCAGCACCAGATTGGCGACCGGGGCGAAGTACAGGCTCATGCCGACGCCGGCCATCACGAACGCGGGGACGAGCTGCGCGTAGGCGACCGTCGGGCTGGTGACGACGGCGATCCACGCCAGCCCTCCCGCCATCAGCGCCATGCCGGCGACCAGCAACGGCCGGGCGCCGATGCGGTCGCTGAACAGGCCCGCGATGGGCGCGACGAAGATCGGCATCGCCGTCCACGGCAGGGTGCGCAGCCCCGCCTCGAGCGGCGAGTACCCCTGCACCACCTGGAAGAACTGCGCCAGCAGGAAGATCGAGCCGAACATGCCGAAGCTCATCAGCAGAGAGGTGACGTTGGCCGCCGAGAAGGC
>DASUMX010000306.1:0-2064 GCA_036277455.1 Thermoleophilia bacterium
CAGCACCTGCAGGAAGCGCACGGCCTCGGAGCGCAGGTCACCCAGCGGCGCGATCTCGCCGTGCGCCGCGCGCCGCAGCCCGAAGTCCTCGGGCTCGACCGTGTACGAGTCCCGGCGGCCGTCGGCGCGCAGCTCGCTGACGACGGTCGCGCCGAGCACGGACAGCTCGTCCATCCCTCCCTCGCGGCGGTCGTCGTAGCCGTGCACGACCAGCGCGTGCTCGTACCCGATCTCCATCATCACGCTCCCGACGGGTCCCAGCAGCCCTTCAGCGTAGACGCCACGTACGCCGTGCGTCGGCCGCACCGGGTTGGCGAGCGACGCGGCGATGTTCAGCGTCGAGCCGAAGCGGATCTGGCTGAGGATGCGTCCCAGGCCGCCGGGGTGGATGGCCGGGCTCATCCCGTTGAAGAGGCCGATGCCCGCGAGGCCGATGCTGCGCTCCACCGCGGTGACGTCGCAGTCCACGTCGACCCCGACGGCCTCGAGGATGTCCACCGCGCCGCATCTGGACGTGAGGGCGCGCGCGCCGTGCCGCGCCAGACGCGCGCCCCGAGCCGCGGCGACGATCGCCGCGGCCGAACTCACGTTGAACGTCTTGAGGGTGTCCATTCCGGTGCCGGAGTTCTCGACCAGCGGGCCTTGTTGAGCAGCGCCGGCGACCGACGCGATCGCCGCCGGCACCGTGTCGAACTCGACGATCGCCTGCCAGGCGCCGGCGATCTCCTCGGGGGTCTCGCCCTTGGCGACGAGCGCGGCGAGCAGAGCGCCCTGCTGCAGGTCCGGCTGTTCGCCGAGCAGGACCTGGCGGAAGAGCTCGTACGTCCGCTCGCGGGTCAGGTCCTGGCCCTCGATGAGGCGCTGGACGTCGGCGCCGAAAGCGCGGAGGGCGGTGTCGTCGTGGGTCATCTGGGTTCCTCTCTCGATGGGCGCGGCCGTGAGGGCAGCGGTCCCGGATACAGGTGGACCTTCATGCCGGCGCGGCGGGCGACGAGGCCGAGGCCTTCGTCGAGCTCCGCCAGCCGCAGGCGATGGCTGATGAGGTCGTCGACGCGGAGCCGGCGGGAGGCCAGGAGGTCGAGCGCCTCGACGCCGTGACGGAAGCTGCAGCCGTAGGCGCCGACCAGGGTGTGCTCGTGGTAGTGGATCGCGCTGAGGCTGACGCGGAGAGCGGCGTCGTCCGCCGGCAGCAGCCCGGAGAAGACGACCAGGCGGCCGCGCGGCGCGAGCGCCGCGAGCGCCGCCTCGTACGCCCGGCGGTCGCCGACGGCGACGACGGCGACGTCCACGAGCCCGGGCGCGCACCGGTGGGCGGTGACCTCCGGCGGAGACCCCGGCGCGCTTGTCAGGGCTTCGCGGCGGCGCACGTCCGGCTCCACGACGGCCACGGCCGCGCCGCGGAGGGCGCCGGCCCGGCTGACGAGCGTGCCGGCCGGGCCGGCGCCCCAGACGCCGAGGACGTCGCCCTCGCCCACCCCGCCGAGCTCGAGCGCGTTCAGACAGCAACTGAGCGGCTCGGCGAAGACGGCCTCTTCGTCGCCGAGCCCGGCCGGCACGCGGATCAGGCTCTGCAGCGGCGCCGCGACGTACTCGGCGAACCCGCCGTCGCGGTGGAAGCCCATGATGCGCATCTGCCGGCACAGGTTCTCGGCGCCGCGCCGGCAGCTGGGGCACTCGCCGCACCAGACGCCCGGGTAGACGTAGACGCGGTCCCCCGGCGCGAACGGCTCGGAGCCTTGAGGAGCGGACGTGTCGTGCGGCCCGAGGCGCACGATCTCGCCGACGACCTCCTCGCCCGGCACCCGCGGCAGCGTGAGGTCGCGGTGCCCGTGTCGGACGATCTTGAGGTCGGTGCGGCAGAGGCCCGTGACGCTCACCCGGATGAGGGCCTCGCCTGTTCCGGGCTCGGGCGCCGGCAGATCGGTCACCTCGAACGCGCCGACCTCGCGGATCACCACTGCCTGCATCGCGCCGCCTTTCGGTCTCCAAACGCACAGAAGCCCGGGCCGTCGCACTCGTCTGGCCCGGGCCCCCCGTTTTCGAGGCCGCAGCGCGCGTCGCCGC
>DASUMX010000307.1:0-15494 GCA_036277455.1 Thermoleophilia bacterium
GCGAAGCCGTGTTGACTGGGCCGCGCCCCCTGGGTCACGATCCTCGCCTCCCCTCGTGGCCGAGCGCCCGAACACGCCCGGCGTCCTGACGTCCCCCGCACAGTCTACGCCGTGGCGAACGCGGGCTCACGCAATCGTCGACTCGGCCCGCCGTATCCGACAGAGTCCGCCCGCGCGTGCAACTCCTGCGTCGGGACGACCGACGGCCACGCCGACATCCACGGCGCCAACGAGCGCGTGCTGCAGGACCAGTCCGAGAAGGCCACGCCGGCCGAGGCCGACTTCTTCGGCAGGCTGGCGACGGGTGGCGCGCGATGAGCGCCGCGGCCTGATGCGCCCACCGGCACCGGGGAGGTACACTCGCCCGGGTACGTCCGTCGCGTCAGCGTCTCACCCAGGAGGACCGATGAAGTCCCGCCGTTCCATCGCCGCCGGTCGCCGGCGCCGGCGCCCTGCGCGCGGGCGTCGCACTCGTCTCGTGGTCTTCATCGCCGTGGCGGGACTCGCGGCTGCGGTTCCGTTCGCGGCGTCGGCCTGCGGCTCGGACGACTCGACAGACTCCTCAGTGCAGGACGCCGCCGCGCTCGGCGGCCGGATCTGGAAGGCCGTCGAGATCGCGGGCGTCACGACGGCGCCGGCAGACGGAGCCGACGCCACCGCCGCGTTCGAGGGCGGCGTCGTCAGCGGCTCGGGAGGCGTCAATCGCTACACCGCCGCCTACACGACGGAGGAGCCGGACGGGATCACCATCGCGCAGGCGGCCGCGACGCTCATGGCCGGCCCGGAGGAAGCGATGGCGCAGGAGCAAGCGTACTTCGCGGCCCTGGCCCAGGCGGCGACGTTCAGCGTCGACGAGGGGTCCCTCACGCTGATGGACGACCAGGGCGCGACGCTCGTGCGCTTCGAGGTCGCGGCGCCGAGGGCGCTCACAGGAACGACGTGGCAGGCCCTGGCGTACAACAACGGCAGGGGGGCTCTGCAATCACCGGCCATCGACAGCAGCATCACGGCCGTGTTCGACGAGGATGGGAACCTCGGCGGCAACGCATCCGTCAACCAGTACTCGACCGCGTACTCGACGACGGGCGAGACGATGTCCATCGACGCGCAGATCATCACTACCAAGATGGCGGGGCCGCCGGAGCTGATGGAGCAGGAGGCGGCCTACCTGGCGGCGCTGCCACAGACCGCGACCTACACGGTCGAGGGTGACGAGCTCTGGCTGCGGGACGCGGAAGGCGCGGCGCTGGCCCACTACGTAGCCGAGTAGAGCGCCGCATGTGGCCTGGCTTGACGCGGCCGCGGCGGCGTCAGAGTACCATGAGGCCATGAGCGAGACGCCCGTCCCCGCCTTCCACGTGATGGCCAAGCCCACCGGCGCGCGCTGCAACCTGCGCTGCGACTACTGCTTCTTCCTCGAGAAGGAGGAGCTGTATCCGGGCAGCGACTTCCGCATGCGCGACGAGGTCATGGAGGCGTACATCGCGCAGACGGCGCAGGCGCAGCGGGTGCCGGCCGTGACGCTCGCCTGGCAGGGCGGCGAGCCCACGTTGATGGGGCTCGACTTCTTCCGCCGGGCACGCGCGGCCGAAGAGGGCCGCGTGCCCGCCGGCATGGCCGTCGAGCGCACGCTGCAGACCAACGGCGTCCTGCTCGACGACGAGTGGTGCGCCTTCCTCGCCGAGAACGACTACCTCGTCGGGCTCAGCATCGACGGGCCGCGCGAGCTGCACGACGCCTACCGGCACGACGCCGGCGGGCGGCCGGTCTTCGACCGCGTCGTCGCGGCCGCCCGCCGCCTGCAGAAGCACGGCGCCGAGTTCAACGTGCTGTGCACGATCAATGCGGCCAACGCCGGCCACCCGCTCGAGGTCTATCGCTTCTTCCGCGACGAGCTCGGCGCCCGCTACGTCCAGCTCATCCCGATCGTCGAGGTCGAGACGCCGCCGGCCGGCGGCCGGCCGGGCACGGTCAGCGCGCGCAGCGTACAGCCCGGCGACTACGGCCGCTTCCTTAACGCGATCTTCGACGAGTGGGTGCGCCGCGACGTCGGCGAGATGTTCGTGCAGTTCTTCGACGGCGTGCTCGCGGCCTACGTGCGCGGCGTCTCCAGCCTCTGCATCCTGCAGCCCACCTGCGGCGAGGGCGTGGCGCTGGAGCACAACGGCGACCTGTACTCGTGCGACCACTTCGTCGATCCGCCGTACCTGCTCGGCAACATCATGGAGACGCCCGTCGGCGACCTCGTGCGCTCGGAGCAGCAGCGGGCGTTCGGGCGGGCCAAGCAGGAGACGCTGCCCGCCTTCTGCCGCGCCTGCGCGTACCTCTTCGCCTGCAACGGCGAGTGCCCCAAGAACCGCATCCTCGTGACGCCCGAGGGCGAGCCCGGCCTCAGCTGGCTCTGCGCCGGGCTCAAGGCGTTCTTCGCCCACACGGACCGGCGCATGCGCCTGATGGCGGACATCCTCAAGCGCGGCGGCGAGGCTCCGGAGGTCATGGAACTCCTCGCCGCCGAGGCCCGCGGCACCGGTCGCAACGACCCCTGCCCCTGCGGCAGCGGCAAGAAGTACAAACGCTGCTGCGGCATTGCCGCCCGCTGAGCGCATCCGCTAGTCTGCTTTCCGAGCGGCCGCCCGCCGCGACTCACGAGCGCCGACCGAAGAGGAGTGCGCCATGCCGAACGGCAAGCCCAACATCCTCGTCCTCTGGGGCGACGACATCGGCTTCTGGAACCTCAGCTGCAACAACCGCGGCATGATGGGCTACCAGACGCCCAACATCGACCGCCTGGCTCACGAGGGCGTCGGCTTCACCGACTTCTACGGCCAGCAGAGCTGCACCGCCGGTCGCGCCGCGTTCATCACCGGGCAGAACCCTCTGCGCACCGGGCTCACCAAGGTCGGCCTGCCCGGCTCCGACTTCGGCATCCGGCCGGAGGATCCGACGATCGCCGAGCTGCTCAAACCGCTCGGCTACGCCACGGCGCAGTTCGGTAAGAACCACGTCGGCGACCTCGACGAGCACCTGCCCACCAACCACGGCTTCGACGAGTTCTTCGGCAATCTCTACCACCTGAACGCCGAGGAAGAGCCCGAGCACGAGGACTACCCCAAGGATCCCGGCTTCAAGGAACGCTTCGGACCGCGCGGCGTCATCCACAGCTGGGCGCAGCCCGACGGCACGCAGAAGATCGAGGACACCGGACCGCTCACGCGCAAGCGCATGGAGACCATCGACGACGAGGTCACCGCGCGCACGCTGGAGTACCTGGACGAGGTCACGGCCGCGGACAAGCCGTTCTTCCTCTGGTGGAACGCGACGCGCATGCACTTTCGCACGCACGTCAAGGAGGAGAACCGCGGCGTCAGCGGCCAAGGTGCGTACAACGACGGCATGGTCGAGCACGACCGCCACGTCGGCATGATCCTCGACAAGCTCGACGAGCTCGGCATCGCCGACGACACCATCGTCATGTACTCCACCGACAACGGCCCGCACTACAATTCCTGGCCGGACGCGGCCATCACGCCGTTCCGCTCCGAGAAGAACAGCAACTGGGAGGGCGCCTACCGCGTGCCGGCGTTGCTCCGCTGGCCGGGCAAGTGGCAGGCCGGGGTGACGCTCAACGGCATCGTCGCCCACCAGGACATGCTCACCACCTTCCTGGCCGCCGCCGGGGAACCCGCGATCGCGGAGAAGTGCCGGGCCGGCTACGACGCCGGAGGCACGACCTTCAAGGTCGTCCTCGACGGCAAGGACATGAACTCCTACTTCGCAGGCGAGACCGACGAGAGCCCGCGCGACCGCTTCTTCTACGTCAACGACGACGCCGAGCTCGTCGCCCTGAGGGTCGGCGACTGGAAGTTCATCTTCAAGGAGCAGCGCGCCCGGCAGCTCGCCATCTGGCTGGACCCGTTCGTCGAGCTGCGCGCGCCCAAGATCGTCAACCTGCGCCGCGACCCCTTCGAGCGCGCGCTCGACGACTCCAACACCTACTACGACTGGATGATGGACCGCATCTACATGGTCGTCCCTGCGCAGGCGGCCGTGGCTGAGGCCGTCGCCGAGCTCAGGGAGTTCCCGCCGCGCCAGAAGCCCTCGTCGTTCAATCTCGACCGGGTGCTCGAGAAGCTTCAGGAGGCCGGGGGCAGCCAGAGCTGATCCGAATGCCGTACACCATGAAAATCGGTCTGCTGCGGACTGATTTTCATGATAGAATGCCGCCATGATACCCCGCACGGAACTGCGCGTGCGCATCGACGCCGCGCTTGGGCGCAGTCCCATCGTCGTCCTCACCGGCCCTCGTCAGTGCGGCAAGACGACGCTGGCGCGAGAGCTGCTCTCAGCCGATTCCGAGAACTACTTCGACCTTGAGGATCCGGCGAGCCTCGCTCGCCTGGACGAGCCCATGACGGCGCTGCGCCCACTGTCTGGTCTGGTAGTGATCGACGAGGTCCAGCGGCTTCCTGACCTCTTTCCCGTGCTGAGAGTACTCGCGGACAGATCACCATCGCCGGCACGGTTCCTCATTCTGGGCAGCGCCTCGGGTGCGCTTCTTCGCCAGACGTCGGAGAGCCTGGCCGGACGGGCCGAGCGGGTCCTCATGGGCGGATTCTCTGTGGACGAGGTGGGCGGCGCGGAGGCGGACGACCTTTGGCGCAGGGGAGGCCTCCCGAGGTCCTTTCTCGCCGCGACCGAGGCCGACAGCGTCTCGTGGCGCAGCCAGTTCATCCAGGCTCTCATGGAGCGTGACCTCCCGCAGTGGGGCGTGCGCGTCCCCGCCGTCGCGCTGCGCCGCTTCTGGACGATCCTCGCTCACTACCACGGCCAGATCTGGAATGCGACGGATCCGGCTGCGTCGATGGGGGTGGGGACAAAGGCCGTGCGCCACTACCTGGACCTGCTCACGGATGCCTACATGATCCGCCAGCTGCAGCCGTGGCATGCCAACCTCCGCAAGCGGCAGGTCAAGGCGCCCAAGGTCTACGTGCGCGACACCGGCCTTCTGCACCAGCTCCTCGGCATCACGACCGCGGCTGAGCTCTACACGCATCCCAAGAGCGGAGCCTCATGGGAGGGGTTCGCGATCGAGCAGGTGCTGGCCGGGCAGCCGCACGACGACGCCTTCTTCTGGGCCACGCACCAGGGAGCCGAGATCGATCTGGTCCTCCGCCGCGGCGAGCGACTGCTGGGCGTGGAGTGCAAGCGGGTCGACGCCCCCCGCCTGACGGCGTCGATCAGGATCGCTCTCGAGGATCTGGGACTCGAGCGCGTGGTCGTCGTGTATCCGGGGGAGCGCCGGTATCTCATCAGCGACAACGTCGAGGCGCTGCCCCTGCACGAACTCGCCGGCGCGCCCTCGTTGTTCGGCGCCTGACACCGGCCGCGCGAGGCGGACGGCCGCGACGCCTGCGACACGCGCCGAGGCGCGTCAGCCGGCCGAGCGGCCCGGGAGCCGCTTGCGCACGGCGCGAGAGGCGAGCGCCGTGCCTTCGCCGACGGCCATGCCGACGAGCGACCCCACGATGACGTCCCCCGGGTAGTGCACCCCGGAGTGGACGCGCGAGTACGCGACCACGGTCGCGAGCCCGCGCAGGGGGGTGCCGAGGGCCGGGATCGCCTCGGCGACCCCGGCGGCGAACGCGAACCCGGACGCCGAGTGGCCGGATGGGAACGAGGTCGACGTGGGCATCTTCACGTACCGGGCCTCCTCGAACCGTACGACACCGCGCTCCGGCCGCGGGCGGTGGCCGGCGAACTTCATCGGCACGTTGACGACGAACGAGTTGAGCCCCACGGCAGCCATCCCGGTGACGGCGGCGCGGCGGCCCTTCTTGCCGCCGGCGGCGAACAGCAGCGCCGCGATGCCCATGTACAGCTTGGCGTGGTTGGCGGTGTTCGAGAGACGCCGCAGCGGCGCATCGATGAGTGGCGTGGGCGTGGCCTCGATGGCCTGATACACGGCGGTGTCGAGCGCCACGAGCTCGCTGAACACTCCCCGCGCGACGGCTTGGGGGCTCCGATCGTCCGCCGGGAGACTCTGGTTGTCCGCTGTGTCGGCCACGTGCAGATGCTACCATTCGTGACCGACTGGTAAAGCAGGGGGGTCGGGGTGGCGACGAAAGCCGAGCAGACCGAGGCGGCGCCCGTCAAGAGGAGCCGGCTGGACGCGGTGGTCCCGGGCGTCGGGATGCTGCGCGCGTACAAGCCGGCGTGGCTGCGCTTCGACCTCGTCGCCGGCATCGTCCTCGCCGCGATCCTCGTGCCGCAGGGGCTGGCGTACGCCGAGCTGGCCGGCGTCCCTCCCGTCACCGGCCTCTACACGACGGTCGTGTGCCTCATCGTGTACGCGCTCTTCGGGCCGTCCCGGGTGCTTGTGCTCGGCCCGGACTCGTCTGTCTCCCCGCTCATCTTCGCCGCCATCGTCCCGCTCATGGTCGCCGACGATCCCGCGTCGGCGATCGCCCTCGCCGGCATGCTGGCGCTCATGGTGGGCCTCATCGAGATCGGCCTTGGACTCGGCAAGCTGGGGTTCATCGCCGACCTGCTCTCCAAGGAGGTCCAGGTCGGCTACATGAACGGGCTGGCCATCACGATCATCGTCGGCCAGCTGCCCAAGCTCTTCGGCTTCTCCACCGACGCGGACTCCTTCGTCGACGACGTCACGGCCTTCTTCACGAACCTCGACCAGACCAACACGACGACGCTCCTCGTCGGCCTCGGCACGCTCGCCCTCCTGTTCGGCCTTCCCCGCATCTCGAAGAAGCTCCCGGCGATCCTCGTCGCCGTGGTCGTAGCCACGGTGATCACGGCCGCGCTCGGCCTCGCGGAGAAGGGCGTCGACACCGTGGGGACGCTGCCGCAGGGCTTGCCGGTCCCCTCGTTCCCGTGGACCGGGTGGAGCGACCTCGCGACCCTGGCCGCCGCCGCGGTCGGCATCGTGCTGGTCTCGCTGACGGACACCATCGCCACCTCGTCGAGCTTCGCTGCCCGGCGCGGCGACGAGGTGGACGCCGACCGCGAGATGATCGCAGTGGGCGCCTCCAACGTCGGCGCCGGCCTGTTCCAGGGCTTCGCGATCTCGGTGAGCAGCTCGCGCACGGCCGTGGCCGACCGCTCCGGCGCCAAGTCGCAGGTCGCCGGCCTGGTCGGGGCCGGCCTCGTGGCGCTCATGCTCCTCGCCGTCCCCGGTCTGCTCAAGAACCTCCCCCAGACGGCGCTGGCCGCCGTCGTGATCATGGCAGCCGTCTCTCTGGCGGATATCGCCGTCCTGCGCCGCTTCGCGCACGTGCGCAAGACGGCACTGCTTCTCTCCCTGGTGGCCACAGCCGGCGTGGTCTTCTTCGGCGTGCTGGAGGGCATCCTCATCGCCGCCATCCTCTCGATACTCCTGTTCTTCCGCCGGAGCTGGTGGCCGCCGGGCGCCGTCCTCGGGTACGTCGCCGAGCTCAAGGGCTACCACGACGTCGAGCGGTACCCCACGGCCGAGCAGGAGCCGGACATCGTGATCTTCCGCTGGGAGGCGCCGCTGTTCTTCGCCAATGCCGGCATCTTCCGGCAGCGCGTGCGCAAGCTGGTGGTGGAGCGCAAGCCGCTCTGGATCGTGCTCCAGTGCGAGGCGATCACCGACATCGACGTCACGGCCGCCGACGTGCTGAGGCAGCTCGATGAGGAGCTCAACGCGAAAGGCATCCACTTCGCGTTCGTCGAGTTGCGCGAGCGGCTGCAGGACCGGCTCAGGCTGTATGGGCTCTGGCAGACGCTGAACCGGGAGCACGTGTTCAACAAGATGAAGCCGGCGATCCGCGCGCTCTCGGAGCACGGACCCTACGGCGAGGACGGCCCCCACGGGCCCGCGGGCTTGCGGCACCTTGAGCCCCCGGACGAGCCCGAGAGCTGAGCCGGCGGCCGATCAGCGAGCAGCGCGTCGCGGCACAGGGCCCGCCGGCCCACCCGCTCCGGTCATCCGTCGATGCCGACCGGCCGCCCGAGCACCACGCGCCACAGGCCCAGCAGACCCCTGACCCCCGTCGCCCTGGCGGCCGGCGAGTAGCCGATCGCCCTGAGCGGCAGCCGGAGGCGCAGCACGCCCGGCCGCGACCGGAACACGAGCGGCGGCTCCATGTCGAGCGCCTCGCCGTCAAGACCGACGGCGATCGGCGAGCCCGAGTCCACTTCGAAGGTGGGCGTCGCCCAGGTGAGATACCCATCGTAGAGCGCCGGATGGGCCGTCGTCAGCGCCGCGATGGCGCGCGTCGCCGAGACGGCGTCGGGGACGACCAGCGAGAACACACCGAGGGTACCCGTGTCGAGGTGCGGCCGCGAGGTGATGCCTCCGGTGGTGGTCCCGTACGGGCCGTTGGAGACCTGGATGACGTGCGCCCCGTCGTGCTCCCGGCCGTCCGGGGTGCTGAAGCGCAGGTCGAACGGCTTGGACCCGGGGCCCAGCATCTCAGGCAGCGCCGCCAGGGTCGTCTCCCGCTTGGCGTCGCGGTACTCCGGAGACTGCACGATGGTCGCGTACAGACCGAGCGACACGTTGTTGACGAAGATGCGCCCGTTGACGTCGGCGAGGTCGATGACGCGCTCGCGCGCCTCGTCGTAGGCATCGAGCGCGCCGACCACGTCCTCGCGGTCCAGGCCGATGTCGAGCGCGAAGTGGTTGCGCGTGCCGGCCGGGATGACGACCATCGGCACGCCGCGCTCGGCGGCGATGCTGGCGACCAGCGCCTGCGAGCCGTCGCCGCCGGCCATGCCGATCACGTCGGCGCCGCCGTCGATGGCGTCGTGCGCGAGCTGGAGCAGGTCGTCGCCGCGCTGCAGCACGACCGGCTCGATCCCTCGCGCGCGACACTCGTCCACGAGGTGGAACTTCTCGGCCTTCCCGCCCCCGGACTTGAGGTTCATGATGAGGACGCCGCGCCGCGCGGCCGGCGCCGGCTTCCCCGGCGTCTCCGTCTGCTTGAGTGAGCGCACGTCGCGCGTCAGCGCGTAGCGCGACAGCAGCAGGGCGACACCCAGGAGCGCCAGCCGCACCAGCAGGGAGAGCAGGTGCTTCTCGCTGCCGGCGATCTGGATGACCACCACGGCGACGGCCGCCACGACGGCGACGACGATCCAGGTCCCGCGTACCGCGCCTTTTCTCGTGAGCGCGTTCCACGCCGCGACGAGCACGACGGCCAGCAGGACGACCTGCACCACCACCTCGAGCGGCCGGTCGAGGACGACGAGCACCGTGGCGACGAAGACTCCAAGGAACAGCGCGATCGCAGCTGCGGCGGCGAGCCGTCGCCCTGGCGCAGGTCCCTGTGACGCGGTGTGTTCGGTCACGACGCCTCCCCTCACTCGTGTCCGGCAGGTCCGCTCTGCTCCCCGTCTGCCGCCGGCGACATCGTGCCACGAGAACGTTCCCGCTGCCAGGCCGCGAGCGCGTGGGCGTGCGGGCGGGTGGCGACAGCGATCTCGCGGAACCACCCGTAGAGCTCGTCGTAGAGGGCCCGATGTCCCGGATCCGGCTCCACACGGACCGTCGCCTGTGGCCACGTCGTCTGCAGGGTCGCCGCACCGACCGACACCGCCGCGAGCAGCGCCGCGCCGACACCCGCCTGGCTCGGACCCTGGCGCACGTCCTGCGCCAGGCCGGTGGCGTCACTGACGATCCTCGGCCACAGGGCGCCGGCGACGCCGCCGCCGGCGCTGCGCAACGCGACGATGGTGGCGCCGGCCGCCTCCATCGTCTCGAGGTTCTGACGCACGGCGAACGCGGCAGCCTCGAGGAGCGCACGGAAGAGGTGGCCTCGTCCGTGCGCGGCGGTCAGGCCGACGATGGCGCCGCGCAGGTCGGGGTCGAACAGCGGCGTGCGCTCGCCGGCGAAGTAGGGCAGCGCGAGGAGGCCGCCCGCCCCGGGCCCGGCGGCGGCGGCCTCAGCGTACAGCCGCTCGTAGGCCGGGCCGCCGGCAATGTCCCTGAGCCAGGCCGTGAGCGCGCCGCTCGAGGCCACGCCCGCGGCGATGTTGAGCGACCTCGGCGCGAACCCGACGGTGCTCCAGAGCCGGGGGTCGGGGCGGGCCGGGCTGTCCACCTCGATGAGGAACATGCTGGTCCCGTAGACGAGTAGCCCCTGGCCGGGGCCGCGCAGCCCGGACGCAGCCACCTCGCACCAGGAGTCGATGCTTCCGGCGGCCACCGGGACACCCGCGGCGATCCCGATCGCGGCGGCGGCCTCCGGGCTGACGCCGCCGCACACCTCGTGCGGCCACACGAGCCGGGGCAGCGCCGGCCCAGGAGCCGCGGCGGGGACCCACTCGTCGATCCAGTCGTTCTCATGGACGTCGTAGAGCGGCGCCCAGTGGCTGGCGCTGTGGTGGTCGAGGACGTACTCGCCGGTGAGACGCGCGACGAGGTAGGAACTCGCGCCGTACACGCGCCGTGTCGCCGACCATACCTCCGGCTCCCGCTCAGCGAGCCAGCGGAGCTTCGGCCCCACCGACTGGCTCGAGAGGCGGGAGCCGCAGCGAGCCAGGACGGCGTCGGAGCCGAGTTCTGCGGTCAACCGCTCGGCCTGGGCGACGGCCCGCGAGTCGATACCGTACAGGATCGCGGGCCGCAGCGGCCGCCCCCGTGCATCCGCCGGCAAGACGCAGGGACCGAGGCCGCTCAGGCCGACGGCGCGCACGCACGCGCCACGGCCTTTCAGCACGCGGCGGGACACGTCGAGTACGCTGCCCCACCAGTCGCGCTCGGCGTCCTGCTCGGCCCAGCCCGGGTGTGGTCGCAAGATCTCGTGCTCGGTCCTGGCGTCGGCCACGACCCCGCCGCCGGCATCGACGAGCACCGCCTTCGTGCTGGACGATCCGGCGTCGAGGCCGAGAAAGAGGTCCTCAGTCAACCTGTCCGCCTGTTCAAGTGGTTCCTTCTTGTCGCGCTGTCGAGTGAACCTACTCCACAGCCGAAGGCACGCCAATGCCGCCTGCTCGGAGTCGTCGTGGCGCCGGACGACCCGGTGAGCTGAGAAGGCCGCCTTCGCCGAGTGACGCGCGACGCCGGCGAGGGCGGCCTTCGTGGTGAGCAGCGACGCACCGGCAGGGGGGCGCCGGCCGGCGCTGCTACTCCTCCGACCCCACCGCGACGAGGCCGATCATGATGAACACGTACATGGTGATCAGGAGGATCGACCAGACGGGGTAGATCGGCAACCAAAGGAGTTCGGAGATGATGGCGACGCCCGCGGCGACCACGCCGACCCAGCGTCCCCAGGCCTTCCCGTTCATCACGGCCAGACCGGCAAGGAGGAGGATCACGCCGACGATGAGGTACCACCAGGCGAGTGCGCTGATGTCGATGAAGTAGTAGGCGTTGAAGCCGCGCACCAGCCACTCGTCGTTGAACAGACCGATGAAGCCGGAGATCGCCTTGAAGCCGCCGACGAACACCATCAATATCGCGCCGGCCGCCGCCCACCCCTGCCACTTGCCGTCCATACGCCCTCCTGTCCGCCGCCCGCGCGCACGCCTCTGCGCGCGGGCACAGTCCCAACATGTCGCGCTGAGACTAGTGCTGATCCGGAGGGCTGTGTACTCGGGAAACTACGGGCCTGGTCGCGGGAAACTACGGGCCGGCTAGCCTGCCCTGAGGCGAGCTATGGCGGGCAGAAGGTCGGTCGCGATCGCGCGCTTGAGCACGACGGCATGGGCCCCGGCGTCCAGGGCGGCTTGCCGCACGCTCTGCTCGTCGTGGACGCTGAGCACGATCACCTTGACCTCGGGACAGCGTGCGCGGAGCGCCCGCAACCAGTCCAGGCCGCTGTGCCGAGCCAGAGAGAGGTCCACGACCGCCACCTCGGGCTGCAGCCTTCGCGCCCCTTCGAGCAGCGACGTCTCGTCGGCGACCATGACCACCGTTCCGAACGCCGACTCGAGCAGCCCGCGCACGCCCTCGCAGAGCGCCTGATGACCGTCCGCGAGCAGGACGCAGCTGAGATGCTTCTCGGGCATGGGGCGATCCCTCTCCTCGGCCGGGGTATGGCGCGCATCGCGCGGGTCCCGGTGTCGGGGTGAAGACTACTGGGGACACGCCTCGCTGTGACCTCGGGAAACTACGGGGCGCGTCGCTGGGGGATCGCGGGCCGATGATGTACCTTGGTCGCATGGCCGACGTCGATGCGACTGAGCGCTCCCCGGAGGACGAAGGCGGCCGTCTCGAGTTCGAGACGCTGCTCTTCGACCTTTCCTCGAGTTTCATCAACTTGCCCCCTGAGCAAGTGGACCGGGAGATCGAGGACGTCCAGCGGCGCGTGTGCGAGGTCCTGGCCGTCGACCTCTCGGCGCTGTGGGAGGTCACGGCTGCAGGCGGTGCCCCACTCAAGCTCACCCACTTCTACAGCTCGCAGGAGGACCTCCTGCCTCCTATGCGAGGGATGAGCGCTCAGGAGTACTTCCCCTGGCTCCACCGGGAGATGCTGGCCGGGCGCAGCGTCGCCGTCTCCTCGCTCGAGGAGCTTCCCGACGAGGCCGCAGTCGACCGCGACAACCTCCGCCTGTTCGGGGTCAAGTCGAATCTGACCGTTCCGCTGCTGGTGGGGGGCACGTCGAACATCGGGGCACTGGGACTCAACACCACTCGGGTGGAGCGCGACTGGCCGGACGCGCTGGTGAAGCGGCTGCAGCTGGTCGCGCAGGTCTTCGCCAATGCGCTGGCACGAAAGCACGCCGACGAAGCCCTGCGAGAGAGCGAGGAACGCCTGAGCCTGGCGGCGGACGCCGCGGAAGCGGGCCTGTGGGCCTTCGACTACTCGACAGGGGTCTTCTGGGCCACAGGGAGGGCCCGTGCCATCTTCGGGTTCTCGCCGGACGAGGTCATCACCCCTGAACGTCTGCAGGCTTCGGTCCATCCTGATGACTGGGACCTCGTGCGCGAAGTCATCGAGCGGCCGGCGCGCGCGGACGATCCAACGCACGTGGAGTACCGCATCTGGCCCGCTGAGGGCGGCGTGCGCTGGATCTCATCCACAGGACGCCCGCGGTTCACCCCCGCCGGCGACCTGGATCGGCTGATGGGCGTGGTCGTCGACATCACCGAGCGCAAGCGGGCCGAGGAGGCGCTCCTGGCCAGTGAGGCGCGGCTGGCCTCCGGAGCCGAGCTCGCCGGCCTCGCCTTCTACGAGGTGGACTTCGGCGCCGGCGCCGTCTACATCGACGACCGGTTCCGTGATCTCTGCGGCCTGCCCCCCGACCGTGAGCGGGGGCTCCAGCCTCTGGAGTTCTGGATGGACCACCTGCATCCTGACGACCGCCGGCGGGTGCTGGACGCACGCGAGGAACTGCACGACGGGCGATTGGAGCAGCTGTTCCTCGAGTACCGCTTCGTCCTCCCGAGCCAGGAGCAGAAGTGGATCCAGCACATCGGCCGCGTCGCCGCGCGCGACGTCGACGGGCACACGGTCAAGTCGTACGGCGTGCTCCGCGACGTCACGGAGCGCAAGCGAGCCGAGCAGGAACTGCACGACCTGAGCCGCCGGCTGATCCGGGCGCAGGAGGAGGAGCGCGCGCTGCTCGCCCGCGAGCTGCACGACGACGTGAGCCAGCGGCTCGCCGTGCTGGCGATCGATGTCGGCCGCAGCGAGCTTGGGGCCGCGGACAGGACGCAGGCGGCGACGATGCAGGCGATCCGCGAGGGGCTCATGCGCCTCAGCGAGGACGTCCACTCCCTGGCCTATCAGCTGCACCCATCGGTGCTGGAGGAGCTCGGCCTGGGCGAGGCGCTGCGGGCGGAGTGCGAGCGGCGTGGTCGGCGGAGCCAGCTGGAACTCTCCTTGGACCTCGGTCCGCTGCCCGGCGACTTGACGAAGGACGCGGCGCTGTGCCTGTTCCGTGTGGCCCAGGAAGCGCTGAACAACGTCGCTCGCCACGCGCAGGCGAGCCTCGCGACCGTCGCGCTTCGCCAGATGGACGGCGGCCTGCTCCTCGCCGTGTCTGACGACGGCGTCGGATTCGATGCGGAGCATCCCGGAAAGGGGATGCGGCTCGGATTGGCGAGCATGCGCGAACGGGTGCAGTTGGTCAACGGGACGCTCGACATCGAGACCGCCCCGGGCCGCGGCGCGACGATCGTCGCGTGGGTGCCCGTGCAGCGAGGCTCCGAATGAGCGCATCACGCCGTCCGCGCGTGCTTCTCGCCGACGACCACCTGATGGTCGCCGAGGCGCTGACGAGCCTGCTCAGCCCGGAGTTCGAGCTCGTGGGTGTGGTCGAAGACGGCCGCCAGCTGGTCGAGGCGGCGGCGCGGCTGCGACCGGACGTGATCGTCGCCGACATCACCATGCCTCACCTCAACGGCATCGACGCCCTGACCCGGCTGAGGGCCGACGGCGATCAGGTGCCCGTCGTGTTCCTCACGATGCACCGGGACGCGACCTTCGCGCGGCGCGCGCTCGAGGCCGGCGCTTCCGGGTTCGTCCTGAAGCACTCGGCCTCCGTCGAGTTGATCGCCGCCCTCCATGCCGCACTCGAGGGCAAGACCTATCTCACCCCCCAGCTCGCGGGCGAGGTCCTGGAGGCCATGAGGCTGGGGCCTGAGCACGCCGCAGACCCGGCCGCCTCCCTGACGCTCCGGCAGCGCGAGGTCCTTCAGCTCCTGGCAGAGGGCCGCTCGGGGAAGGAGATCGCGACCAGCCTGTCGATCTCGATACGGACCGTCGAGTTCCACAAGTACCAGATGATGGAGACGCTGGGCCTGCACACCAACGCCGAGTTGATCCACTTCGCGATCAAGAACGGCCTCGTCGAGTTCTGACGTTCGCCGGCGGCCCCGTAGTTCCCGAGCGGCACACCCCGTAGTTTCCCGAGGTCAAAGTCCTCCGCATCGCGAGTAGCCTCTCCTCGACGACCTTGCCGGTGGGCGACCTGGACCGTCGATCACCAGAGCGGGAGACGACATCATGACCACTCATGCCCCATCAGCCTCCCCTCCCGGCCAACGGATGCTCGAGGACGAGCGGATATCCCCTCGCGAAGCGCGCCGCAGCGAAGCCGAGGTATTGCGGCGACGCTGGGGGTGGCGCGCCTGCGACCGATGCGGCGACATCATGATGCTCGGCGAAGCGATGCTCCACCTGCGCTTCGGCGAGCGCGCCGAAGAGGTGTGCCTGGGTTGCGCCGGCGCCCCGAGCGACTCGTCTGGGGGTCCGTCCGCACCCGGGTCCGCTCGATCCGATGTGATGTAGCGAGCAGTGCCGCGTCCTGCCACGACCGTTTGGCAGCTCTGCATCCATCCCCCTTCAAGCCGGCAACGACCGCGACGATCTGGGACCACGGGTCTCCATGCTCGTGACCCGTCCGTGGAGGTACAGCTGATCGAGGCCTGCAGCCGGGGCGCGGCACGCGAAGACGAGCGGCGTTGACGAAAGGTGCGCGCGGCGTGCCACAGCCAGGACCAAGCGTATCGCCGGTGGAGACACTCGGCGTGAAGGAGGCAGGATGAAGGTCATCATCGTGGG
>DASUMX010000308.1:0-6872 GCA_036277455.1 Thermoleophilia bacterium
CCAACGTCGGCACCTTCGTGGGCGGTTTCGGGTGGAGCGTCAACGAGCACCAGCCTCCGGAGATCCCGGCCGCGCCGGCGATCATGGTCCACTTCATCCGGGAGATCGACGGCGGCGTGGAGTGGCGCACGCGGTTCTGGATGGGCTACACGATCCTGAACGGCCACCCCGTCCCCCTCCTGCCCCCCGGCATCCGCGTGCCGGAGCCGGTCGTGTTCGGGCTCGCCAACCACAACATCCACGAGTACACGCGGCTCAAGTCGCTGTTGCCGCTGGTGTACGAGGAGTTCGGCGGCACGTTCGCCTGACGACCGACTGAGCTGGAGACGCGCGGGCGGCGGGGATCCCCAGGGACCCCGCCGTCCGTGCGTCTCAGGCCGGCGGCGGGGCGGGCAGCGGCCGCCGGCTCACCTCGTCCAGCAGCGGCTCGACCTGCGCCAGCCGGCCGCTGACGTCCAGCCGGCCGTCGAGCACCGCCTCGAGGGCGAGGTACAGCACGAGCTGCGTCCGCATCGCGTCGCGCAGAGCGTACTCGTCGTCCCACGCGACGCGCATGAGCATGCGCTCGAACGCGCCCTGCAGGCCCATGGCCGCGAGCTCTTCCGAGCAGGGCGCCGCCGTCTCCGGGTCGCGGAGGGCGGTGATGTCGGCCTCGGCGCGCTCGGTGATGACGCGGTACGTCTCCTGGGTCATCTCCTGGAGCTCCCCGTCGTCGTGCACGGAGGCGGCCTGCGCCAGCGCCTGAAGGTCCGGGCCGAAGGCCTGGATGGCCGCGCTGGCGCGCATGCGCCAGATCAGCCGCGCCGCCGGGTCGCGTTCCTTCTCCGCATGCGGCTCCACGTCCGCAGCCAGCCAGTCCGCATAGACGTGGTAGCACGCGACGAAGAGTGCCTGCTTGGTCGGGAAGTGGTCGTACAGCGTGCGAGGAGCGATGCCGAGCGCCTCGCAGATGTCTGCGATGCGCGTGAGCCGGTAGCCCTTGGCGGCGAACTGCCGCGCCGCCTCCTCCACGATCACGTCCCGGCGGCGGCGCTCCTCATCCGCGACCAGGTCGACCTCGCCGGCGATGTTCGTGTCGATGCGCTCGGCGAGCCGCTCCCGGATCTGCTCCAGGCTGAGTCCCTCGTGCTTGAGTTCGGCGATAGCCGCGAGAAGCGTCAGGTGGCGATCCGTATAGAGCGCCCGTGTGGGGCTCGCCTTCTGCGCCGGCGGCAGCAGGCCGAGGTGTACGTAGTAGTAGACGACGCTTCTCCGCACACCGCTGCGCGCCTCGAGCTGCGAGATCGTCAGGCCGCGCGCCGTCGCGGATGGTGGCGCGCTCAAGTGCGAAGTTCCAGCGTTGTCGAAGGCTCTGGGATGACGATTGCTCTCACGATGTGACCCTACGTCATTGACACCTGACGGCTGCAACTCTAGTGTACGTAATCAGATTGTCAACTACTCTAGTAGACGGCACTCGCGGTGTCGGTCGACGCACACGGCAGAGGGGGATCCATGCTGAAGAGCATCGTGATGATGGACCTGCCCATCGATGACATCGCCGAGATGGAGCGCTGGTACTACGAGGCCCACTCTTCGGAGATCTCGCGGCGGTACGGTCCCTTCCTGCAGCGCCACGAGAGCTACGTGGCGCTCCACGCGCCCGAGGACGCGCGCGAGCTCGGCTTCTACAACTGGCGCGTGACGGAGACCTTCTGGAGGGAGATGCCGGAGCCCGGAGCCAAGGGGGCCTTCTGCTTCACTCCTGCGCCGGTCTGGAACCCGGTCGCCACCTGCACGGTCAAGGCCCAGCCGGACAACGACTTCCTCGGCTGGGACGGCTTCTCCACCCAGGGCGCCAGCATCCGCTGGTACATCCTGTTCCGATATCCGCTCGGGGTCCGGCTCAGCGAGGGGGAGGACTGGTTCCTCAACGTGCATGCCCCGGAAGTGTGCAAGCAGCCGGGGCTGACGCGCTTTTTCAGCTACAAGTGCGAGCAGGCGGCCATCCCGTTGCCCGGCATGTGGCACCCCGACGCCACGCCGCCACAAGACATGATGATGGTCCAGTGGGACCGCGTGGTCGAGCTCTGGTACCCGAGCTTCAGCGCCTGGCGCAGGGCTGTGATCGAGGCGCCTCCGGAGTACACGGCGCCCGAGTGGGCTACCGACGACTTCTTCAAGGACGGCTACGCCGCCTATCCATTCTTCAAGCCCGGCGTGGACTTCGCGAGCACCTTCCTGCTCGAGCGTCCCGCCGACGAGTTCCTGCGTGACACGCGCTATTACCGCCCGTGAACGCTCTGCCGAGGAGGACAGCCTGATGGCAGTACGCATGCTCACGCCCGAGGAAGAGGCGAAGCCCTACGCCAAGTACTACCACCGCTCGCTCACGCCGCCTGACCCCGACTTGATCGCGCAGATCCTGCCCGACGTCCAGATCGATCCGGCCCTGGCGCTGCCGCCGGAGCGGATCAGCGACCTGCTCGACCCGGGCTACCACGAGGTGGAGACCGGCTGGTGCGTCATGCCCAACGGCAGCGGGTACCTCGCCGTGCACAACCGGATGCCGGGCGTGACCGTCGAGATGCTCGACTGGTGGTTCTGGTGGCACTCGATGGCCGATATGCGGTACGGCTTGTGGTATCCACCGGGCCATTACGGCATCTCCATCAGCAAGAAGAACCGAGCGAAGCTGAGCGATCCGAGCGTGCCTGCCAAGGAGAAGATCTACGGGCGCACCGACCACGTGGTCGAGGACATCGGCACGGGCGCGGAGGACATCTACATCAGCTTCTGCGCACCGGAGCAGATGGGCTTTGAGATGGACCGCTTCCACGCCCCGAACGTCGCGGCCGTGTACGGCGGCTTCGGCTTCGACCAGGCGCAGGGCGCCAAGCCCAGCGACATCCGGGCGCCCGCCATCATGTGCCACTTCATCCGCGAGATCGACGGCGGCATCGAGTTCCGCTCGCGCTTCTGGATGGGCTACAAGCTCATCGACGGCAAGCCGGTGCTCGCTATCCCGCCGGGAGAGTCTGTGCCGGCCGAGGTGCCCTACGGCCTCGCCGAGCACAACGTGCGCGAGTACTGCAATCTCAAGGCGCTCCTGCCCGAGATCTGGGCTGAGTTCAAGGATGCCGACCCGGCGCTCTGAGCGCCGCACCGGCCACGGAGGCAAGTCCATGCCCATCAAGCTCATGGCGGCGTCACGCCGCCGGCCCGGACTCACCAGGGCCGAGTACTTCCGCTACATCGAGCACTACCACGGCACGGTGGCGCGCCTCGAGCGCTTCAAGATCGAGAAGTACATCCAGAACCACGTGATCGACGGTGCGTTCGGCGTGCTCTCGGACGCCGACGGCCATAAGAACAAGGTCGCCGACAGGGACGCCGTCGTCGAGCTGCACTTCGACAGCTTCCGCGACATGCTGGCGACGCTCGAGCCCGAGGGTGTCACCACTTCACGCGCCAACCAGGACGGCAAGTTCTTCGCCGACGAGCCGACCAACATCATCGTCATGGCCGAGGAGACCGAGCTCCCCGTCGCCAAGCCCAAGCCGGACTTCAACCCGGGGCTCGGCGAGCCGGGCAACGGCGCGCTCAAGGTGATGCAGTTCATCATGCGCCGCCCGGACGTCTTCCCCCAGGACTTCCACCGGCTGTGGCGCCAGGCCCACGATGAGGCCCTGGCGGCGAGCCCGTACGCCAACGACATGTTCCGCAAGATCGTCGTGAGCAAGCGCTCGCGCGTGAACGACAACGACGCGGCCGCGCGCGCCCACTTCAAGATGGTCGACCCGCCGGTGTACGACCTCGTGGTCTCGTTCATCCTCGACAGCATGGAGCAGGTCGGCGCCTTCAGGCAGTACTTCGACGCCGTCACGGCGAGCGCCCTGGAGTTCGCCGACTGGTCGGAGTCGTTCTTCCTCTACGTGAGGCAAGTGCGAATCATCGACGACGCGCCCCCGAAGGAGTGACCACCATGCCGGACATGACCAAGCCCGAGTGGGCTGCGCAGAAGACCTACGACGAGAACCGGGCGTTCAGCAAGACCAAGGCCACCCGTCCCTCGCTCACGCCTGACGAGGAGAAGCGCCCGTTCGCCAAGTACTACTACGACGAGATCCCGCAGCCGGATCCCGTGCACTACGCGACCATGGACGAGCCGATGGACCCGGCCGACGCCTTCTACCCGGAGGACATCAACCGTCTGCTCGACCTACCCGCTCTCGAGGCCGGCGTGGAGATCGGCTGGTGCAACCTGCCCAACGGGGCCGGCTACATCGCCAACCGCATCCATTACCCGGAGTTCACGGCCGACATGGTCGACTGGTGGTTCGCGTGGCACCCGCTCGAGGACCTGCGCTACCGCATCTGGTACCCGCCGCAGCACGCCGGGATCATGCTCAGCCCGATTGACCGGGCGCGCATCCTCGACGACTCCGTCCCCGATCGCGAGAAGAACTGGGGCGTCGTCCACAACGTGACGGAGAACTGCGACAACGGCTACGAGAACATCGATATCGCCTTCCGTTCGCCGGCCGACATGGGTTTCGACCTGGAGAAGTTCGGCGAGGTGGCCGCGACAATGGCGGGAGGCATGGGCTGGTCCGTCTCGGTCGACAAAGACGATGAGTCGATCACCGCGCCGGCGATCATGTGCCACATGCTCTACGACGCTCCGGAAGGCGGCCTCATCCACCGCACGCGCTTCTGGATGGGCTACCGCTTCAACGAAGAGGCCAAGCCCGAGCTGTGCCTGCCGCCGGGCGTGAGCGTGCCGGTGGAGGCCGTCCAGGGCCTGGCGCGCCACAACGTCAAGGAGTACACGCGCTGGCGCGAGTTCCTGCCGCGGATCTATGCGGAGCTCGGCCCGGGCATGTACTGCTGAGGGCCGGCGCCCTCCGACACGACTGAGCTGACGCCAGACGGGCGCCGGGAGGACGAGGATCACCCCGGCGCCCGGCCTTACGGCCGCAGCCAGCCGTGCGTGAGGTCCGGCCGGCGCTCCCGCGCGCCTTCGGACACCGGCTCGGTCACCGGCCAGACGAGCTCGGTGGCGAAGTCGGCCGGATCCGCCGTGTCTCGCTCGTCACGGATGAAACGCATGCGCAGCAGGCCGCGCAGCTTGCGGCCGCTGTCCGCCAGCCATTCGAGCTGTCGCGCGTAGGCGAAGCGGTAGCCGTCCTCGTAGAGGCCGGTGAACACGCTGCGCGCGAAGCGGCCGCCGTCGAGCTCCATCAGGTCGGATCGCCCATCCTCGCCTGCATCCCCGTCCACGGGCAGACACAGGTCGTAGTTCAGGACCGTCTCGTCGCCGCCGGCGAGGCCCTTGTCCGTCGGGTCGCGCAGCAGCACGACCTCGCGCCCGGCGGGCCTCAGCCCCAGATCGGCGGCCCGCGCTGCGAGCGCGCCCGCGAGCTCGATGTAGGACTCGTGGAACTCGGCGCGGGCCATGGCCCCCGACCAGCGCAGGCAGCGCTCCGCAGGGAGGTCGAGGAGCTCGACGGCGGGCGCCTCCCGGAACATGCCGTCGAGCTCGTCGATCCGGCCGAGGAGCCGGAGCGCCGCGTCGAGGCGCGACCGCTCCTGCTCGAGGCGCTGCTTCTGCTGGGTGAGCGTCTCCTCGAGCCGGTCGCTGGCCGCCGCGTCGATGTACAGGCGCATCTCGCCGAGAGGCACGCCGAGCCGACGGAGCAGGCGGATCATCTCGGCCGCGCGGATGGAATGGACGTCGTAGTAGCGGTAGCCGGTCGACTCGTCGACGTGAGCGGGCGGCAGGAGGCCGCGGTCGGCATAGAGGCGCAGCGCGCGATGACTCAGGCCCGTCATGCGGGAGAAGATGCCGATCGGCATCAGGCGCTGCGCGCCGGTATCTGGGGTCTTGTCCCGCGCCTGCAAGGGATCCATACGCACACTCTAGCGTTGACTCTCACCCGCGTCAGTGTTCCAGACTGCGCCCACCAGTGCCGCACGGCGGCGCTGACGACGCGTCAGCTACGGTCCCGGGAGGTCCAGCACCGTGAACGAGATCATCGACGGGCTCGCCGCGCTCGTCGGCCGCGACAACGTCGCGGCCGACCCGGCGAGCCTAGAGGAGTACGCGCAGGACGAGAGCTTCGTCCCGCGTCTGACGCCGTGGGCGGTCGTCCGCCCCGGCTCGGCCGAGGAGGTCCAGCAGGTCGTCGCCTGGGCCAACCAGACGGCGACGCCGCTCGTGCCGGTCAGCTCCGGCGGCCCGCACTTCCACGGCGACACGGTGCCGAGCGTGCCCGGCGCGGTGATGCTCGACCTGCGCCGGATGGACAAGATCCTGCGCGTCGACCGGCGCAACCGGATGGCCGTCATCGAGCCGGGCGTCACGTACCCGCAGCTCCAGGCCGCGCTGGCCGAGCAGGGCATGCGCGTCACGCCGCCGCTGTGCCCGCGAGCGAACAAGTCCGTGGTCGCGAGCCTGCTCGAGCGCCAGCCGACGCTGATCCCGCGCTACAACTTCCACCTGCCCGAGCCGCTGCGCAGCTGCGGCGTGGTGTGGGGCAACGGCGACGTGATGTTCACCGGCGAGGCCGGCACGGGCCCGCTGTCGCTCGAGGCGCAGTGGCAGGGCGGCCTCGTGCAGGCCGACCCCAAGGGGCCCGGCCAGACCGACTTCTTCCGCTTGCTGACCGGGGCGCAGGGCACGATGGCCGTGGTCACGTGGGCGGCGGTCAAGTGCGAGCTCGTCCCCACCGCCCACGAGTACCTCTTCGCCGCCGCCGCCGAGCTCGACGAGCTGGTCGACTTTGTCTACCGACTTGACCGCATCCGGCTCGGCGACGAGGTCCTCATCCTCAACGACGCTTACCTGGCGCGGCTGCTCAAGGCTGCTGGGGCGGAGGTCGCGCCGGAGC
>DASUMX010000309.1:0-8887 GCA_036277455.1 Thermoleophilia bacterium
CACGGGCGTGCAGAACAAGACCCGCCGGTACAACGTCAAGATCCCGGCGGGCGTCAAGGACGGCAGCAAGATCCGCATCAAGGGCAGGGGAGAGGCCGGCCTTCGCGGCGGCCCGGCCGGCGACCTCTACGTGCGCGTGCGCGTCGAGACCGATGACCTGTTCGAGCGCCGCGGCGACGATCTCGTCGTCGAGGTGCCGGTGACGGTGTCCGAGGCGGCGCTGGGCGCGACCGTCAAGGTGCCGACCCCCGGAGGCGGCCGCGTGTCGCTCAAGGTGCCGGCCGGCAGCCAGGACGGGCGCACGCTGCGCCTGCGCGGCAAGGGCATGCCCAAGCTCAAGGGCGGTCACGGCAGCCTCCTGGTCAAGCTGCGCGTGCAGATCCCCGGAAAGCTGACCAAAGACCAGAAGCAGCTGTTCGAGAAGCTTGCGGCGACGTTCCCCGACCCGCGCTCGACGGCTGAGTGACACCCGGCGGAGACCCGGTCATGAGACGGCACCACGACGACGACAGGCCACTCTTCATGATCTCCGTGGCGGCGGAGCTCGCGGGCATGCACCCGCAGACGCTCCGCCTGTACGAGCGGCGCGGGCTGGTGCGCCCGCAGCGCACGGCCGGCAAGACGCGCCGCTACTCGGAGCGCGACGTCGAGCGGCTGCAGCGCATCCAGGAGCTCACGGAACTGGGGCTCAACCTGGCCGGCGTGGAGCGCGTGCTGGCCATGGAGGAGCAGCTCGAGACCATGCGCAGCCAGATGCACCTGCTCCAGCAGCGCCTGGACGAGGCTGCCGCGGCCATGCGCCTTGAGGTGGAGCGCGTCGAGCGCTCCCACCGCATGGAGCTGGTGCCGGTCAGCCGCAGCGCCGTCGTCCACATCGGCCGGCGCCGCCGGCACGCCTGAGCGCGCCGGCTCGCCGGCAGCGGCGGTCGGGTGGTCCCGGCAGCGACGCCGCCCTGCAGTCCCGACCCCTTCGAAGAACCCGACAGCGAGACAAGGATCGACAGATGGATGTGAACAAGTTCTCCGAGCGAGCGCGCGAGGCCCTCGAGACGGCGCAGGGCGTCGTCCGCCGGGGCCCGCGCAACGTGCTCGGCACCGAGCACCTCCTCATCGGCGTGCTCAGCCTGCCCGGCGGCGTCTGCGAGCAGCTCCTCAACCGCATGGGCGTCGACAAGGGCGCCCTGATGACGCGCGCCGACCGCATGGCGCAGAACCAGCCGGTCGGCACGAGCGGTCCCTCAGGGCCGGACGAGATGCTCTACATGACGCCGCGCGCCAAGGCCGCCCTGGACCTCGCCGTCCAGGAGGCGCAGAAGATGGGCGACGAGTTCGTCGGCACCGAGCACCTGCTGCTCGGCATCTTCCTCGAGGGCGAGGGTCCCGGCAGCGCCATCCTCAGGGACGTTGGCATCACCGAGGAGAGGCTGCGCGACGCCATGTCCCAGGTGCGCGCCACCGGCACCGACTACGAGGCCAACGCCACCGGCGAGAGCATGCTCAAGAAGTACACGCGCGACCTCACGGCGATGGCCCGCGAGGGCAAGCTCGACCCGGTGATCGGCCGCGACGAAGAGATCAAGCGCGTCATCCAGGTGCTCAGCCGCAGGACCAAGAACAACCCGGTCCTGATCGGCGAGCCCGGCGTGGGCAAGACGGCCATCGCCGACGGGCTGGCGCAGAAGATCGTGAACGCCGACGTGCCGGAGATCCTGCGCGGGCGGCGCGTGCTCGCGCTCGACCTCGGCGCGATGATCGCCGGCTCCAAGTACCGCGGCGAGTTCGAGGAGCGCCTCAAGGGCGCGCTCGACGAGATCCAGCGCTCCAGGGACGTCGTGCTGTTCATCGACGAACTGCACACCGTCGTGGGCGCCGGCGCCGCGGAGGGCGCCATCGACGCCTCCAACATGATGAAACCGATGCTGGCCCGCGGCGAGCTCCAGTGCGTGGGCGCCACCACGCTGGACGAGTATCGCCGGCACATCGAGAAGGACGCGGCCCTGGAGCGCCGCTTCCAGCCGATCCTCGTCGGGGAGCCGACGGTCGAGGAGACCGTCTCCATCCTCGAGGGCCTGCGCGACAAGTACGAGGCCCACCACAAGGTCAAGATCACCGACGGCGCCGTGCGCGAGGCGGCGCACCTGAGCCACCGCTACATCAGCGACAGGTTCCTGCCGGACAAGGCCATCGACCTGCTCGACGAGGCGGCGAGCAAGCTGCGCATCGAGGCGACGATGCTGCCGCCGGACCTGCGCGACATGGAGCTCAAGCTCCAGGAGCTCACGCGTGAGGGCGCGGCGGCGGTCCAGGCGCAGGACTACGAGCGCGCCGCCCAGCTCAAGGAGCAGAGCGACAAGATCCAGGAGACGTTCGTCGGTGCCAAGGACGCCTGGCTGGCCGACAAGGGCATCGCCGACGCCACGGTGGACGCCGACGACATCGCCGCGCTGGTCAGCGAGTGGACCGGCATCCCGGTGCAGCGCATGCTGCAGGAGGAGGCGGACAAGCTCCTCGAGATGGAGAGCAACATCCACGGGCGCGTGATCGGTCAGGACCGCGCCGTCGAGGCGGTGAGCGAGGCCGTCCGCAGGGCGCGCGCGGGTCTCAAGGACCCCAAGCGCCCGGTCGGCTCGTTCCTGTTCCTCGGCCCCACCGGTGTCGGCAAGACCGAGCTCGCCCGTGCTCTCGCCGAGTTCCTCTTCGACGACGAGGAGGCGCTCGTGCGCCTCGATATGAGCGAGTACATGGAGAAGCACACCGTGTCCCGTCTCACCGGCGCGCCGCCCGGCTACGTCGGCTACGACGAGGGCGGGCAGCTCACCGAGGCGGTGCGGCGTCGTCCCTACAGCGTGGTGCTCTTCGACGAGATCGAGAAGGCGCACCCGGACGTCTTCAACGCGCTGCTGCAGATCCTCGACGACGGGCGGCTCACGGACGGCAAGGGCCGCACCGTGGACTTCAAGAACACCGTCGTCATCATGACCAGCAACCTGGGCAGCAGCGTCATCGGGAGGAACCCGCTCGGGTTCGCCGCCGAGGCCGGCGGACAGACCCGCGAACAGACGCACGAGGACATGGAGAAGCGCCTGCTCGACGAGCTGCGCAAGTCGTTCCGGCCCGAGTTCCTCAACCGGATCGACGAGGTCATCGTGTTCGACGCGCTCACGAGAGAGCAGCTGACCGAGGTCGTCGACCTCCTGCTCACCCATCTGCGGAAACTCGTGGAGGGGCAGGGCATGTCGCTCGAGGTGAGCGCCGAGGCCAAGGAGTACGTGGCCGAGCAGGGCTACGACGCCGAGTACGGCGCCCGGCCGATGAAGCGCGCCATCCAGCGCCTGGTGGAGAACCCGCTCTCCAGCGCGCTGCTGCGCGGGCAGTTCGTCGAGGGTGACACGATCAGGGTCGGCCTCGCCGACGGCGGCCTGGTGTTCACCAAGTAGCCGCGGGCGGCTATAGTCCCCGCATGGGGAAGGTGCGCAGCGTGGTCTTCGGCGGCCTGATCGGCGCCGCGGCCGGTGTGGTGCTCGCGCCGCGGCACGGAGAGTCGCGGCGCGAGGCGCTCGGCCGCCTGCGCCTCGCCACGCGTCCCGGCCGGGGCGCGGTCCGCGCCTTCGCCGGGACTCCCTGCTCGGTCGAGGACCGCGCCGCGGTCGAGGGTCAGGGCGGCGCGCCCCGCGCCGCCGGAGCGGCTCCGGCCGCGACTGGAGGAGGAGACGATGGTGGATGACGCGCGCGGCGGGTTCGACGCGGCCCGCGCCGACAGCGGGTTCAAGGAGCTCGAGGTCGTGGCGTACATCGGCGAGTTCAAGATCATCGGCATCGCCCACTTCGGCGTCGGCCAGCGGGCGAGCTCGCGACGTCCCTCCGACTACATCCGCGCGTTCAGCGACAGCCGCCTCACCCTGTCCAAGGTCCGCATCTACGGCAAGGGCAGCCAGGACCTGCTCGAGACGGCGCCGTTCATCATCCTGAACCTGGACAAGGTCGACTTCCTCTACGCGCGCGACGAGCCCGACGCCGGCGATCTCGACGGTGTCTGAGGCCGCGCCCGTGGCGTACCAGCTCGACCTCCTCGTCCCGACGGCGCGGTTCGTGTTCAGCGTCGAGGACGACGCCGTCGAGGTGCTCCCCGAGCACCGCTCCCCGGAGGCGTTCGTCGCGTACCGCGACCTGCGCGAACGCCGGCCGGTGGTCGGCATGACGACCTTCCCCAACACCGTCCTGCTGCGCGGGCCGCGCACCATCCTGGTCGATCCCGGGCTGCCGCTCCAGAACGATCCCGTGCTCCGCGCGCTCGAGGCCCGCGGCCTCTCCGCCGCCGATGTCGACCTGGTGGTGCTCACGCACGCGCACCTCGACCACGCCGGCGGCTGCGCCGCGGTGACGGCGCCCGTCGTCCTGCACGAGCTGGAGGTGTCCTCGCCGTACTGGCCGCTCGTCGGCGGGCTTCTCGAGCTGTTCCCGCTGGAGCGCCTCAGCGGCGCCGGCGGCGAGCTGGCGCCGGGGCTCGAGTGGGCGCTCACGCCCGGCCACTGCGCGGGGCACATCAGCCTCGCCGCCGACACGGCGCGCGGGCGCGTCGTGCTCTGCGGCGACACCATCGGTCCCGGCCGGGGCGAGTTCGACGCCATGGCCCCGACCGGCCCCGACGCGGAGGCGCTGCTCGCCTCCTGGCGGCGCATCCGCGCCTGGGACCCGGCGCTCATCGTCGCCGGCCACCTGCCGCCGTTCGCGCCGTGAGGCCGGCCGGCCCGCGAGCGGCGGCCGGCCTGTGCTACACTCAGGCCCCTGCGACCACGCCCGGGAGACTTCTGCGTGCCTATCTATGAGTACCAGTGCGACGAATGCGGGAACTCGTTCGAGGTCATGCAGAGGATGAGTGACGACCCGCTCACCGAGTGCGAGAAGTGCGGTGGCTCACTGCGCAAGGTGCTGCACCCCGTGGCCATCCACTTCAAGGGGTCCGGGTTCTACACCACCGACTACGGCAAGGGGTCGGGCAAGCGCCCCGCCGCCAAGGAGTCGGGCGCGGACACGAGCGCATCGGATGCGGGCGGAGGTTCGTCCGACGGCGGCGACGGCTCCAAGACCGAGAAGAAGGCCGCGGGCGAGGGCAAGTCCAAGGAGACGCAGAAGGCGACCTGACTCATCGGGGGGTGAGCCGCGTGGAGCGACCGACCGACGAGGCCCTGCGCAAGGCGCAGACCACCCTGCGAGGGCTGGTCAGCGACGGCCCCACGCACCTGCCGTCCCTCAACCTCGTCGCCGACTCGATCCGGCTGGAGCTCGAGAAGTCGGGCCAGGTCGCCCTCCTGTACGTGAACCTGGCCCGGTACGGCCGCCTCGAGCCGGTGTTCGGCTGGCGCATCGTCTCCGAGATCCTCGACGCGGTGGCGGCCAATCTCGAGTCCATGGTCGGCAACACGCTGCGCCGGCTGGACGTCGTCAGCGACTTCACGCTCACCGACGACGCGTTCATCGTCCTGCTCTCCCCGCCGCGGTCCGCGGCCGTGATCGCCGAGGACGACCTCGCGGCGGTGACGCGCCGCGTCTACGAGCGGCTGCAGTCCCTGCTGCTCAACGACCTCGCGCCGGGCGTGTACGACCGCGTGCACCCGTCCGTGGGCTCCGCCGTGCTCGCGGCCGACGCCGGCCTCACGTTCGAGCAGACCCTGCAGCACGGCCTCGCTCTGGCGATGCAGGCGGCGGACGAACAGGCCGCGCTCTACGATCAGGACCTCCAGGCGACGCTGGCCGACTGCGTCTCGAGAGGGGATCTCGAGCCGCTGTTCGAGCCTGTCGTGGACCCCGCCGAGGGCGAGGTGATCGGCTACCGCAGCAGCGTGCGTGGCCCGTTCTACTCGCCGCTCAGGCTTCCCGACGTGCTCCTCGACATCGCCCGCCGCTCGGAGGTGCTGGCCTCGTACGGCATCGTCGCGCGCGAGGCTACGGTGAGCGCGGCGACGGGCCTCGAGCCGGACGACCTGCTGTTCCTCGGCTGCGCCGCCGGCGAGCTGCCCAACGCGGCGGTCGTGGCCGTCAGCGAGTTCTACTCCCTCAACCCGGGGCTGGTGCCGCAGCACGTGGTGTTCGACATCGACGCCGGCGACCTCAGGCACGGCACCGCGTCCACGTTGCGCACGCTCGCGGACGTGCGCGACCTCGGGTTCCTGCTCTGCATCTCCGGGCTGGGCGCGCAGTTCACGGCGCTCGAGCTCATCGCCGAGGCACGCCCCGACTTCCTGTGCCTCGATCCCGCGCTGGTGGCCGGTCTGGAGCACGACCTCACGGCGATCGAGATCGTGCAGCTGCTCGTGCGCTTCGCCGACCGCACCGGCGCCCAGCTCATCGCCACGGGCGTGCGCGACCGCGAGCAGCAGCACGTGCTCGCCCGCAACGGCGTGGAGCTGTTCTGCGGAGAGGCGTTCGCCCGCGCCGACACGCGGCCGCCGCGGGTGACGTTCCCGGAGTGAGAGGGCTGCGCGTCGCCGCGCCGGCCCGGCTGGTCGTCAGGCGCTCAGGCTCGCCGGCAGCGCGCGCTCCCCGGAGACCCCTGTGAAGATGGTGACGCGGTTGCGGCCGCGCCGCTTGCTCTCGTAGAGCGCGGCGTCCGCCGACTCGATCAGTCCCGCCTCGTCGGCCGCCCCCGCCGGGTAGGTCGCGACGCCGGCCGAGATGGTGGTGCGCACGTGCTCCCCTCCGCGGACCTCCACCGTCACGGTCTCCACGGCGCGGCGCAATCTCTCCGCCAGCTCGTACCCCTGCGACTCGTCGCCGCGGATGAGCACCGCGAACTCCTCGCCGCCGTAGCGCGCCGCCACGTCGGCGTCGCGCACCAGCGTGCCGATGGTGGCGCCCAGGCGGCGCAGCAGCTCGTTGCCGGCCTCGTGCCCGTGGCGGTCGTTGAACTGCTTGAAGAGGTCGATGTCGAGCATCAGGAGGCACAGCTCGCCGCCGTAGCGGTCGATCTTGGTGACCTCGTTGTGAAGGTAGTCCACGAAGGTGCCGTAGTTGTAGAGGCTCGTCAGCCGGTCCGTGAGGGTGGACGCGGAGAGCTCCCGCTGGGTGTCGCGGTGCCGGCGCTGGACGCGCCCCAGGAACAGCCCGGCGAGGAAGAAGAGCGCCGTCCCCAGGAGAGCCTGGCGGACGAGCTCCGGAGTGGCCGGAGCCGCGAAGCTGTAGTACAGGACGAAGAAGTTGCCGAGCCACACGGTCACGGCCAGGCTGCCGAGCTCGAAGAAGAAGACGGCGCCCAGGACGAGGGGGAAGAGGAACAGCGGCCAGAGATACCCCGGGCCGGCCAGCGTGGCCAGGGCCGAGACCGCGGCCAGGGATCCCAGGAGCACGGCGCCGCGCCGAAGCGTGAGCCGCCTGGCGTCGCTCACGCTCGAGACGTGCGTCCGTTGTGTCACGCGGCTCCTTCCCGGCCTCGCCTCGGCTCTCCTACGACGGGCGCCGTGCCAATCCTGCCGTCCGGGCCGCGGAGGCCCGTCGCCGCGACAGGCTACGAGGAGGCGCCGCGGCGTGGCTCGGGCCACGTGAGACCGGCTTCCGCTAGAATCGGTGCGTGACGCTGCAGATCCTCCTCACCAACGACGACGGCATCGACGCCCCGGGCATCGCCGTACTGCGCCGCGCGCTCGACGGCCTCGGCGAGGTGACGACGATCGCCCCCGACAGGAACACGAGCGCGGTCGCCCGAGGCATCACCATCGACCGCGCGCTCTCGCTGGAGCCGCGGGCCTTCGGCGGCGGCTACGACGGCCTCGCCTGCGACGGCACCCCGTCGGACTGCGTGCGCGTCGCCCTGCTGGGCCTGCGCTGCCCGGTCCCCGACCTCGTCGTCTCGGGGGTCAACGCCGGCGGCAACATGGGCGCCGACGTCACCTACTCGGGCACCGTCGGCGCCGCCTTCGAGGCCGCCCTGCGCGGCCACCCCGCGCTCGCGTTCTCCGTCGAAGAGCGCGCGCCCGGCTGGCTGGACGAGGCCGAGCCCGTGCTGCGCGCGATGGTCGGGCACGTCGTCGACCGCGGCCTGCCGCGGCACAGCATCCTCAACATCAACCTGCCGGACCGCCCGCTCGCGGCCATCACCGGCATCCGCCCGGCGCGCCTGGGCGGCGCCAGCCGGCACGACTACGTCGTCCTGAACGGCGCGGGCGGCCGGCGCGAGCACTACCTGCCGTGCGAGCACCCCGCGTCCGGTGAGTGGGTCGACACCGACTTCGACGTGGTCGCCTCCGGCGCGGTGGCCGTGACGCCGCTCAGGTACGATCTGCTCGACCCGAATCTGCTGTCCGAGCTCGCCGGCTGGGACCTCGATCTGGAGCGGCTCCGTGCCGGACTCTGACGCCGCCGGGTTCGACCCCGTGGTGTTCGACCTCGACGGCACCGTCGTCGACACGGTCGAGCTCATCGTCGAGTCGTTCCGCTACGCCACGCGGGCCGTGCTGCGCGAGGAGCTGCCCGACGAGGTCATCCTCCACGGGGTCGGGCAGCCGCTCATGGCGCAGATGCGCCGGCTCTCCGCGGAGCACGCGCAGGAGCTGTACGACGTCTACCGCGAGTACAACCACCGCCGCCACGACGAGCTCATCCGTGGCTACGAGGGCGTCGCCGAGGTCCTGGACGGCCTGCGCGCCGCGAGCCGGCGGCTGGGCATCGTGACCAGCAAGAGCGCGGACACCACGCAGATGGCCTTCCGCGCGGTCGGCCTGCGCGAGCACTTCGAGGTCGTGGTCACGGCGAGCGACACCGCGGAGCACAAGCCCTCGCCGGTGCCGCTCCACCTCTGCCTGGAGCGCTTCGGGGCGTCCGCCCAAGGCGCGCTCTACGTGGGGGACAGCCCCGTGGACATCGAGGCCGGGCGCGCCGCCGGCATGGCCACGGC
>DASUMX010000310.1:0-4505 GCA_036277455.1 Thermoleophilia bacterium
ACGATGTCGCCGGTGTCCTTGTCGATCTCCATGACCACCTGGACGATCTTGGAGATCTGACCGGTGACCGAGTTCGACGGGGCACGCGCGTGCCCCACGTAGACCGCCGACCTCATCCGCGACCTGCCGGCGCCTGGCGCACCGGAGCGCCGCTCACCGGTCGCAGAGCTCGCCGCGCTCCGCCCAGTCGCTCCTCGCGAAGTCCTCGAACGCGATCGTCACGGATTCGGGCGTGCAGCCGGCCGACTCGACCATCACCTCGGTGACGCGCCGCGCCACCTCCGCCTTCTGCTCGCGCGTCCGTCCCTCCCAGAGCTTGATCTCTATGAACGGCATGAGGTCGCTCCTCCCCTCGGCTCGCTTGCCCCCTACCTCTCTCAGTTCCGGGGGCGCGTGTCAATGTCCCTGCGGGCGCCTGCGAGGACAGCGCGGCGACGGAGTGCTCGCCGCAGGGGCCAGTCGCTCTCCCGGTGGGAGTAGTGCGGGCCACAGCATTCCCGGCCGCGCCCGGCCGCGAGATTCCCAAGATCGTCGAGGAGGAGCCGGCCGCGTGGCGGCGCATCGTGGCACTTCTTTCGTCCGACCTCCCATCTATACTTGCGCATCCCACTGAGATGCGGCTCGTGCGCGAGGGGGCGGAGGCGCGAGTCGGCATCCGGCGTCCTGTCGTCTACCATCGGAGGTGCCTTTGGCGGTACAGCTGTTCCCTGCAGACGGGGTGACGTGGATCGTCTCCCTGCCGACCGGCCTGGCAGGCGACACCATCTGGCCGGACATGGAGTGGATCGAGGCGCTGGCCCCGGTCCCCGGCGAGGAGGAGGCGAGCGAGACGACGGAGACACTGGAGGAGGTGCGCGCGGCATGACGTTCGAGATCAGGCCCTATCCGGAGTTCAGCTGGTCGATCAGCCGGCAGCGCAAGCTCGACCAGTGCCCGCGCGGCTACTTCTACACGTACTACCTCGGGTGGAACGGCTGGCTGCAGGACGCCCCCACGGAGGCGCGCGTGGCGTACCGGCTCGGCAAGCTGACGTCCCTGGACGCGCTGCTGGGCCAGCAGCTCGACGTGCGCGCTCGCGAACTCGAGGCGGCCGCGCGCGCCGGCGAGGAACTGCCCACGGCCGACGCGCTGGAGGCCCGCACACGCGAGGCGCTGCGGCGACTCTGGACGCGGGCGCGGGAGGGCCGGGCCGCCTTCGAGGCCCGGCCGAACAAGGTCACCATGCTGCGCTCGCTCTACATGGGCCAGGACACGCAGCCCGAGACCGACCGCCTCAACGAGAAGGCCGGCCCCAGCATGCGCGGCCTGCTGGCGACGTCGCACTGGGAGCGCCTGGGGGCCTGCGGCCCGGACGGCTGCGTCGTGGTGCCCGACTTCGCCCACTTCGTGTGGGACGGCGTCAAGGTCTTCGCCGCCCCCGACCTCGCCTACGTGCAGGGCGGCGTGCTGCACGTCATCGACTGGAAGACCGGCCGCGAGGACGACTCGCAGGCGCTGCAGGTGCTGCTGCAGATGTGGTGGGCCCTCGAGACCCTGCCGGAGCTGGCGCGGGCGGCCGCGGACGGCAGCCTCGAGATCCGCGGCTACCTGGAGTACGTCACCGCCGGCCGCACGCAGCCGGTGGCGGCGGCCCCCGGCTTCCGCGAGCAGGCCGCCGAGACCGTGCGCGCCGGCGTCGCCCGGATGCGCGCCCTGCTGGCCGACCCGGAGCGGAACATCCCGCTCGAGATGGCGGCGTTCGAGCGGCGCGAGAGCGGGCTCTGCCGCAACTGCAACTTCGCGCCGATCTGCGCGTAGGACGACACCCAAGCCCTGCCCGTGCTTGAGCCGCCGTCGGGCTACTCGGTCGTCGAGCCGGCGCCCTCCACGGTCGAGTCGCCCGCCTGCGCCGCTTCGTAGGCGGCCTGCCCCGCCTGGAACGCGGCCGCCGTCGAGTCGCCCGCCGTCTTCGCCGCCTGGAACGCCGCGACCGCCGCAGCGCGCGCGGCAGCGTCCCCGTCGTCTTCGCCGGGCTCCAGCACCTCGAACGACGCGAGGATCGCGTCGAGCTCCGACCGGCGCGCACCCCACACCTCGCCGGAGCAGTGGTGGTAGACGTGGAACACGGCCGCCGGGCCCAGCGCCCACACGATGCGGGCGCGGTCGCCACCGTAGAAGCCCGGCCGCACGCCGTCCCAGCGATACTCGAAGGCCAGCGCCGGCAGCGGGCCGAGCGCGGTCTCGCGGGTCCCGAGGAACTTGTAGCCCGGCATCTGCGCGCTCGCCAGGATCTCGGGCAGGGCCACCTTGATCTCCGCCCGCATCTCTTCGGCTCGCTCCTCGCCGAACGGCTCCTCGCCTCCGCGGAGCGCCTCGTACTCGATCACGCGCAGCGGCTGCCTGGCCCCGTCCCCGGATTCGCCGACGACCTCGGGGTCCAGGAAACCGATGGGCAGCCGGGGCTGCAGCTTCGCCCGTTCCTCCTCCGGCATGTCGTCGAGGCCGCGGATCATGCGCGCCAGCGGATCGATCGTGTCCGGGAGGATCTCGAAGCGCCTGGGCATCCACACCCTGAAGCCGAAGCGCGTGTCGGAGTAGTCCTGGAAGTCTTTCGGCGGCCGCGCCGGCTTCGTGCCGGGGTCCCGGCCGCGGTCCATCCCGTGGGTCATCCTGCACCTCCCTGCTCGCCGGGCGCCGGTGCCGGCCTTCCCTCGGACTCCGGCCGCCGCTCGACGAGCTCGAACGACGCGAGGATGGCTTCGAGCTCCGGCAGCCACGCGTCCCACGCCTCGGCCGGGCAGTGGTAGTAGACCTGGTAGACCGCGGTAGGCGTCGGCGCCCAGACCACGAGCGCGCGGTCGGTCAGATCCACGGCCTCCCGAGGCCCGGCCCACTGGTACTCGAACGCCAGGGCGTCGAGCGGGCCGAGCCTCGCGTCGCGCACCTCGAGGAGGTCGAAGCCGGCCAGGCCGCGCGACGCGAGCGCCTCCGGCAGCGCGTCGCGCACCACCGCGCGCATCGCCGCGATGTCGGCGCCACTCATCGGGTCGGGGCGCGTGAGCACGTCGAACTCGAGCAGGCGCAGCGGCTCGTGATGGCCCTCGCCGATGTCGTCCACCACCTCGGGATCGGCGAACCCGACGGGCCAGCTGCCGGTGAGCCTGCTCTCCTCGTCCAGCTCCTTGTCGTCGAGCCGGCGCAGGAGCCGCGCCAGCGGGTCCACGGTGTTGAGGAGGGCGACGAACACCGCCGGCACCGTCACCGCGTATCCGTAGACCGGCTCCTCGTGCCGGCGCAGCCCCTCCGGCCGGCCCCCGCTTCGCGCGTCGCTCATGCTCACTCCATCTCGCCGGGGTCAGCCCAGCGGCTCGAACGTCTTGAGGATCTCCAGCAGCTCGGGCAGCCGGGCGTCCCACTCCTCCGCGGGGCAGTGGTAGTACAGCTGGAACACCTGGATCGCCGTCAGCCCCCACACGACGAGCGCGTGGTCCCCGGCCTGCGCGTGCGCCTTCGTCCCATCCCAGCGGAACTCGAACCCCAGCGCGGCGACGGGACCGAGCGCCGTGTCGTACTGGTCGACGAGAGCGTAGCCGGGCAGGCCCATCTCGGCGAGCGTCTCGGGGAGGATGCGGCGCATGCGGAACCACATCTGCGCCGCCTTGTCCTGCCGCAGCGGACGTTCGCTCATGAAGCAGTCCATCTCGAGGGTCCGCAGCGGGCGCGGCCGGCCGTCGCCGCCGGTGAGCGCAGCCTGCGGATCCCAGAAGCCCTGCGGCAGGCTCGCCAGCCGCTCGGCCTCCTGCTCCAGCGTCGCGTCGTCGAGCGCGCGCAGGGAGCGCGCGACCGGGTCGCAGGTCGTCCCGAGCGGCTCGAACCGCTCCGGCACGGCGATGCTGTAGCCGAACAGCGTCTCCTCGTGCCGGCGGAAGCCCTCGGGCAGCGGCGCCGCAGCGCCGGTCTGGTACTCCACGCCGGCCTCCTCCCTCGACGACGACCCGCCGCCGGCGGCAGCTGCACGCCGGCGGACCCTGAAGGGGCGAGTATACGCGGCCGGCGTGCCTGGTCCGGCCCCCTCACTCCGCGAGCAGCGGCAGGATCCGCTCACGCACCGCCGTGACCACCTCGTCGCCGACCGCGCCGGCCAGCCTGGCGCCGCATGCCTGCCAGTCGATGCTCGCGACCCGGTCCGCGACGACGACTCCGCGCACGGCAAGTCCAGGCGGCAACGCGACCTCGAAGGGGTAGCCCTTGGGCTCGCTGACGATCGGACACACGAGGGCGAGCCCCACCCTGGCGCTGTAGGCGGCCGGCGACAGCACGAGGGCCGGCCGCCGCCGTTGCGTCGCGTCCCGGACCCTTACGATGTCGCCGCACGCCGGCGTCCAGGGCCGCCAGTACTTCATCTCTCGCCGGTCTCCAGCCCGCCCGCGGGGCGCCAGTTGAGGTCCGTGTGCTTGTTCTGCTGCGTCACTTCCGCGAGCAGTTCCTCCAGGGTCGGGGCCGAACGCAGCGGCTCGATCACGATC
>DASUMX010000311.1:0-6959 GCA_036277455.1 Thermoleophilia bacterium
TGGCCGGCCTCACCGTCGACATGGCCGACATCCCGGACACCTTCATGACGCTGGCCGCCATCGCCCCGCTGGCCACGTCGCCGGTCACGGTCACCGGCATCGGCAACGTGCGCCTCAAGGAGTCCGACCGCATCGCCGCCATGGAGGACAACCTGCGCCGGACCGGGGTGAGGACGGAGTCCGGCGCCGACTGGCTGCGGGTCTTCCCCTGCACGCCCCGGGGCGCGTCCGTGGACCCGCGCGGAGACCACCGCATCGCCATGGCCTTCTCGGTGCTGGGGCTGCGCGTCCCCGGGATCGTGATCGAGGATCCGTCGTGCGTGGCCAAGACCTGCCCCACCTTCTTCGACCTCTGGGCGGCGCTGGAACAGGGAACCACCTGAAGAGGGCAAAGTAGTAGAGTCGAACCACCGAAGGCCGACGAGCGTCACCCGGCGGGGAGGGCGAGCATGGACGACGAGACCACAGGCAGACTGCCCGACGAGGACGATGAACTGACCCGGGTGACGCCTCCTGACGACGCCACCCGGGTCATGCCGGCGGCGGGCGAGGGCGAGACGCAGGTCATGCCCCGCGCCGACGCGGGCGCCGACACGGGCGCCACCCGGGTCATGCCGGCGGCGGGGCAGGCTCCACCTCCGCCGCCGAGCCAGCCCACCCTGCTCATGACGCACGGGCGGCCATCCTCCGACCGGGGCGTGCCCTGGTGGGTCTGGCTCCTGGTGGTGCTCGCGGTCGTCGCGGTCGCAGCCGCCCTCTGGTACTTCTACCTGCGGCCCACCGACGCGACCACCGCCGGCGAGGAGTTCATCGGCCACTGGTCGCCGCAGTCCGGCAACGGGGGCGGCCTCGTCATCAAGCAGTCCGGCGAGCAGTTCCAGATCACCCAGTACGACGATCAGCTCGAGAAGGTCGGCACCACCACGGCCGACCTCGTGGACGACCAGCTGCAACTGAGCGTGCAGGCGTCCGCCATCGGCCTGCAGGGCGTGACCGGCGCCGTGCAGGGGACGCTCACGCACGAGAGCGCCCAGGACCTTCTGCGGCTGCAGTTCGCGGCCGGCGACGTGACCATCGAGCCGGTGTACTTCGTGCGCGTCGACACACTGCTCCCCGGGGTCCCATCGCCGACTCCGTCACCCACCGCCTCGCCGACCCCGACCGCGTCGCCGTCGCCCACCATCACCGCCACGCCGAGCCCGTCGGCCACCGGCTCGCCCACCGCGGACCAGGAGGCGGTCGCCAACATCGCCAGGCTGCAGGTGGGCATCGTCGCCTGGGCGGCGGACAACAACAACCTGTATCCGCCGCCGCAGGACGTCGTCGAGGGCGGCGGCCTCTCGCAATACGTGACTCCCTGGCCCGCCAATCCGTTCACCGGCGAGCCCATGGCGCCCGGGACGGCGCCGGGTGATTACGTGTACGAGCAACTCAGCGGCGGTCAGGCCTACAAGCTCACCGGCTACCTCAGCAACGGGCTGACGTACGCGGTGCCGTGACGGCAGTGCGCGCCGTCCGCGTCCACGAGTTCGGCGGTCCCGACGTCCTCGTCCTCGACGAGGTGCCCCAGCCCGTGCCCGTGGAGGGCGAGGTCCTCGTCCGCATCCAGGCGGCGGGGGTCAACCCCTTCGAGACCTACGCGCGCGCGGGCAGCTACAGCAACCTGCCCGCGCTGCCCTACACGCCCGGCTGCGACGGGGCGGGCGTCCGCGTCGACACGGGCGAGCGCGTCTACGTGACCGACTCGCTCAGCGGGACGTATGCGGAATACGCGCTGTGCCCGGCCGAGGCCGTCCGTCCGCTGCCGGACGACCTCTCTTACGCACAGGGGGCGGCGGTCGGCGTCCCGTACTTCACCGCCTACCGCGCCCTGCTCCAGCGGGCGGCCGCAAAGGACGGCGAGCGGGTCCTGGTCCACGGCGCCAGCGGCGGAGTCGGCATCGCCACCGTCCAGCTGGCGGTCGCCGCCGGCCTCGAGGTCACCGGGACTGCCGGCAGCGAGGCCGGGCGCGAACTGGTCGCCGCCCAGGGCGTCGCGCAGGTGCTCGACCACGGCGACCCGGCACACGTCGATGCGGCGCTGGCGCTCACCGGGGGCGCCGGATTCGACGTCATCATCGAGTTCCTCGCCAACGTGAACCTCGGCAGCGACCTGAAGCTGCTGGCCAAGCGCGGTCGCGTGGTGGTGGTGGGCAGCAGAGGCACCGTGGAGGTCGATGCCCGCGACCTCATGAACGCCGAGGGCGCGGTGCTCGGCATGCTCACGCCCAACGCACGGCGCGACGAGGTGGCGGCCGCGCTCGGCGCCGTGGACGCCGGCCTGCGCAGCGGCGTGCTCAAGCCCGTGGTCGGCCGCGAGGTGCCGCTGGCCGAGGCCGCGCGAGCCCATCGCCTGATCATGGAACGCCCGGCGCTCGGCAAGATGGTGCTCGTCCCGTAGGCCTCACTGCGCCGCCGCCCGCCGGGTTTGGTAGCATCGCGACACCCTCCAAGGAGCCCGAACGTGACCGACTACCGCGCCCGCAGCATGTGGCTCGACGGGATCCCCGGCGAGCTCACCCCGCGCCCCCCCCTGCCCGGTCCCGCCGATGTCGACGTCGCCGTCGTCGGCGCCGGGTTCACCGGCCTGTGGACCGCCTACTACCTGAAGAAGGCGGACCCGCACCTGCGCATCGCGGTACTGGAGCGCGAGGTCGCCGGCTTCGGCGCCTCCGGGCGCAACGGCGGCTGGTGCCACACGACCTTCCCCGGCTCTCGCGAGCTCGCGGCGCGGACGCACGGCCGTCAGGCCGTGATCGACCAGCAGCGCGCGCTGCACCGGACGGTGTACGAGATCGCGCGCGTCGTGCAGGACGAGGGCATCGACGCGCGCTTCCACCTCGGCGGCCAGCTGGACCTCGCGACCACGCCGGTCCAGCTGCTCCGCCTGCGCGAAGCGGTCGAGTACGAGCGCTCCTGGAGCTTCGGCGAGGACGACTACGTCGCGCTCGGCGCGGCCGAGATGCGCGAGCGCATCAAGGTGGCCGGGTGCCTCGGCGCCGGCTACACGCCGCACGGCGCCGCCGTCGACCCGGCCCGTCTCGCGCGCGGGCTGGCCGGCGTGGTGGAAGGGCTCGGGGTGCCCATCTACGAGCGCACCCCCGTCACCCGTCTCGAGCCGCACGTCGCGACCACCGCGTACGGCGACGTGCGCGCCGACGTCGTGGTGCGCGCCACCGAGGCGTTCACGCCCGAGCTTCCCGGCCACGAGCGGACCCTGGTGCCGATCTACTCGCTCATGATCGGCACCGAGCCGCTGCCCGACAGCTTCTGGGACGAGATCGGGTGGGCCGGCCATGAGGTGTTCGGCGACTTCCGCTTCCTCATCTACTACGCCATGCACACCCAGGACGGCCGCATCGCCATCGGGGGGCGCGGCGCCCCGTATCACTTCGGCTCGCGGCTGAGCGAGCGGTTCGAGCGCGACCCTGCCGTCCGCGACCACCTGCGCGCGCTGCTCGGCGAGCTCTTCCCGGCGATCGGCGACTTCACCGTCACCCACCACTGGGGCGGCGCGATCGCGGCGGCGCGCGACTGGTACACCTCGGTCGGCCTGGACCGCGCCACCGGCATGGCCTGGGCGGGCGCCTACGTCGGGGACGGCGTCTCGACGACCAACCTCGCCGGCCGTACCCTGCGCGACCTGATCCTCGGGCAGGAGTCCGAGCTCACGGGGCTGCCGTGGGTCGACCACCGCTCCAGGCTCTGGGAGCCCGAGCCGCTGCGCTGGCTGGGAGTCAACGCGGCGCTAAGGGCGATGGGGAGCGCCGACGACGCGGAGGCGAGGACCGGCCGGCCGAGCAGGCGGGCCACCTGCGTCAAGAAGCTCATCGGCGCCTGAGCCTGCGGCCGGCGCGCTCACGTCACGGCGCCGTGTACGTGCTCCCGTCGGAGAGATTGACGGTGAGGGTGTACGAGGCGCCGGCTCCCGGCGCGTAGACGTAGTCGCCCACGCCTTCCCCCGGCTTCATCGGCGCGTTGCTGAAGGGGTTGGTGGGCCACGGGCTGACCACGCCGCCGAGCGTCGCCTGGGAGGCGTCGGGCGGCGCTGCGCCGTTGGTGACGGCGAACGCCTGGATGCCCGTCTTGATCATCATCAGCTGCGCCTTGAGGGTCGCGTCCCTGGCGACGTCGATCTGCCCGGTCGTCTTCTCCGCGGCTTCCTCCCGCAGGCCGCAGCCGGCGAGCGCTCCGGCGGCGCCGAACGCCAGCAGCGCGACGAGCAGGATGCTCGTGAGTCGCTTCATCGGTGAGGTCCTCCCTGGTCGATGGCTTCCCTATCGGCACGCTTCGCCGCACCCTCGAGCGCTCCTCGGCACGTTCAGGAAGAGGGTCGGGCGGGCGATACTGGGGACATGGGACGCCCGAGCCGCCTACGACAGCCTCGACTGCTGCGCCGCGACTGGGTCGGCGACGGGATCCTGACCCTTCTCGCCGGCGCCGTCCTGGTCATCGCGGTGTTCCTGCCTTGGGCCAATGAGGACCTGCTGGGCGACGTGAACTACAGCCTGTCGTCGTCCGGGGACATCAACGGCGTGCTGCAGACGCAGTGGGGGGCGCCGGCCCTCGCGCTCGCGCTGACCGCCGTGGCGCTCGGCGCCGCGGTGACGCTGACGCGGCCGCGGCGCCTCTCCTGGCTTCTCGGCCTGGCAGTTGCGGCATGTGGCGCCGGCGTCTTCGCCGTGGCCCAGGACGCCGCGTCGCAGATCGCCTTCTTCGACCCCGGCCTCGGGCTCTACCTCACCACCCTCGTCGGGGTCCTGCTGGTCCCCATCGGAGCGGCCGCCGCGATGGTCGCCTGGTTCGTCGCCCGCGCCGACGCAGCGCCCCTCGCGGCCGCCGACGAGGCTCCTACAGCCCCGCCAGCTCCCGAAAACGCTCCACCGAGCTGATCGGCACGCCCAGCAGCTCGGCGATCCTGAACTTCGCCGTCATCGCGTTGGGCTCGCCCGGGTGCAGGTTGGAGTGGTCGAGGATCCGCCCCAGGCCCTTCTCGCCGCGGATCTGCTCCATCGCGTAGCTGTCGCTGAGATCGCGGACCGTGCAGCCCAGCTTGTCCGCGACGTAGGCTTTCGCGTCCGGGAGGCGCATCCCGCGGGCCATCTGCATGCGCGCGACCAGGTCTCCGGCCGTGCGCATCCCGCCCATGCCCGCGGCGAGCGCGTGGGTGACGTCCATGCCTCTGGAGTCACCCGAGCCCACCTACAACCCGTCGCAACGAAGGATGTCGACGTGCGCCTTGGCCGCCCGCGACGCCGCGTCCTCGGGCGGGTAGCCGTTCACCGGCACGCCGCCGACGCCCTCGCCCACGTTGGGGTGCACGGGGATGCGGGCGACGTCCATGCACGGCTTCGTCACCGTGATGGAGTACGCCGCGTTCCAGGCGCAGCTCTTGCCGGTGCGGATGTTGACCGCCGGCCCGAAGATGGTGGCGCCGGCGTCCTGGCACACCTCGAGCTGGTCCCTGGGCCAGAGGCCGGCGAGCCGCCGGCCCTCCCACTCGAGCTCGCCGTGGACGCCGATGACGAACTCGCCGGCCATGCCGACCTCGATGCCGGCGTCGGGATACTTGCCCCGCAGATGTCGTACCGCTCGCAGGGTGCTGAAGAAGTCGGCGTCGCCGGCGCCGCCGGTGGTGTCGAAGTCCATGCCGTCGGCGCCGGCGTCGAGCATCCCCTCGCCCACGTAGATGAAGTCCTTGGTGGCGTGGTCCATGGCCTCGTCGATGGCCGCGCGGGCGCCGGCGATGTCCCCGCGCGGCAGCAGCTCGAACCAGTTGTCCGCCGGCCCGTCGGGCTTGCTGTAGAAGGCGAGGTTGGGCTGCGCCCCGTACTGCACCGGCGCCGTGCACATCAGCTGCACGTTCTGCATCACCTGCTGCTGGAACGGAAGGATCGTCTTGATCGCCTTGTAGCTGTACTCGATGTGCCAGAGCTCGAGGATGTCCTGGCCCAGGCGCTGCTCGCTCTCGAGCAGGTCGAGGAGGTCGGTTCCCGTCATCTTGCTGCCGCCGCCGTCGCAGCTGAGGACGACCTGGTCGCCGATGTCGACGGCGGTGAAGGCGGCACGAGAGGCGTAGATGTCGAGGAGGTGGTCGAGCTCGTCGGGGGCGAGCGGCGGCACCTTGGCCTTGCGCGCCGCCTCCTGGGTGGCTGTCTCGATGTCCGCGCGCAGCTCGCTGCGCGTCAGCTCGACCATGAAGCCATCGCCCATGCGGGTCGGGACCTTCGCTTCCACCGGCAGCTCCTTGTGCGACGAGTCGCGCCGCACCGGCCGGAAAGGCCCCGCGGCGCCCGCCGCGAATCGTATCAGCAGACCGCCCCATGAAGGTGGCGCGCTTGACCGGTCCCGTGCCCGCGGCCACACTGGAGTCGAAAGGGGTGACCACGACGCACATGTTCCGACGCACGCTCATCCTCGGCGCGACGCTGCTCGCGACGGTCTGTCTCGGCGCGGGCGCTGCCGCGCCGGCCCGCGCCGCCTCCCCCGACGCCCAGATGCGCCAGTCTCTCCTCGTGCTCCGCGGCCTGATCGACCGCGAGGGCGCGGCGCGCTACTTCGCGTACCCGGCGAAGTCCACGGTCCGCTACGGCCACCTCGGCGGCTCCGCCTGGCCGTTCGATCCCTGGACGGGCGCCCGGCTCAGCGCGGGAACCGGGCGCGGACACTACCAGTATTGGATCAGCGGCACGCGGCGGCGCTACCGACTGACCGGCTACCTCGGCGACGGTCGCACGGTCGTCCTGACCGGTGGCATGCCGCGGTCCATCAAGCTCGCGTACGACCACCGCGGCGAAGAGGGCATCAACCTCATCCGCCAGTACGTCGAGGACTACGCCGCCGAGCACAGCGGCCGGTACCCCCTCCCCGCCGAGGTCGACGGCGACGGCGGCGCCGGCAGCGGCCACTACTGGCCCAGC
>DASUMX010000312.1:0-6817 GCA_036277455.1 Thermoleophilia bacterium
CGCGCTCCGAGAGCTCCGCGCACTCGGCCTCGGCGAGCGGGTTGACCGGTCCGATGCGCTCGCGGCGACGCGACAGGCGCTCGACGCGTTCCCGTAGGCCGGTCTCCTCGGCGGCGTCCGCCGGCGGCGCGAACCCCGCCTGGTCGATCCGCTCGCTCACCTCTTCGAGGCTGGCGGCGAGCTCGGTGCGGCGGTCCTCGAGGCGGGCGAGCGCGACCTGGATGGTCGTGCGCCGCTCGCCGGCGTTCTCCAGCCCGCGGCGCAGCTGCGCCTCGTCGTCGGCCAGCTTGCGAAGCTCCCCGCGCTCCAGGCCGGCGCCCTCCTCATCGCCCACGTCGAGCTGGGCGATCAGGCGCGTGGAGTGCGCCCGGAGTGCGCCGGTGCGCGCCTCCACCGTCGCGCAGGCGGCGCGCACGTCTGGGATGCCGGCGAGGCGCCGCTCGAGCTCTTCCAGGCGCTCGCGGTCGGCGGCGGCGCGGCGGCGGGCGGCCTCGCGCTGCTCGGCCACGCGCGCGGCGGCGGCGCGGCGCTCCTCGAGCTCCACGCGACGCCGGGTCACGAGGGCGAGTGCGGCCGAATGCGCGGCCTCGGACCGGTGCAGAGCCGCCTCGGCCTCTTCCACGGCCGGGCGCAGCTGCTCGGACTGCAGCAGCGCGTTCGCCGCCGTCGCGTCCGCGGCCTCCTTGCTGGAGGCCGCCTCGGCCAGCTCGGCGGCGATGCCCTCCACGGCGCGCCGGTCACGCTGCAGGTGGTCCTCGAGGTCGCGGCGGCGGGAGCGTACCTGGGCCAGCGCGCGCTCCGCCGTCTCCGCCGCGATGCGCGCCTCGCGGTCGGCCGCCGCCGTCGCGTCCCCGGCCTCGCGCGCCGCAGTCAGGCGGCTCACGGCCAGCTGCACGGCGGCCTCCTCGCGGGCCTCCCGCGCCGACACCGCGGCGAGCTTCTCGCCCAGCCGCTCCAGTGAGGCGCGACGCTCGAGCAGAAGCGCGGCGGGGACTCCTCCGGCAAGCCCGATCTGGCCGTCGGCCGGGCGGTAGTACTCGCCCGCCCGGGTGACCGCCAGACCTGTGAACTCGGCCGGCACCGCACGCAGGTCGTCGACGATGACGACGTCGGCCAGAGCGCCCTCGAGGCCCTGGTCGCCGAAGCTCACCTTGTCGGCGAGCGGGGCGGCGCCGGGGAAGGCCGTGGACGGCCTCCTGCGCGCCGGCACGACGAGCCTGACGAGACCGATGCCGGCGCGCTTGAGCGCGTCGAGCAGCGACCACTGGTCGACCCCCGCCGGCACGGCCAGCGCACCGGAGAGCTGCGCGAGCGCTGCGGCCAGAGCACGCTCGTACCCCGGCTCGCACGAGACGCTGCCGGCGAGCGAGACCGTGCCCGGGAACTCGCCGGCCACCTCAAGGACCTCGCCGCCGACGTCCTCCATGTCGAGCAGCGCGGCGCGCAGGTGGTCGGCCTCGGCCTCCAGCGCGCGCCGCTCCATGAGCGTCGCGCGGTGCGCGTCCTCCGCGGTCGTGACGTCGCGGGCCGCGTCGGCCACGGCGGCCGCCGCCGCGGCCGCGGCCGCCTCGGTGGTACGCAGCTGCTCGCGGGCCGCCGCCTCCGCCTCCGCGGCCTCGCGCTCCTCACCGGCCTTGCCGGTGACTTCCGCGCTCATCGCCTCGTGCTGCGCCGCGAGGCGCTCCTGTTCGCCGCCGAGCGCCTCACCGCGGCGCTCGAGCCGCGCCGCCGTGGACAGCGCGCTCTCGCGTTCGACGGCGAGCCGGTCGAGCGCGACCCGCCGCTCGGTCGACGCGGCCCGCGCGGCCTCGAGCTCGGCCGCCGCGCCCGCGTACTCGGTCTCGGCCGCCTCGAGCTCGCCCGCCAGGCGGCGCTCCTCCTGCGGCCACGCGTCGTCGTCGCGCTCCTCCGGTCGCCCGGCGAGCTCGGCGACCAGGCGCTCGCGCTCCGCCGTCGCCGCCCGCTCCACCTCGTCCAGCAGGTGCCGGCGCTGCTCGGCGAGGCGCCGCACGCTCTCGAGCCGTCCGTCGAGCACGCGCGCGCGCAGCAGACGACGAGCGCTGCGCTCGCGCTCCGCCAGCTTGCGCGCGAACGCCTCCTCCTCGCGCGCCCGGGCGGCGGCGACGCGGGCGAGCCCCTGCTCGTGCGTCGCCCGCTCCGCGTCGATGGCGGCGAGGTCGTCGCGCCGTGCCTGCAGATCCGCGTCGAGCGCGAGCAGGTCGCCGGTGAGCAGACGCCCCCTGGCCTCGGCGATCTCACTCTCCACGGTGCGCAGCTGCTCGGCCGCCGTCGCCTGACGGCGCAGCGGCGCCAGCTGCGATCCCACCTCGCGTTCGAGGAGCAGCGCCCGTTCGAGATTGCGGCGTACCTCGCGGAGCTTGAGCTCCGCGCGCTCACGGCGCCGCTTGTAGGCGCCAAGGCCGGCGGCCTCTTCGATCTGGCTGCGCCGGTCCTCCGGCTTGCCGGCCAGGAACGACTCCACTTTGCCCTGGCCGATGATGGAGTGCAGTTCCTTGCCGAGACCGACCTGGGCGAGCAGTTCGACGACGTCGGTGAGACGGCACGCGGACTGGTTGATGGAGTACTGCGACGAGCCGTCGCGCGCCACGCGGCGCATGACGCTCACCTCGGCCGTGGGCAGCGGCAGGGCGCCGTCGGCGTTGTCGAAGGTGAGCTCCACCTCGGCGGCGCCGCTCGCGCGGCGGCCGTCGCTGCCGGCGAAGATGACGTCCTGCATGGACGAGCCGCGCACCGTGGTGGGGCTCTGCTCGCCGAGCGCCCAGATGACCGCGTCGGCGAGATTGCTCTTGCCGCTCCCGTTGGGTCCGATGATGACGCCCACGCCGGGCTCGAAGAGGAGCTCGGTCTGTTTGGGGAACGACTTGAATCCCTTGAGGCGCAGCGCCTTGAGGTACACCTCAGCCGACCTCGGTGGCCCCGGCGGGACCCGCCGCCGAGGCGTCGGCCTCGTGCGGCGCGGCCTCCCCGACCGGGGCGGCCTCCGCGACCGGAGGGGCCTCGGGGATGTCTGCGGCACCGGTCTCCGACGCCTGCGGGCGTCGCGAGCGGCTCCCGCGGAGGCGAGCCTTGCGCGCGGTCTTGCGGGCGTGCGTCTGCAGCTCGTGCAGCGCCTCGGCGGCGGCCTCCTGCTCGGCGCGCTTCTTGCTCGTCCCGAACCCGCGCCCCAGGGAGTCGCCGTCGACGACCGCCTCGATCTCGAACTCCCGGTTGTGCGGGGGCCCGCTGAAGCCGAGCACCTTGTAGGCGACCGACTGCCCGCCGCGCGCGAGAAACTCCTGCAGCTCCGTCTTGTGGTCGATGTAGCTGCTCTCCGCGAAGACGATGTGCTCCTCGAACACCTCGATGACCGCCGGCCGCACGGCCTCGTAGCCGAAGGTGAGGTAGACGGCGCCGATGAGCGACTCCGTGAGGTCGGCGAGCACGTTCTGGTTGGTCTGCAGCTGGGCGGCGTCGCCGCCCTCCCCGCCCTGGCCGGCATACTGGCGCAGCAGCTTGCCGAGGCCGAGCTTGGCGGCCACGCGCGCGCAGGTGGCGCGGCTGACGATGTAGGCCCGCAGCCGCGCCAGGTGCCCCTCGGCGAACTCCGGGAAGCGCCGGTACAGCTCGGTGGTGATGCAGAGACTCAGCACGCTGTCGCCGAGGAACTCGAGCCGCTCGTACGAGTGCACCCGGTCCGGCGCCCACGAGGTGTGCGTGAACACCTGGCGCAGGGTCGCCTGGTCCAGCTGCTGGGCGAGCGTGAGGAGTCGTTGCGTCAAGGTAGGTGCTCCAACGACGACGAGGGGACGCCTCCTGCCTGCAGGAGACACCCCCTCGTCGGTCCCCCTGGGGGGATCGGCGCGGCTAGGCGTCCACCCGCGTCATGACGAAGTCGACCGCGTCGCCGACGGTCTTGATGTCGGCGGCCTCTTCGTCGGTGATCTTGATACCGAACTTCTCTTCCATGGTCATGACGAGCTCGACCAGGTCGAGGGAATCGGTCTCGAGGTCTTCCTGGAAACGGGCATCCATGGTGACCTTTTCTTCGTCGACGCTCAGGGTCTCGACGAGGATCCCCTTCACGTGCTCGAACACCTCTTCACGGGTCATGCAGTGAACCTCCGGGCGAGTTTGGGAGAGTCTACACCGCGGCGGTCTGCGTCCCAAGCTCCCGGGCGATCGTGGGCAGCAGGTCGCTGACCGCGCCGCGCCGCCCCATGCGGACCGCCTGGGCGATGCCTCGGGCCTTGGAGTTGCCGTGGGCGATCACCACCGGCGCGTTCATGCCGACGAGCAGCGCCCCTCCGAACTCCTCGGGGTTCAGCGCGTCCTTCAGGACCTGGAGGTCCTTCTGCAGCAGCAGGCCGCCCAGCTTGGTCTTGGCGCTGACCATGACGGTGGCCTTGAGGGCGCCGAGGATGGCCCTGGCCGACCCCTCGATCGTCTTGAGACCCACATTGCCGGTGAAGCCGTCGGTGACGATCACGTCGACGAGCCGGTTCATGATGTCCCGGCCCTCGATGTTGCCGTAGAAGTGCGAGATGCGGTGGTCGCCGGCGATGAGCTGGTGCGCCTCGATCACGTCGGGGGTACCCTTGGTCGGCTCCTCGCCGATGCTCAGCAGGCCGATGGTCGGCTCGGGGATGCCCATGACCTCGCGCGCGAACGCCTGGCCCATGATCGCGAACTGGCGGAGGAACTCCGCGCGGACCTCGGCGTTGGCGCCGACGTCCAGAAACGCCACCGGCGCGGGCATGGCCGGCATGATGGTGCAGATTGCCGGCCGCTTCACGCCGGGGATGCGGCGCACGTACAGCACGCTCGCCGCGACCACCGCGCCGGTGTTGCCGGCGCTCACGAAAGCTTCGGCCTCGCCGTTGTGGACCATCTTGAGGCCGACGACGATGCTGGAGCCGGTCCTGGCGCGGGCCGCGGTCGCCGGCTCCTCGTGGTAGCCGATCACGTCCGGGGCGTGCACGACGCTGACGTGCTGCACGCCCTCCGGCAGCAGCGCGCGCACGCGCGGCTCGTCGCCGACGAGGATGACGTTCAGCTGGGGGCCGCAGGCGTCGAGCGCGCCCTTGACGATCTCGCCCGGCGCGTTGTCCCCGCCGGCCGCGTCGACGACCACGCGGACGACACGGTCGTCGGTGACGGCGCTCCACGCGTCGGTCACCCAGTGCGGCGACGTGTACGGACGGTTCCTTGAGCCCCTCATGCCTGCAGGTCGCGGACCAGCCGGTCGACGTCGACCGACTCGTCGATGAGGCGGGCGATGAGCTCGATCTTGGAGCGCTCCCTGACGCGCAGGCGGCCGAACAGGCGGCGCATGCCGTCCGCGGCGGAGACCGTGTCGGTCTCGACCGACACCAGCGGTACGCCGCGCTCCTCAGCCCGCTCGATCACCGCGGGGCTGGGGACGTAGTTGCCGGTGAGCACCACGGCGACGGTGGGCGTGTCGAGGGCGGCGAGCACGATCTCGGCTCGGTCGCCGCCGACGATGACCACTTTGTTCGGCGTCAGCTGGAAGTAGCGGAGCGCGTGCTCGGAGCTCATCGCGCCGATCATGTAGGTCTCGACCAGGCGCTGGCTGTAGCGCTCGCCACACACGTAGGTGCCGTCCAGCGCCTCGACGATCTCGGCCACGGACACGGCGGAGAGCATGGCGCTGGAGACCAGCGCCCCGTAGCTCTCGACGCTGTTCTTGGCGAGGAAGCGCGTGTACTCGTCGCGCACCAGCGCGAGACGAGACTCGGGCACCATGTTGAAGAGGACGCCCAGGAGGTGCTGCTTGAGGGCGTCCTTGACGTAGATGATGTCGTCGAGCAGGCGCGCGCCGGCGAACTTGGCCACGAGCAGGGTGCCGAGGTCGAGCTCGGCCACGACCTCGGCGCCGCTGGTACGCAGAAAGCGCCCCTGCCAGATCTCGCCGAGGCCCTCGCAGACGACGATGTCCCTGCCGGCACGGATGCGCTCGTAGGCGGCCTTGACGCGGCTCATCGCGTCGACCTCGGTGCCGCTCAGCACGTCGTGCAGAGCGTCCTCGTCGAGGACGACCGGGCAGATGTCGGTGAGGTCGTCCTCGAGCTCGAGCACCTCTGCGACGAACTCGGCGTCCTCGTCGAGCAGGACTCCGTCGGCGTGCGCCGCCAGCGTGCCCACCGGCTTGAAGTACCCGGCGTCGAGGCCGCGCTCGCGCAGGGCCATGCAGAGGCCGACGGCGATGGTGGTCTTGCCGCCGCTACCTTGCGTAGAAGCGATGTAGAGCGATCGAGTCACCGCTCAGCCCCGCCGGGTCGGTCAGTCCGGCCGCCGCGGGGCCCTTCGGGCCGGCGGCCGCTCAATAGGGCTCCGTGCACTGCGTGGCCCTACGGGCATTAGTCAGCTTCGAGGACGACGACCTCGCGGCCCTTGTACGTGCCGCACTTGGGGCAGGCGCGATGCGGGAGCTTGGGGCTCTTGCACTGCGGGCAGACGCTCGCGGTCTCCACGCTGAGCTTCTGCTGCGACCGGCGCTGGTCGCGGCGCCGCTGGGAGGTCTTCTTCTTGGGTACGGGCATGACTTCTTCTCCTCGGGTGAATCAGACAAGGGACTGTACCATACGGCCGCGGGTCACGCTTCCTCGTGCACATGCCCGGGATCCGCGTTCAGGTCGGCCCCGCAGACGGGGCACAGACCGCGGCAGTCGTCGGCGCAGAGGATCTTGACCGGCAGCTCCTCGGCGATCACGTCACGCACCCAGCGCTCGAGGTCGACCTGGTGGGCGACGACGTAGGCCTCCTCGTCCTCGTCCTCACCGGTGGCCCCGGACTCCCC
>DASUMX010000313.1:0-5321 GCA_036277455.1 Thermoleophilia bacterium
GAGCACGCCGGCCTCCTGGCGCGCATCAAGGAACTGCGCGATCTGCTCGGCGACGAGAGCGCCGTCCTCGGCGTCATCAAGGGCGAGTTGCTCGAGATCCGGCGCCTCTACAACGACGACCGGCGCACCGAGATCGTCCCCGACGAGGGCGAGATCGACCTCGAGGACCTCATCGCCGAAGAGCAGATGGCGATCACCATCACCAAGACCGGCTACGTCAAGCGGCTGCCCGTCGCCACGTACCGCCAGCAGAAGCGCGGCGGCATCGGTGTCGCCGGTATGGACCTCAAGGAAGAGGACGAGGTCGAGCACCTGTTCATCACGAGCACCCACAACTTCCTGCTCTTCTTCACGAGTGTGGGCAAGGTGTACCGGCTCAAAGTGCACGAGCTTCCGCTGGCCGGGCGCAACGCCAAGGGCAAGCACATCGTCAACCTGCTGCCGCTGCGCCAGGACGAGAAGATCTGCGCCGTCATCAACACGCGCAACTTCGACGAGAGCGAGGGCAAGTACCTCATCCTCGGCACGCGCAGGGGCATAGTGAAGAAGACGCTGTTCGCCTCCTACAACACCAAGCTCAAGGCCGACGGCATCATCGCCATCAAGATCCGCGAGGACGACGAGCTGCTGGCCGTGCGCCACACCTCGGGTGACGACGACGTCATGATGATCAGCCGGCTCGGCCAGGCCATCCGCTTCCACGAGAGCGACGTCCGCCCCACCGGCCGCAGCGCCTCGGGAGTCCACGGCATGCGTCTGCGCAAGGGCGACGAAGTGATCAGCATGGACATCGCCCGCGACGACAGCGACCTCTTCGTGATCACGGAGAACGGATTCGGCAAACGAACGCCGATCAGCGAGTATCGCATCACCGGCCGCGGCGGCCTCGGCGTGCGGACGGTCGCGCTGACCGACCGCAAGGGCTACCTCGTCGGCGTCAAAGTCGTGCGCGAGAACCACGAGATCATGCTGCAGAGCCGCGACGGCGTCATGATCCGCGTGCGCGCCGACGGCATCAGCCGGCACGGACGGGCCACGCAGGGCGTCAGGGTGATGAACATGCGCGAGGGTGACGTCGTGAGCGCCATCGCCCGTATGGTCGTCAGCGAGAGCGGCGCGACCGACGAGGAGATCGACGCCGATTGACCGACGAAGCGGGGTCAACGTGGGGTGCGGCGTAGCGGCACCTCACACTAGCGCCCGCAGGCGGGCTAACGTGCGGGGCGCCGTGAGGCACACCGCACGATGACCGACGAAGCGGGGTCAACGTTCGAGGGAGCCGGGAGAGGGCCGGGGAGGCGATGCCTCCCCGGCCCTCTCTCTGTCTCTGGGCGCCTTCCTCATGCACCGAACGGCACCCCGGTGTGCGCCCTTCCCGCGTCCGGTCGGTGGGATAGAGTCCGGACCACTCGACATCTCACGCGCAAGGAGCGACAGCATGCTGCCACACGTCGTCATCCACAACGAGATGAGTCTGGATGCCCGCATGGACGGCCTCGATGTCGACATGGGCAGGTTCTACACACTGGCGGGGACGTGGCACGAGGACTGCACCCTCGTGGGCAGCGAGACGTTGCTGGCCGGCATGCCGGAGTTGGGCGGCGCGGCCGAGCCTTTCGCACTGCAACCCGGTGAAGCCGGGCACAGCGGTGGAGGAGCATCGCCGGACGCACCCCTGCTGGCCGCGGTCGACTCGCGCGGCCGGCTGCCCGGGCTGAGCCAGCTGCGCGACCAGCCCTACTGGAGGGATGTGATCGCGCTCTGCGCGGGGCGGACGCCGGCTGCGCATCTCGACCTGCTGCAGGCCGACGGCGTTGCCGCGATCGTCACTGGGGACGAGCGCGTCGACCTGCGCCGCGCTCTCGAGACGCTCGCGGACGAGCACGACGTCAAGACGGTGCGCGTGGACGCCGGCGGGGCGCTCATCGGGGCGTTGGTGCGGCGCGGGCTCGTCAACGAGGTCAGCGTGGTCGTCGAGCCCCGACTCGTCGGGGGCGAGAGCCACCACTGGCTCATGAGGGCTCCCGACGCCGGTCCCGGCGACGTGGTGGCTCTCAAGCTTCGCGAGCTTGAGCGGCTGGACGACGACGCGCTCTGGCTGCGGTACGACGTCGTGCCGCGGTAGCCTCGCCGGCCGGCCGGAGAGCTACGGAGTCGGGCGTCAGGGCTTGCGCCGCGCGCGGACGAGCACGCCGCCGAGCTCGCCGGCACGGATCATCCCAAGGATGCCGGCGTACTCGCGGGCGACGAACGCGTACCACTCGTCGCCAAAGACCCGCGCGATCTCGTCGCGCTTCGCGGCGATGCGCAGGCACAGGTCGTGGTACCAGTGCACGAACTCCGGATGGAGGTCGCGCACCGAGACCGAGGTCCAGCCGGCGGCCGTGAGGATCTCCGGCACGTGGCGCGGGGCGAGCGGATGCCACCAGCCACGGCTGGCGCTCCTGCCGGCGGCAGCGGCGAAGAGGCCGTTGGGGTCGGCGTACTCCAGCAGGCGCAGCTCGGCCCCGGGTGCAGCCAGCGCGCCGAGCTCGCGGAACACGGCCGCCTGGTCGGGCGCTGCGTAGACCGCGGTCATGGCGTAGATGAGGTCGAAGGGGCCGCTCAGCGCCGCGCCGGCTTGCTGCAGGTCGCCCCGGACTACCGTCACCTCCGGATGTCGCTCGCGCGCGAGGCGGGCGGTCGCGGCGTCGATCTCGATGCCGGTCGCCGCCCCAAGCCCACGCTCCTGCACCCAGGCGGCCGTGCCGGCGCCGCCGCAGCCGGCGTCCAGGACGCGGCGGCGCGGGTCGGGTCGCAACCCGGCGAAGAGCAGCTCGTTGGCGGCCTCTTCGCCGGGGTGCGCGTAATCGCCCTCCCGGATCAGCGCCAGGATGCGCTTGCCCGTGGCGTTGTCCATCGCCGTCGGACGGTCGGGCGCGCCGTCCTGCTCGCCGGGTGGCCGTCCTGACGGCCGATCTGGGGCCACGCCTGGGTTCCTCATCCGGGCTCCGTCGCTCAGATCAGATCGTGCAGTCGCCGCAGCAGCGGTTCGAACTCCGGACCCTTGAAGCAGTAGCCCATCTCCGTGAAGGGCTCGCGCAGGGCGCGGACCTCGGCGGCGACGCCGCGGCCCCCCAGCACCACCGCTGCCATCAGGCGGGCGACCTCGGCGAACTCCGCCGGACCCATGCCGAAGCGCGTCATCTCGGCCACGCCGAGGCGCAGGGCGCCCGCGGCGGTGAATCCCTCCTCGTCGGGCGCTGCCTGATAGTTGACGATGATGCCGCTGTCCTCGAGCCGGCCGGCGACCTCGGGACCTTGCCCGTACCCGACCCGCACCACGACCTGGTGCGTCTCGGTGTACTGCACGGCGGGGTCGCCGGCGACGTCGAGACCGGCGTCGTGCAGCGCCAGGGCGAACGCCTTGGCGTTGGCGATCACGGCATGCTGCCAGGCGTCCTTGAAGTGGTTCATCTCGAACGCGGCCATGAGCAGGCCGAGCAGGGTCCCGAGGTGGTGGTTGCTGACCGAGCCGGGGAACGTGCGCCGCTCGATCGCCTCCCAGAGGTCGTACTTCTCGTCGGCCTCGACCCAGCGCGCCGCGACGACGCCGCGCTGCGTGCCGAAGAACGTCTTGTGCGTCGAGCCGGTGACGATGTCGGCGCCCTCCACGAACGGCTCCTGGAAGTGAGGGCCGGCGAGGCCGAGCACGTGGGCCATGTCGTACATCAGCACGGCCGGGATGCCGACCGAGTCCAGGAACTGGCGCACCTCGTACACGGGCTCGGGGTGCAGCACCATGCTCTTGCCGAGGATGATGAGTTCGGGGCGCTCCTGTTCGATCACGTCGAGGAGCGCCGCTACGTCCGCCTTGTAGGGGTTGTCGCGCAGGACGGGGATATCGACGACCGCCGGCAGCTCGGTGCGCGGGTCGTGGGCCACGTAGTCGCGCAGCGCCCCCATGGGTTGCGCGCTCAGGTGGCCGCCTTTGCCGATGTGGTTGTTGAGGACCTTGGCGATGCGTCGCGGCTCGGCCTTGCGGTCGGCGCGGTTGAGGTAGTCGACCAGGGCACTGAAGACCGCCGTGTTGGCCATCTGGCCGCTGACCGTGCGTGTCTCGACCTCCGGACAGCCGAGGTAGGCGCGGAACTCACCCACCAGCAGCCGCTCCACCTCGTGGATGAAGCTCGTGCCTTGATAGTAGAAGACGTCGGCGTCGTAGAAGGCCGCGGCTTTCTTGTGCTCCGCGTAGCGGCCCGACGGATCGGAGATGCTGAGCAGGCGTGCCGCCGGTGAGGCGGTCATCTCGCTGGGGATGAGGTCGATGCACTCGTGCTGACGCCACTCGTGATTGCCGATCGCCTTGGCGAGGAGGCGCAGCGCCTTCTCGCCGGCCTCCCCGCCCTCGAGGTCGGTGAGCTGCGGGACGTGGTCCCAGATGATCGCGCGGGCGCACGGCGGTGCGTCGCTGCGCAGGTGGTGAGGCACCACGAGCCCGGGGACGCGACGGCCGCGCACGTCGACCTCGACCTCGTCGTCCTCGAGCGCGCGGCTGTCGAGGTAGGCGAGAGCGATGGAGCGCAGTTCGTGCTCTTCTGTCTGCAGCGAGCAGAGGCCTTCGCCGCCGACGCCCCAGTAGGGGACGGCGGTGCCGCTGGTGACCCAGCCGAGGAAGCTCTCGCCGCCGAAGCGGTCGGCGGCGTCGGCGTGGACGGGGGCGCCCTCGCGGGCGATGCCGCGGCCGGTCACGGCGACCGGCCGCGTGAGCCGCGGCAGATCCTCCAGGTGCGAGTAGTCGCGCTGCAGGATGTGCGCGTAGGCCTTCTGCTGGCGCTCGAGCGCTTGCCGGCCGATGAAGTCGCCCTTCAATGGCGAGAAGCTGACGGCGAACGCTGCCAGCGGACAGCTGAAGATGGGGATCTCACGGCCTTGTGGGTCCGCGCCCAGCTCGTGGCCGTAGAGAGGCAGGCCGGCCTCAAGCCGCAGGGTGTCGCGGGCGCCGAGCCCGACGGGCACGGCGCCCTTCCCGACCAGCGTGTCCCAGAGGGCCGGCCCGTCGTGCGCCGGCACGAAGAGCTCGAAGGCGACCGGTTCGCCGGTGTAGCCAGTGCGGGCGATGCGCGCTTCCACGGGGTGGTCGTCACCCAGACGCAGTGTCGCCACGCTCAGCCTGTTGCGCAACGGCTCCGGCAGCGCCCCACTCTCGATCAGGCCACCCAGGATGTCCCGGGACGTCTTGCCCTGCAGGGCCAGCATCGCGATCTCGCCGGTCTCGTCGGTCATCTCGACGTCGGGGAAATGCGAGAGATGCTCGTGGAAGTGCCCCCAGTCCTTGCGTC